>CALYAP010000040.1 GCA_944393575.1 uncultured Clostridia bacterium
AGCTCATATTATAAGCTATTCTTATAGATAAGATTCAGTTTTCGCATTTAACATTTACTAATAAGGGTGATATGCTGTTAATGAAAGCAATACTCGTTGAGTTTTGTTTATTACCCCCCATATTGGGGCAAAGGAGTGAGTAAAAATGGCCAGTGCCATGATTGATTCAGTATTATTTGCCAATAATTACAGCATGTCGGAAGTACGCCAACTATTTGATGATACCACTATGGTACAAAATTGGCTCGATATCGAAAGCGCATTGGCGCAGACCCAAGCAGAAATGGGTATCATTCCCCAGGAAGCTGCCGATGAGATCAGCCGTAAAGCCCATGTGGAAAATCTGGATCTGATAGCAATTGGCCATGGCGTTGATGCCATCCATCACTCATTAGTACCTACTCTGCGGGCTTTACAAAGCATTTGCGAAAACGGCGCCGGTGAATATATTCATATGGGGCTTACTACGCAGGATGTTATTGATACCGGGTTTATCATCAGCCTCAAAAAGGGTTTCAAAATTATCTATGATAATCTACGCACCTGTGAAGACCATCTACTAGGGATGATCAAAAAATACCGCGATACAGCAATGGCCGGACGTTCACATACCCAACAGGGAGTACCAATCACATTTGGATATAAATGTGCCAACTGGGCCAGCGAAATAGAACGTGATCTATTACGTATGGAATCATGCTACCAGCGTTGCTTTGTCGGCGAGCTTTTTGGCGCTTTGGGAACCATGGCCGGTTTTGGCCCCCGCGGCATGGAGGTCAGCGACCGTACCATTAAACGCTTAGGACTGGACATTCCTAATATTAGTTGGCATACCAGCCGTGATCGGATGGCGGAGATCTGCCATGTCGTCTCAATAGCCTGCTGCACTCTGGGCAGAATGGGCAATGAACTGGCAAAAATGCAAATGACAGAGATCGGCGAGGTAGCAGAAGGGTTTACCCCTGGGGAAGTCAGTTCTTCTACCATGCCGCATAAGCGCAATCCTAATGGCTTTGAGGCTCTGCAGTGCTTAGCCCGACTAGTCAAGGGAGAAGCTGCTACCGCCCAGGAATCAATGTTCTGCGAACATGAGCGTGACGGTGCGTTATGGAAAATAGAATGGAAAACCGTTAATGAATGTATTATTCTCGCTAGTGCCTGTTCTGCTAAAGGAGCCAAAATTCTGGAGAACCTGCAGGTCTACCCAGAACGGATGCAAGAAAACTTATTCATCGCCAGGGGGTTAATGATGAGCGAAAGGGTAATGATGGCTCTGGGACAAAAAATTGGCAAACAAACAGCACATGAAGTTGTTTATGAAATTGCCATGAAAACATTTGAGGGTAAGCATCAATTCCGGGATATGCTTCTGGATTCACAAATAATAATGGCTAATCTTTCGGAGGCAGAAATAGACGAGCTTCTTGATCCCAATACTTACACCGGCTTAGCTGGCGAAATTTGCGACCGAGTAGTTGCGGCAATCAAAATCTCGCGCTCCAAATCCAAACTGCAAGCCAAGGTTAAACTCTTCCCGACTATTAAACGGGGATATAACATAGATGAAGAATTGCGGGTCAATTATAGCGGTGCATAGATAACCATCAAGCCTCCTTCCTACTAAGTTTTATCTAGAGAGCATGATGTACCCATTCTAAAAGGAAGCAATCACAATGATTGCTTCCTTTTAGATTTAGTGAAGAGCCTTTAACTAATCATTTTCTGTCATTATTGAATAAAACGCTTGAGCTGCACGAGATAAAGCACCCTCCCGATAAGCCAACACAAAGGTCTGAGAAGATATATCGTCGAGAATCCTATAATACCTCGGCCTGCGGTCAGGAGGATAAGCTTCAATCGTCCTTCTAGGCACAAAACCGAGACCGATATCCTGCAAAATCATCTCAGTAATATTTTCACAACTTGGAGTCTCATAAACAATATTCGGTTCAAAACCGGCCTTATGGCAAATGGCGATGCTGATATCACGCAGATTGCGCCCTTTTTGGCACATAATGAAGCTTTCTGATCGTAATTTATTAAGATCTTCTATGGTTAAGCTGTTATCATCTTTGTTTTTAAAGTAATCATTAACATGACTGTCTTTGTGAATAGCTAACAAAATATCTTCTTCAAAAAGTTTGGCATATGCCAATCTTGAATCCATCAGTGGCAAGGAGGCAATGCCCAAATCAACCTCACCTTGCAATAACAGCTTACTCTGTTCATTAGAAAAGGCATCAACAACATTGATCTTTACATTAGGATATCTTTTTTGAAAGCGTTTCATAAATGGAGGCAAATAACTACGATGATAAAAAGAGGAGATAGCGATCTTCAACTCCCCTGCATTAAGGTCAGCAAATTCAGCCATCCGTTCTTTGATCCGGCGGCTTAAAGCCAGAATAGTCCGGCCGTCTTCCAAAAAAGCCTCGCAAGCTAAAGTGGGAGTGACCTGTTTATTCTCCCGTTTAAACAACTGCACCTGTAGTTCATCTTCCAAATGTAGAATCTGTTGACTAAGTGCAGGCTGACTGATAAAAAGCTTCTCTGCTGCGCGGGAAAAACTGTGATATTCAGCCACAGCAGCCACATATTCAATATCCCTGATTTGCATTTTATCTCCTTTTGCCTATCTCCCTTTTCTCATAGTTACAAAAACATAAAAACATCTTTTATATCCAAACCCAGCAAAAATTATTGCGAGCTATTGAAATGACCTTTCCTCCCTTTATTATCATACCATAAGCTACCGCAAAAGAAAAATACGCAAAATGGATACTATATATAAGCAAAGCTTATACACAGAAACGATCAAGAGCGATCACAGGAAAAAGACAAATATTATTGTCAGCAACCATCAAACAGCAAGCGTTATCGAAAATGGGGACTTCTGTTTGTTCCAAACTATGTGATAACTAGGTGCGGAAGCTTTTAAACGTACACCAAAGTGTCCTCCCTGCTTAATTAGCTCTGGCTCTTCCAAATATAATTCATCCATCTGTGGGCTGACCACACCATAGCCTTCCTCACTAACTTCCTCCATAGCATCAGCCATCTTTTCCCATTGATGGGCGCCTTTAGCATAACGTCGCATCAGGCTAAGAATAGTATGCTCTCCTTCTATTGGCTCTCCCGCATATTCGGCAAGCACTTGATTAAACAATCCATCTTGTGCCATCACAGCCAAAGAAGCCGCACCCCGGCCTAGATCCAATTCTGTCAATGTGGTCTGCTGAATATCGTCTTGGGTATCCAGGCTATCGATGATACTGCTAATATCGCGGACCTTTTTGACCCCTTGAACAGCTTCAGCAATGGCAGCTTCCATAGCCTTACGCAACCAATGATCGCTCTCCAGCTCTTCGATCCAGCGTGGGAGACTGATATTGATCTCCATGACCGGAAATTCATATAGTGCGGCGTTAAGGATATCCATGATATCATCAGCCGTCATATCTAGCAGATTCATCGTCAAAACAGTAACGCCATAACGCTCAGCCAGCTCATCAGCAAAATCCTGAGCTATTTGACCATCAGGGTCGGCACTGTTAACGATAATGACAAATGGTTTGCCCAGCTCCTGTAATTCTTCGATCACTCTTTCGGCAGCAGGATTATAGGCCTCTAAGGGAATGTCGCCAAAAGTACCATCTGTCAAAACAACTACCCCGATCGTACTATGTTCAGCAATAACCTTCTCTGTGCCGGTCTCTGCGGCAACAGCAAAGCTGACCGGTTCCTCAAACCATGGGGTATCAACCATCCGCGGACCATCCTCATCATCGAAGCCGCGGGCACCTTCCACCGCATAGCCAACACAATCAACAAGCCTTACCCGCATATCAATACCATCATCAACATGAATATTGACAGCCTCAGCAGGAATGAATTTAGGTTCAGCCGTCATTACGGTTCGGCCGGAACCACTCTGCGGCATCTCGTCCACAGCTCTTTCACGCTCATGGATATCTTCGATATTGGGAAGGACCAATTCTTCCATAAAGCGCTTAATGAATGTGGATTTGCCGGTTCTGACTGGACCTACCACGCCCAAATAGATATCTCCACCAGTCCTTTCGGAGACGTCCTTAAGCACATCATAATTTTCCACTCTTTTCCCTCCCTTATGGATTATATTGCACAGCTTTGGCTGTGCCTTGTCTTTACTTTGTATGAAAATTAAGTGCTAATTATGAGCATTCGGCAAAAAAAATCCTTGACAGAGAAAAAATAATCAGCTATACTTCCAATATAGTTAATTACTCAACTAATTAACTGATTAATTAATGGAGGTGGAGATATGCTGATAAATTTCGATGATGACCGGCCGATCTTCATCCAAATAGCTGAGATGCTTCAAGACTCTATTTTGAGCGGAGCTTATCCTGAGGAGAGCCAAATCCCTTCAATAACAGAATTTGCCGTATCATGCAAAATCAATCCGGCAACAGCGCTCAAGGGAATCAACATCCTGGTTGACGAGGGACTGATTTATAAAAAACGCGGCCTAGGGATGTTCGTCAGCCAAGGGGCACAGGAAAAACTCCGCGCCAAGCGCAAAGAAAGCTTTTATCTGGACTATATTGTACCACTGCTGCAAGAGGCAGCACGATTAGGATTAGATAAACAAGACTTACAATCCATGTTAGAAAGAGGGTATACCGATTATGGGAATTGAACTGAAAAATATTACTAAACGCTTTGGTGATACTTTAGCATTAAATAATATTAACCTGAATTTTGATCAGCCCAAGATCTATGGGTTACTAGGCAATAATGGCGCTGGCAAAACAACCATGCTCAACATTATCTCCAACCGCATTTTTCCCGATAGTGGTGAGGTCATAGTTGATGATGAACAGGCCCTTGATAATGACTGTGCGCTCAATAAAATTTTTATGCTCAGTGAAAAAAATCTCTACCCCGATGGAATGAAAGTAGAGCGTGCTTTCGAGGAGGCAGCCAACTTCTATCAAAATTTTCAGATGGACCAAGCGTTGGAAATGGCAAAACAATTTGGGCTCAAAACGCGTAAAAAAATTAATACGCTCTCTACCGGCTATACATCGATCTTCAAGCTTATCGTAGCGCTGAATGTTAATACCCCCTATCTGCTGCTAGATGAACCGGTTTTAGGGCTCGATGCCCAGCACCGCGATCTTTTCTATAAGCTGCTATTAGAAAAATACGCCAATAATCCGCAGACTATCATTATCTCCACTCACTTAATAGCTGAAGTAGCCAGCCTGATCGAGCATACGATCATTATCCGCGAAGGCAAGATTCTCCGTGATATGCCTAGCGAAGAGCTGCTGTCAGGAGGCTATACCATCAGTGGACCTGCATCCTTAGTCAATGAATATATCATTGGCAAACAGGTAATCACGCAGAACACATTGGGCGGGCTCAAAACAGCCTGTATCGCAGGTCAACCAGACCCCGTACCACTACCGGAAAACCTGGAACTGGGCAAGCTCAATCTGCAAGATTACTTTATCCAGCTGATGAATAAGGAGGACAGCGACCATGAATAAACATTATTTAGTACCGGCATTCAAATCCTCTTTTCGGGGTGTACTCAAATCTTCTCTGGTTTTCGTCGCTATCATGATAGCCTTTATCATTATTAATATTGTCATTGCCGGTATTGCTGCCAACAACATGGCTTCAGCAAAGACTACTATTTCTTATTTCGAGTTCGCTGCTATGGTGATGGTTTTTGTCCTTGGCATCTGCTGCATACGTGAAGATGCGCGGCTGTTAATCCAGCACGGGGTCGGCAGAACAACCACCTTTGTTACGGAAATTCTGATCGCTCTGGCTACTGCGTTACTACTGACTATCGCTGGGGAAATTATCCTTGGGCTAACTCAGTTAGCGACTCAGAATATTGGCAATATCGAAGTACCGCTGGCCTATCAAATTTATAGTCAACAATATGGTATCGCTTCTTTTAGCGACTATCTGCTATCTGCCGCATTGATGATACCGACATATTTGATGGTATTTTTGCTGGGCATGTTGATCTCCATGATCTTCTACCGCCTGCCTAAGCCATGGAAAATCGTAGTTGCTATCGGCTTGCCGGTATTATGCTTTATCGTTATCCCCTTTGTCGGCAGTTATGCCTCTGGCGATTGGTTGATAACCGCTATTGTTTATCCTCTCCGGTTATTGGTAAAATTCTGCGCCGCCGGTCCTGGAAATTGTGTCGTTGCTGCACTGGCCTTCTCCGTAATCTTTGGCATTTGTTCTTGGCTGCTTTTCCGCAAAGCACCGATCAAATAATCGAGCCAAAATGATGGTTACTCCCTTTCCTTATTGAGGAAAGGGAGTACTTTTTTTCAGTCGATGGGGGATAGCCTAGATTGGAAAGATTTATCCGCCGATGAAATCGTAGATCGGGTCATGAAAGATATTCATGCTGGGGATATTATCCTTTTCCATAATAACGGATTGCATACTGCCGAGGCATTACCTATCATTTTGGAACAACTTCAAGAACAAGGCTTGACTGCGGTACCAGTATCAGAGCTTCTTCTAGATGGGGACTGTTATATCGATATCAACGGCATCCAAAGACAAAAATAGCTTGACTTAATAGCGACAGTAGGATAAAATTTTTGCATAAAGTTAAATGAAAGTTCAGGGGAGCTGAATGGCTGAGAGGAGACAATTGAGTCTCGACCCTTTAACCTGATCCGGGTAATGCCGGCGGAGGGAGTCTGTTTTTCGCTGTCCTCTCCGGGCAGCGTTTTCTTTTTTAGCCAAAGGACTGAGCAATGATGAAATTATCACCCAAATCATCCAGAAAAGATCTTCTTTATCCACTGGCAGGCATCATCATTTTTTTGCTGGTATGGCAGCTTGTAGCTTCTTTTCTTATCAATAAGGAATGGCTCTTACCTACGCCTGGGGCAGTAATAGTGGCTTTTGGCGAAAATTTACCATTAATTTGGCATCACAGCCTTTATACGCTAGCAGAGGCAGGTCTGGGAATGATCTTGGCAGTTATCGTCTCACTGGGCATCGCATTGCTGATGGCTCTCTCACCAGCGATCAAAAAAACTCTCTACCCGCTGCTGCTTGGTTCCCAAATGGTGCCGATCATCGTCTTAGCGCCACTGTTCATCATCTGGTTCGGGTATGGGACTTTGCCTAAAGTATTGGTTGTTATCCTGATCTGTTTTTTCCCGATGACGATCAACATTTTAGCCGGTCTCAATGCCGCTGATAACGAAACATTATCTTTCTACCGTTCCATGGGAATGAATGATAAACAATTATTCCGCATGATCAGACTCCCATTAGCCCTTCCCCACTTTTTTAGCGGACTGCGCATCTCAGCAGTCTACAGCGTAATGGGGGCAGTCATCGGCGAATGGCTTGGCGCTCAGGCTGGCCTGGGATTAATGCTGATCCGTGCCCAAAATGCTTTCAATCTCCCGCTGGTATTCGCCGCTATTTTAGCCATCATCATCTGGAGCGCATTGATTTTTGGCCTGGTGAAAATCGCTGAAAGCAGGTGTCTGAAGTGGCGCAAATATTTAAACGATGAAAAATAACATTTATTCTAAGATGTTTCTTAAGTTGGTTTCATTTAAAAATTCAAATAGAGGTGGTAAGGAAAATGAAGAAATTAGCTTTAATCGTTTTAGCAGTGATGTTGGTCTTCTCATTAGCGGCCTGCGCTGATACTCAGGAACCGCAGGAACCGACTGATGCTGAACTAGACCAGGTAACTGTGGTCCTAGACTGGGTACCCAATGTTAACCATACCGGTCTTTATGTAGCCGAGGCCAATGGTTATTTTGCGGAACAGGGTCTTGATGTAGAGATCATCCAGCCTGGCGATAACTATGCCCTCCAGTTGGTGGCAGCAGGACAAGCTGAATTTGGCGTCAGCTATCAAGAGGAAGTCACTTTTGCCAGGGAAGCTGATATCCCGGTAATTTCAATAGCAGCGGTGATCCAACATAATACTTCCTGCTTTGCCGCTCCCAAAGAAAACAATATCCGCACCATAGCTGATTTTGCTGGCAAGACCTATGGCGGCTGGGGCGGCGAGGTTGAAGAAGCCCTTATCAACTATTTGGTCGAAAGTGAAGGTTTGAGCGATCCGGTAGAAATCATCAATATCGGCAGCGCTGACTTTTTTGCCGCTACTGAGACCAATGTCGATTTCAGCTGGATCTATTATGCCACTACTGGTGTTGAAGCTGAGCTTAGAGGGGTAGAACTGGATACTATCTATCTCAAAGATATCGACCCAGCTTTTGACTATTACACCCCTGTTCTGGTAGCAGAGGAAAGCTGGCTGGCTGATAATGGCGATATTGCCGAGCGCTTCCTGGCAGCGGTCAGCAAGGGCTATCAGTTTGCCGATAGCAATCCCGAGGAAGCAGCTGATATGTTGTTGGCAGCATCACCAGAATCCAGCGAAGACCTGATCAAAGCAGGACAAGAATGGATGGCTGGGCAATATCAGGACGATGCTCCTTATTGGGGCTACCAAGACGAAACCATTTGGCAGGATTTCGCTGATTGGCTATATGAACGCGGATTGCTCGAAGAGGAATTCGATGGAGCAGCAGCCTTCACCAACGAATATCTTCCGCAATAACAGCTCTTAAATGACTGGTTGAGGATAAATGCTATGGAAATCGCTATCAACCAAGTTTATAAATCTTTTCTGCTCAATGGAGAAAAAATACCTGTTCTTGATAACATCTCTCTGACTGTTCCTCATGGACAGTGTACCGCGCTGCTGGGCCCATCTGGGTGTGGCAAAAGCACTTTGTTATCAATGATCGCCGGTTTTTATCCTCCAGATAGCGGCAGCATTACTACTACTGGCAAGGTCAGCCTATGCATGCAAAAAGATATGCTGCTGCCCTGGCGCGATCTGCTGGCTAATGTCTGTTTACCAGTTGAGATAAACGACCGCAGTGAATTAGCAGCGGCCAAGGAGAGAGCTAAATCATATCTCCCGCTCTTTGGACTTGAGGGCTTTGCTCATAGCTACCCTTCTCAACTATCCGGCGGCATGAGCCAACGTGCCGCTCTGCTGCGCACCTTGATGGCTGGAGGAGATTTTTGGTTACTCGACGAACCATTTGCCAAACTAGATGCGCTGACCAGGGAAGAAATGCAGAGCTGGCTGCTAGGCATTATTCAACGTTTCCAACCAGGAGTACTCTTAATCACTCATGATATCGAAGAGGCGATTAAGCTAGCTGATCAAATACATGTCCTCAGCCGGCGGCCAGCTTCATTAATAGCTACATTCACTCCACCAGCTGCCGGAGATGAAAATGGCATCAGCTTACTCAAAGAACAAATACATCATTGCCTAGCAATTAACGGCTAACAAACGGGCAGGAAGTTTTCCTGCCCGTTTGCCATCATGCATAAATTGTCCAAATATTGAATCATTTTTTTAATTTGCTATTGGAAAAGGATTTTTAAGCTATATCTTTAATATCTAAAATAGGAGAAGTTAGCACTGATTTTATTAAAGACGTCGAAAAACGTTGGCCCAAGAAATCAGTGTTGCTTATCTATTGCTTTTCTTCTCATTGATGACCGTAAAAGCCTCTGGCCACATATACTAAAACAGAGACTTTTAGAAAGGCAATTGAGTATAAGAGATGGAGGATTGGGCATGGATTGCAAAAATGCTAAGGTCAACCAGTTCGTCAAAGAATCCGCCGAACTGCTCCAGCCAGATGATATCGTCTGGATTGACGGTAGCGAGGAACAGATCGAAGAACTGCGTCGAATAGCCTGTAGCACAGGAGAAATGATTAAGCTAAACCAGGAAGTGCTGCCAAACTGCTACTATCATCGCACAGCAATTAATGATGTGGCTAGGGTTGAGGACAGAACTTTTATCTGTAGCCGCGAGCAGCGCAATGCCGGCGCTACTAACAACTGGATACCGCCAGCAGAGGCTTATGCCATGACTGACGAAATCATGCGGGGTAAAATGAAAGGACGTACCATGTATGTTATCCCCTATTCTATGGGTGTAGTCGGCTCCCCCTTCTCTAAAATTGGTATCGAAATCACTGACAGTATTTATGTCGTGCTCAATATGGTGATTATGACTCGTGTCGGTGAAAAAGTAATGCAGGCGCTGGGCGAAGACGGTGATTTTGTCCGTGGCCAGCATGCTAAATGTGATCTGGACGCTGAGAAGCGTTATATTCTGCAATTTCCAGAAGACAATTATATCCGCTCCTGCAATAGCGGCTATGGCGGCAATGTTCTTCTCGGTAAAAAATGTTTTGCCCTCCGCATCGCTTCTTACCAAGGATGGAAAGAAGGCTGGATGGCAGAGCATATGCTGATCTTAGGTGTAGAAAACCCGCAGGGTGAAACCAAATACATCGCAGCAGCATTCCCTTCCGCCTGTGGAAAGACTAATTTGGCAATGCTCATTCCTCCAGAAGGTTACCGGGCAAAAGGCTATAAACTCTGGACTGTTGGCGATGATATCGCTTGGATTCGTATTGGTGAAGACGGCCGTTTTTATGCGCAAAATCCTGAAGCAGGCTTCTTTGGCGTAGCACCGGGTACCAACGAAAAATCTAATCCCAATGCTATGGCCTGCACTAAAGAAGGCACTATCTTCACTAATGTGGTGCTGAAAAAAGACGGTACTGTCTGGTGGGAAAAGATGGATAAAAATCCGCCGCGTGACGCAGAGGATTGGACCGGTAAACCATGGGATCCCGACTCAGGAAAACCAGGAGCTCATCCTAATTCTCGCTTTACTGCTCCGGCCCGCAATTGCCCCTGCATCTCTCCGGAATGGGAAAATCCACAAGGGGTGCCGCTGTCTGCTATCATCTTTGGTGGACGCCGCGCCAAGACCGCTCCCTTAGTCTATCAATCTCGCGATTGGGATCATGGTGTCTTTGTCGGATCCATCATGGCTTCAGAGACTACCGCAGCTGCAGACGGGGCTACTGGCGTAGTGCGTCGCGACCCCATGTCGATGTTGCCTTTCTGCGGCTATGATATGGGCGATTATTTCCAGCATTGGCTGGATATGGGCAAAAAAACAACTGCCGATAAGCTGCCCAAGATCTTTAATGTTAACTGGTTCAGGCTCGATGAAGAAGGCAATTTTATCTGGCCAGGATTTGGGGAAAACTTCCGCGTCTTAGAGTGGATCCTCAAACGTTGTGAAAATCAGGTAGGAGCCCAGGAAACGCCAATCGGCTTTGTGCCTAAAGTGGACGACATTTGTCTCGATGGACTTGACTATGAAATCAAGCCAGGTCACAAATTCACCAAAGAAGACCTGCAAACCATCCTAACTATCAATAATCAATGGTGGTTGGAAGATATCGAGAATATCCATGCTTTTTATGAGAAGATCGGCAAAACAGTACCCGAAGAATTACGCAATGAATTAACAGCCATGGAAAACCGGCTTAAGGCTTAATAAAATTCCAGGCATTAGCCAAATCTAGAAAATATAAATTAATGCTTGCCAAACAGCCCTTGTTATGTTATAATTCAAGGGCTGTTTTATGAGCCGGTCCTCTGCCGCTTGCAAAATGGTTCCCGCGGGAATGAACGGCTGACGAATAAGGAGGAAATATGAGCAATATTATTGATGTTCTGGAACAAGAGCAACTGAAAAACGATATCCCTGCTTTTCGCCCCGGCGATACAGTACAGGTGCATGTGAAAGTCGTTGAGGGTACTCGTGAGCGTATCCAGGTTTTCGAAGGCGTAGTCATTAAAATCAAAGGCGGCGGTATCCGCGAGACCTTTACTGTCCGGCGTGTAGCTTATGGCGTAGGTGTAGAAAGGACCTTCCCACTGCACTCTCCACGTATCGATAAGATCGTGGTCAAACGTCATGGTAAAGTCAGACGTGCTAAACTCTACTATCTGCGCGGACTCACTGGTAAAGCTGCCCGCATCAAAGAGATCAGACGCGGCTAAGCAACACTCAAAGGAAGACGAAACCGTCTTCCTTTTCTTTATCATAGAGCTTGATGGTAGATGGGCATTTTTACTTTGTCTGACACTATTTTGCTATTGGCAATGTTTATCATCTATGATATACTATAATGTGTGTAAATAATTTTATATGGATGAGGTTACATTTATGATTTCTACAAATGATTTTAAAACCGGCGTTTCTATTGAACTAGATGGTGATGCTTATATCGTTGTTGATTTCCAGCATGTTAAGCCAGGTAAAGGCTCTGCTTTTGTCCGCGCTAAATTGCGCAATACCCGTACTGGTGCGGTAATTGAACGTACCTTTAATGCAGGAGAAAAAATGCCTAAGGCTCATCTGGACCGGAGGGAAATGCAATATCTCTATCATGATGGCACCTACTATGTTTTCATGGATGTAGAAAATTATGAACAGAGCCTGCTTTCCGAAGAACAGCTGGCTGACGCCAAAAACTATCTCAAAGAGAATATGAATATCTCGGTACTCTCCTTTAAAGGCAATATTCTTGGCGTTGACCTGCCTTCTAATGTTGAGCTGGAAGTTATCGATACTGAACCTGGCATTAAAGGTGATACTGCTTCTGGCGGTAATAAGCCTGCCACCTTGGAAACTGGTGCAGTAGTCAGAGTTCCGTTCTTTATCAATGTCGGTGACCGGATCAAAGTCAATACCCAAACCGGCGAATATATTGAGCGCTGCAAATAGTTTGACAGTAATACTATAACCCAAAATGGTTTACTTTTGCTTATTTATATAGTAGAAGTTGTCAAATTTTACTTGTAAAGCAAAAAATTTTTTAGGCATACTATCTATGCTTAACAATCTATGAGCGAAAGGGGGCTTTCCTATGAAAGACCTGCAGAAAAAAATAGCTTATTTACAAGGCCAGGTAGACGGCATGAAGCTAGACAAGTCTCCAGAAGGACAAGTCATTAGCGATGTGCTGGAGGTGCTGGAGTCAGTATCCGACTACCTTGACTATCTCCGTGAAAGCCAGGAAGACCTGGAGGATTATGTAGAAAGCATTGACAGCGATTTAGCTGATGTTGAAGATCTCATCTATGATGATGAGGAAGACGATGATGAAGACGATTATGTAGAAGTGGAATGCCCCAACTGCCATGAAAAGGTCTACTTCGATTCTTCTATCCTCACCGATGATGATTTGATCGAAGTTACTTGCCCGGTATGTGATGCAGTGGTCTTTGTCAATGACCAAGATGATGAAGAATGTGATTGCGACTGTGGCTGCTGCCATCATGATGAGGAAAAGGAATAGTTCTTGAGCTAGCACCTTCCCCATAAACCGCTAAAATTATCCTGTTCTAATAACCGCCCTTGTCTAATAGGATTAAATATCCTAATGGACAAGGGCGGTTTTTATATATGGCAGATTTGGCTTACAAGCAAATACTTACCTATCTACCGGCAGATCTCCGCGAGATGCTTCGCCGTGCAGACCAAGAACAATTAGCCCAATTAGAAGAACTGAGGCTCAAGCCACTGACGCCTCCCTTATGCCGCTTTAGTAATAATGAAGCTTTTTTGGCCTGGGACGGCTCATTAGTAGCCCATCCGCAAGATGGGCAGGCGCTCAGCATTAGTGAATTACATAAGACAGTAATGCTGCTTTCTGATTCCTCGTTTTATGCGATTGAAGAAGAATTGCGGCGTGGATATATCACTCTTCCTGGTGGACATCGCGCCGGGTTATGCGGACGTGCTGTTCTCTCCCATGGTGAAATCAAAAACCTTAAAGAGATTTCGGCCATCAATATCCGTATCGCCCGTCCAGTAAACGGTTTGGCGGCACCATTACTCCCCTATCTTCTCGATCCAAGCGGACGGCTATACCATACGCTAATCGTCTCTGAACCTCGTGGCGGTAAGACAACCCTCCTGAGAGATCTGATCAGAACTATTAGTGATGGTGATAATACCATCCCCATGCGAGTGGGTATCGTTGATGAACGTTCAGAGCTGGCTGCTATGCGGGGAGGTATTCCCCAGCTACCAATAGGCATTCGCAGTGATGTGTTAGATGGCTGTCCCAAAGCCGAAGGGATCAATATGCTGCTCCGTTCCATGGGGCCAGAGGTAATAGTCTGTGATGAGATCGGCCGAGAAGAGGATGCGGCGGCGATCATGGAGGCGGTCAATGGCGGTGTGCGTATGCTCTGCAGCGCCCATGGAGCCAGCAAGGAAGACTTATTAAGCAGACCAGTCTTATCGGAACTCTTACAACAAAAAGCCTTTGACCGCATCGTGCTTTTATCCAGAAGGGAGGGTCCGGGAACAGTGGAATGGGTCAAAAACGGTTCCTTCTTGCCATGTTAAAGCTGATTGGCGCTATCTGCATCTTTGTTGCCTGCGCCTTCGCTGGCTGGCATCAAGCCAGCAGTCTGGAAAAACGGCGGCGTTTTCTGCAGGGCGCGCATCAAGGCTTACTAGCGTTAATGAGAGAGATTGATTACTCCGCCTCGCCAATGCAGCAAGCTCTATCTGTATCAGCCGAAATGGCTGGTTCTGCGGGACAACTATTTCAACAAACAGCAGAACGATTGGCCGCTGGCGATGGCTGTACGGCAGGAGAAGCATGGCAGGAAACATTGGATCAAGCAGCTGACTTGCAGCCGGAAGACCGTATGCTGCTCTCTTTGGCAGCAGAGGGGCTAGGCACCAGTGATGCAACTAATCAACTTAAATCATTAGAGCTACTACGTTTACGGCTGGAAAAAGCAGAAGCAGATGCTGCCGCCGAGGTGGCCAAGACTGGGAAAATTTGGAAAACCATGGGCTGGGGCTGCGGGGCAGTCCTGGTATTGCTACTACTTTAAACCAAGACGCCATAAATGAATAATAAACGGAGGCCATATGTCAGACATATCTATTATTTTCTTTTTAATGGCATTAGCTATAGCGGTCACTATCCTACATACCTTTCTCAAACAGGCTGGCAGAGACGAATTTGCCTACCTTGCTCTTGTAGTGGGGTTAGCTATCGGGCTTATTCGGATTCTGCCGCTATTACAAGATCTGTTCTCAGGAGTACAGGAGGTTTTTAATCTCTATGACTAGCAGCGATATTTTTATTAGCATTGCTATAGCTATTATCACTGCCTTGATAGTACTCTTTCTCAAAGAGAGCCGCTTATCGGGCTTATCGCTGATTGCTGCCATTGCTGGCGGAGCAATTATCATCATCCGCCTCTTCCCTTCCCTCTCCTCATTATTGGAAGGATATACGGCCTTAGGATCCATCAGCGGCATCAGCAGTTATTACTTTGGGCTGATCCTCAAGATCATTGGCATCGCTTATATCTGTGAATTCGGCGCGCAGCTATGCCGAGACGCCTCTCAGGGAGCAATTGCGCTAAAAATTGAACTGGCAGCTAAAATAGCCATTCTTATGCTAGCTCTTCCTGTGCTGACCTCCATAGTCAATGCTGTCATCGAATTACTATAATCCTGATGAAGGGAAACTTTTAAGATGGCCCGGCTGAAAAAAATTCTCCTTATATCCATAGCGCTGATATTGCTTTTTCCAACTGCGGCGGCAGCAACGGCTGAAGAAGAAACATCGCTTGATACTGCCGGACTGGCCGAAGAAATGGATATGGATGAATTCACTGCTCAGTTGGATAAGCTTGATGAGCTGTTAGCTGATGAAGGATCAGACCTAAGCCTGGGGCAACTATTTCGGGAGATGATCTCCGGAGAACGGGAATTCAGCCTCTCCGATATTTGGAGTACCCTCGGTGATATGGCCTTCGCTGATTTAAAAGAAAGCGGTTCACTGCTGGGACAACTTATCCTTCTTTGTCTGATGGCTGTTCTGCTGACTATGCTCAAAAATAATTTTGCTGGTGGAGAAATCGCACAGATTAGCCGCTGGGTAGTTTATTTGCTATTGATCGGAATAGCGATAGCGGCCTTTATCCCCTCCATGAATAAAGCAGCAGAAACCGTCCGGCTGATTCGTGATTTCATCTATGTGCTCCTGCCCTTGCTAATCCCATTGTTGGCCTCTATTGGCGGACTCACTACCGTTAGTTTAATCAATCCCGCGTTGCTTTTTGCCATTTCTGTATTAATGAGCCTGATGGCGAATCTTATCTTTCCGCTGATTACGTTCTCGGCAATTTTGCGCCTCTGCGGAGGGCTGACGCCTCGGCTTTCTCTGGGTAAGATGGCCGCACTATTCAAAGATATTGCCCTGGGAGTAATGGGTATTGTCTCTACTGTTTTTATCGCCTTTCTAGGCTTCACCGGAATGTCTACCGCATCTTGGGATGGCTTAGCGGTCAAAGCTATCAAATCAGCCAGCGGGGCTTTTATTCCTATTGTCGGTCGTTCTTTAGCTGACGCTTTCGATAGTGTTTTAGGCACGGCATTAATTCTTAAAAATATTCTAGGCGTAGTTGGGGCGATAGCAATCCTCTTTATCTGCGCTCTGCCCGCTATTCAAATACTATTACAGGCTTTAGTCTTTCGTATAGCCGGAGCTCTCATTCAGCCGTTGGGGGAAGAAAAGCTGGCAGATGCTGTCACTGGACTGGGTAATAGCATGATCATGTTGTTTGCCGCACTAGCAGTCAGCGGATTGTTTGCCTACTTTGCTCTGGCATTAGTTGTCGGCTTAGGGAATATCACTATGATGATGCGCTGACAAGGAGGCAACCCATGAGCGTTATTACCGAAATAGTCAGGAATGTCGTGGCCTTGGCCTTAATCTTCTCTTGCCTAGAGTTATTCCTGCCCCAAGGTGAACTCAGCCGCTTTGTCAGGTTAGCTTGCGGATTGATCATGTTGGCTTTAATCATCGTCCCCATCACCGATGCCCTCCAAAATCTTTCCTGGAAAAACCCGTTTAATAATGATGGAGCTGTATATGCTGATTATGATGAAGCTACCGAACAAATAACCATGATCCTGGAAGCTGAAGCGATGAATGAATACGAACGCGAAGCCTCCCGTCAAGTGGAGGGGTTAGCCATTCTGGCGGAAGGTATTACTGCCGCTGAAGCAGCAGTCGAGGTAAATGCTGAAAACGGAGAAATAGAACGGGTGGAGATCACAGCCCTAAAAAAGGCGGGCGCAGATACTGCGACAGCAGAAAATAAAATCAAAGAGCTGTTAGGTGGATATCTAAATATTGAGCCGGAAAAAATTTATCTGCAAATCAGGGAGGAGAGCTAATGGAAATACCCGAGAACCAAAACAAAAAAGAGCGCATCTGGAATAAATTCAGCAATCTATCTAAAAAAGAAAAAAGCCTCTTCATCAAGTTAGCTATCTGTCTGGTGGCGGGCATCATACTGATGAGTCTGGGCAGCAGTAACAATGATTCTACCTCTACCCCAAATGATAGCTCGTCGCTCCAAGAGCCAGCAGAGCCAACCGCATCTACAAGTTATTATAGTGAAGAAAAAGAACTCGAGGATAAATTAATCTCTATCCTATCTGAGATCAAGGGAGCTGGCGCAGTAACAGTGGCGCTAACCTTCGAGCAAGGTACGGAATATGTCTATGCCGAGGAAAATAATGAAAAACAATCCGCTGACCAAAGCGAGACCAGCACTTCCCTGGCGCAGATTAATGATAGCCCAGTATTGGTTAAGCAGCGTCTGCCCGAAGTCAAGGGGGTGGTGATCGTTGCCGAAGGAGCCGGCGATGCATTAGTCAAAGAGCGGCTCTATCAGGCAATAAAAAGCTTATTAGGGCTGACGAGTTCGCAGATAGCGATTATAGAAGGAAATACTAGAGAAGGAAATACTAGCAACCAAACTATTGAAAATAATAAAGGAGGAGCACAATGAGGAATAAGAGCACTAAAAGCAAACGAAATTATCAAAAGATCATCTTTATGTCTTTCATCATTTTCTGTGTCGGGGTTTTAGCATGGGATATTGCCAATAACGGCTTTAGTGCTGCTTTTGGCGATCTGCCAGCTGCAGCACAAATAGATGATATTCCTGAGCCAAATGAATCCAGCGATAATTCTACTCTGACTGATACATCAGCCAATACTAACAATACAACCATACCTGAGGAAACACTTACTCCTGAGGAAGAGGCTGCGGCTGCCTTTGCGCAATTACGCATGGAGCGGGAAGAAGCCCGCGATGAGGAAATAGCCCTATTAGAAAGGATCATCGAAGATGAAAATTCTTCTACTGCTGCTTTAGAGGATGCTGAAGCCAGAAGGATAGCCATAGCTTCTGATATTGAAAACGAGATCACTGCAGAGAGCCTTCTGGCAACCAAGGGGTATGGCGAAACAGTGGTCATGATCGGTTCTGAACAAACTACTGTCATTGTTGATCTGGAGATCGATGAACAAGACGCAGCCATTATTGCTGAAATTGTTGATAAGGCTAGCGGCTGCGGATTTGAAAACGTAGTTATTGTAAAAAGATAGTTTCTTTGATATAATATCTATATCTAAGTATTAGCTATAAACAAGATCAACAAGATGCCAAATTCTCAATTAAGGAGGACAAAATAATGAGCGTAGAATCTGAAGAAAGAATTGCTGAAAATACTATCGAAGGCAATAGTGCCGGAACAGTTAAAATCGCCTCGGATGTTGTCGCGACCATTGCTGGTTTAGCTGCAGCAGAGGTTAAAGGTATTGCCGGCATGAGCGGCGGCGTGGTCGGCGGTATCGCTGAAATGCTCGGCCGCAAAAACCTCACCAAAGGTGTGAAAGTAGAAATCCAGGAGCAAGATGCTATCATCGATATCTTCACCATCGTTGAATATGGCGTTGCGATAGCCGATGTAGCCAAAGAAGTACAAAAATCTGTTAAAAGTTCTGTTGAAACCATGACCGGTCTGAACTGCCCAACAGTTAACATTCATATTCAGGGCGTCACCTTCCCTGCCGGTTATCCCAACAGCAACAAAGCAAGTGAGGAATAACTCCTCACTTGTCTTTTGACAAAAGCATAAGGAGGTAAACCCTATGTCTGCTTTGCGCAGGGTTTTACTGGCACTGTGGGGATTGGTATGTGCTGCAGCAGCAGTACTGATGGCAGTGATGCTGGTCAATTCTACTGTAGCTGCAAATGTTATCAATTTCCTTGATAAATGTTTCTTATACAACATGAGACAAGCCTTTATTGAAGAAACCGGCATCTGGCTGGCAATCATCATTGGTTTGGTTTTGTTAGCTTTTGGTATTTTCTGCGTTGTAGTAGCGCTGATGCCCAAACCCATTGCCAAAAAGCTGCGGGTTGCTACAGTAGAAGGCGGGGCTGTAGATATCGGCTTAACAGCTTTGTATAATATAGTCAAAAAAGCAGCCTCTTCTACTGCTGGAGTTAAATCGGTGCAACCTGAGCTCCAGGTCAAAAATAATGGTCTCCATGTAGAATTAAATATCATTCTGGATAGCGAGCATTCCGTACCTGAGGTAGGAAATATCGTTAGCGATGAAGTCAAAAATCAGCTCGAGGCCATGGCAGGTATTGTTCCTGCTGATGTTCGTGTGGTAGTAACGGAAGTTGCGGAACAAAAGGAAGAGGGTGTCACCATTGTCAACTGATAAGCAATTATTAGATTTTTGGCATAACCATAAATGGTCGATCATCCTTGCTGTCTGCGGTCTCTTTTTCGCCATACTGGCCATTGAGTATTCTTTTCTCAAGGCAGTGTTCATCTTCTTGTGCATTGGCATAGGCATTTGGCTAGGACGCTTCCTGGATAAAAAAACCAATCTTAGAAAATCAGTAGAGGATTTTTTCAGAAATGACTGAAACCGGAAAAATCCGTACTTTTCCTCTGCCGCAACCAGCGGAGGACAAGCCCGTCCGAAAAACTAAATCTAATAAAGTGAGTCCATCTACACCAGAGTTAGCAGAGGAAGAATTAGCAGCCAAATTTGCTACTATGAATCAAGAAGATTACCGAGACTTGGCGGAATCCCCTCGCCGGCGTGCCAGGGAAGCTGCTCTATTGCTCTCTTTCCAAATGGACATGGGAGTTGAAAGCTGGAATCTAGCGGCAATGGTGCTAACCGATATTGGGCTGAGTGAAGCTGGTGCAGCCTTTGCTTTGCAATTAGCGCAGGGTGCTGCAGCTGACCAAGAGATATGCGACCAGCTAATCAATAAATATGCCCGGGAGTGGACAGTAGACCGCTTCGCTGCTATTGACCGTAATATCTTGCGGCTGGCTATTTCCGAATTATTACACGATAAAGACGGCGCCAATGCCAATATTATCATTAATGAAGCGATTGAACTGGCTAAAAAATTTGGTGATGAAAATAGCAGTTCCCTGGTCAATGGCATTTTAGATGCTATCCGCATCAAAGAACTGGCAGTTCCGGCAACGGAGGAGACACCTCAATGATTTTGGGAATAGATACCAGTTGCTATACCACTTCAGTGGCGCTTATGGATCAAGAAAGCCGTCTCATATGCGATATGAGACGGCTTTTGGCCGTAGAAAAAGGCGCCCGGGGATTGCGCCAAAGCGACGCAGTCTATGCCCACACGCAAAATCTCCCTCACCTGCTGGACAATCTTTTACAGCAATACCCAGCGGAGCAAATTACTGCTATTGCCGTCTCCAATAAACCCCGCCCGCAAGATCAGTCTTTCATGCCTGTTTTTACCTCAGGATATGGCGTAGGCCGTATCTTAGCTGCGGCATTGCATCTACCTCTGCTATGCTTCAGCCATCAGGAAGGGCATTTGGCTGCAGCGCTGTGGTCCGCTGGACTGCATTGGCAGGAACCATTTATAGCTCTGCATTTATCAGGAGGCACCGGAGAAATACTGCAGGTAGAGCCTTGCCAACCAACTATTACTAATTCTCTGCCCAGCCAATACGAGCCACTTTTATACCGTATTAGCATTATTGGTGATACTGATCTGCCACCAGGGCAATTTGTCGACCGAGTAGGTGTAGCTCTGGGTATGGATTTTCCGGCAGGAGCTCATCTAGACGCCTTAGCGACAACCGCCACCTGCCGTGATTTCCGTCTCTCGGGAAGCGTAACAGGAACGCATATCAGCTTTTCTGGACCGGAGTCTGCCGCACAAAGGGCAATTACTGCTGGTATTGAGCCATCTCAGATAGCGGCAGCAGTGTTCGATAATATCGGCAAAAGTTTGCTTAAAGCTATTCGTGCAGCAAAGGACAACAGCGGCCTGGATAAAGTCTTATTGATGGGCGGAGTGGCGGCTAGCCAGAATCTGCGCCATTATCTAGCAAGAGAAAAAGTTCATTTTGCTCAAGCAAAATATTCATCGGATAACGCAGTAGGAACAGCAGCTATGGGCGTATATCTTACTGCTAACAAATAATTAAGGGAAAAGTATGTAAATGACGAATCATCATTGACAAATTCGCGCAGTTATCATACAATGGACTGGATGCCTATAAGTATTTGTTTTTTACAAATTATTATAAGGGCTAGATGCCGTAAAAATTTTTAAGGAGGATAACCATGTTCCCAATCGTCAAAAAACGGGTTTTGAACCCAACCGTGACCTACATGGAGATCTTGGCTCCCCATATTGCCAAGAAAGCTCAACCAGGTCAATTCATTATGCTCCGCATTAACGAAGACGGAGAAAGAATCCCGCTGACTATCGCTGGCTACGACAGAGAAGCTGGCACTGTGACCATCATCTTCCAAAAAGTTGGTTACACTACTTATGCTTTGGACGAACTCAACGAAGGCGACAGCCTCCTCGATTTCGTCGGCCCACTGGGCGTTCCATCTGAATTCGAAGGACTGAAAAAAGTCTGCGTCGTCGGTGGCGGCCTGGGTGTTGCTATTGCTTATCCTCAGGCTAAAGCTCTGCATGACATGGGCGTAGAAGTCGACTTCATCGTTGGTTTCAAAAACAAAGACCTGATCATCCTCGAGGAAGAATTTAACAATGCCTGCACCAATCTGTTTGTCATGACCGATGACGGCAGTAATGGCCACAAAGGCTTTGTTACCGCAGCACTCGAAGAACAGCTCAATGCCGGAGTCAAATACGACGCTGTTATCGCGATTGGTCCGCTGATCATGATGAAAGTCGTCTGCGATATGACCAGAGATAAAGGCATCAAAACCATCGTCAGCATGAACCCGATCATGGTAGACGGAACCGGTATGTGCGGCTGCTGCCGCCTGACTGTTGATGGTCAGACCCGTTTTGCCTGCGTAGACGGTCCGGACTTTGACGGTCATCTGGTTGACTTTGACGAAGTTATCGCCCGTTCCCGTATGTATCGCGATGAAGAAGCCGAGAGCATGAAGAAACATGAATGCCGCTTGACCGGAGGTGTAAGATAATGGCCAATATGCGTTTAGATAAAAACCCCATGCCCGAGCAGGAACCAAATGTTCGTAATAAAAACTTCAAGGAAGTTGCTCTGGGTTATACAGCCGAAATGGCTATAGATGAGGCAAAACGTTGCCTGAACTGCAAAAACCAGCCTTGCGTATCTGGTTGCCCAGTCAATGTCCGTATCCCAGAATTTCTTTCTCTGGTAGCTGAGGGCAAATTCATGGAAGCTGCCGAGATCGTCAAAAGCACCAACAGCCTGCCCGCTATCTGCGGTCGTGTTTGCCCCCAGGAAACCCAGTGCGAAAAACTGTGTGTCCGCGGCAAAAAAGGCGATCCAGTTGGTATCGGCCGTATTGAGCGCTTTGTTGCAGACTATGCAATGGAAAATGCCAAAGAACAGGCTGCAGCTCCCGCTAAAAACGGACATAAAGTCGCTGTTATCGGTTCCGGCCCTGCTGGTCTGACCTGCGCTGGCGACCTGGCCAAAAAAGGCTATGATGTCACCATCTTTGAAGCTCTTCATACTGCTGGCGGCGTTCTTGTTTATGGTATTCCTGAATTCCGTCTGCCCAAGGCCTTGGTACGTCGTGAGATCGCAACTGTTGAGGCTTTAGGCGTCAAAATCATCCCAGATATGGTCATCGGCAAATGCATTACCCTCGATGAACTGCTGGAAGAAGAAGGCTTTGAAGCTGTGTTCATCGGTTCTGGTGCTGGTCTGCCGAACTTCCAAAAAATTCCGGGTGAAAACCTGATGGGCGTTTATTCCGCCAACGAATTCCTCACCCGTATAAACCTGATGAAAGCTTATGATTTCCCGAACCATGACACCCCGATCAAAGTCGGTAAAACCGTAGCTGTTATCGGTGGTGGTAACGTCGCCATGGACGCTGCTCGCTGCGCTAAGAGAATGGGTGCTGAGACCGTCTATATCGTTTATCGCCGTTCTGATGCTGAGCTGCCTGCCCGTGCAGAGGAAGTTCATCATGCTAAAGAAGAAGGCATTGTCTTCAAGATGCTTACCAACCCGACCAAAATCCTTGGTGATGAGGAAGGCAGAGTCCGGGCAATGGAAGTTATCGAAATGGAGCTTGGCGAGCCTGATGAATCCGGCCGTCGCCGTCCTGTCCCGAAACAAGGCAGCGAGTATGAGATGGAAGTCCAGACCGTTGTCGTTGGTATCGGTACCAGCCCGAACCCGCTGATCAAATCCACTACCCCTGGTCTTGATACTCAGAAATGGGGCGGTATCATCGCTGATGAAGAAACTGGTAAAACCAGCCGTGAAGGCGTTTATGCCGGCGGCGATGCTGTTACCGGTGCTGCTACTGTTATTCTGGCGATGGGCGCAGGCAAGAAAGCCGCTGCTGCTATTGACGAATATATCCAGAATAAATAAATCTGCTGAATTTGCTAAACGAAAAGCAGGAGTCTTTTGACTCCTGCTTTTTTTATTTGCTAACTACTGTTTTATTAATAAAATAACCTTATTGATGAGATTCCGCTATCTGCAAGACTATTTTAATATTTATCTCGCTACTAAGCGGTACCACCAGTTTTATCTAAACGATTATTGCGGCTAGTGACAGCATCATGGATAACTTTATAAATCTGAATGACCACAGTAGGCAGGAAAGCTAATAGGACGATCCAGCCGATATGGCCTATCGTAAAATCTGCAACCTGGAAGAGATTACCAAGGCCTGGAATGAAGAGCACGGCGGACAAAAGTATTACGCCAGCGATAAAAGCAACGATGCTGGCTTTATTAGTGCCAAATCCCAGCTTAAAGATCGACTGCATACCACGGCAGTTAAAGCCATGGAATAACCGTGCCAAAGTCAAGGTAGCAAACGCCATCGTCATCGCCAGATCAGCACCAGCTGATTCCAATCCGATGAAATAAGCGCCCATCGTTGCACAGGCGATCAAAGCACCATAAATAAAAATGCGCAGCAAAAGACTCTTGGTCAAGATAGGCTCCTTAGGATCACGCGGCGGTTGTTTCAAAAGATTACCTGTGGCAGGTTCTACACCGATAGCTATAGCCGGTAAAGAGTCAGTGAGCAAATTAATGAACAGCAAATGTACCGTAGCAAATGGTACCGGCAGAGCTAAAATCGAGGTCAAAAAGACACAGATAATGCCTGCCATATTACCAGAGAGCAAGAAATTGATGGCATTTTTGATATTGGTATAAACGCCACGGCCATTGACCACTGCCTTAACAATAGTAGCGAAATTATCATCAGCCAGGATCATTGAAGCAGCATCTTTGGAGACTTCAGTACCGGTTATGCCCATTGCTACGCCAATATCTGCAGCTTTCAGGGCAGGAGCATCATTCACACCATCGCCAGTCATCGAGACGATCTTGCCTTTCCGTTGCCAAGCTTCTACAATCCGGATTTTATGCTCAGGAGAAACACGGGCATATACCGAAATGCGCTCCAGGCGCTCATCTAGTCCGGCATCTGTAAGCTCATCAAGCTCAACGCCGGTGACTGCCAGATCGCCATCACGGAAAATACCCAACTGGCGAGCAATGGCAGTAGCAGTGACTTTATGGTCACCGGTAATCATGATCGTCCTGATTCCACCCTGCTTAGCCTCTTCTACAGCTTTAATTGCCTCTGGGCGTGGAGGATCGATCATAGAAATCAAGCCGATAAAGGTAAACTGATCTTCATCTGCTAAAGTGAGTTCCCTTTCTTCCGGCAGCTCTTTCATAGCAAAGGCCAATACTCGCAAGCCATCATTAGAAAGAGCCAGGTTGACATCTAAGATCTGCTGACGTTTCTCTGCAGTTAAAGGCTCTGGACCTGTGGCGGTAAGAACATATTGGGAACGGTCGAGCAGGACATCGATGGCGCCTTTGGTATAAAGAATGCATTGGCCATCTACGTCATTGAGAGTAGACATCAGTTTACGGTCTGAATCAAAGGCTAATTCGCAAAGACGCGGATAACGGCTCCGATATTCGCCCTCGTCGATGCCTAAGCCATCGCCAACCATAATCAGAGCGACCTCAGTTGGGTCGCCGATAAAGGTACCGGCTTTTTCATCAGTGGTAGCATCACTGGCCAAAATAGCTGATTGCAGCAAGCGGTGATGTACTGTATTAGTCAAATCAAGCTGTTGATGATCGAATAAATCACCATCAACATAGATCTTCTGCGGGCTCATTTTGTTCTGGGTGAGCGTACCTGTTTTATCTGAACAGATAACAGATACTGCACCCAAGGTCTCTACTGCTTTCAAATCTTTGATAATGGCGTTTTGGCGGGCCATTTTCTGAGTACCCATAGCCTGAACAATAGTAACGATAGAGCTTAAGGCCTCTGGGATAGCAGCCACAGCTAAGGCTACAGCAAACATCAACGAATCAAGTATAGCCTGCCAATCCATACTATCAGCATGATAAAGAGACAAGCCGAAGACAACAACACAAATGGCCAGAATGATAATGGCCAGCTTTTTACTGAAATCATCTAGGCTCCGCTGCAAAGGAGTTTTCCTCTGCTGGGTCTGATTCATCAATGCAGCGACTTTACCCAGCTCGGTATTCATACCGGTTGCGGTGACAACCATCAATGCTCGTCCATAGGTAACCAGGGAGCCAGAGAAGACCATATTCTTCTGATCTCCTAGGGCAACTTTGCCGCCGGTGATCACATCGGCTGTTTTTTCTACACCCTCGCTCTCGCCGGTCAGTGAACTTTCATTAACCTTAAGAGAAAAATTCTCTAAAATACGGCCATCCGCTACCACCATATCGCCGGCTTCCAGCTCTACGATATCGCCAGGTACCAGTTGGGCCGAAGGGATAATTGTTTTAGTGTTATCGCGGATGACTTTAGCAGTCGGCGATGACATTGCCTTTAGACTTTCCAGTGATTTTTCCGCCTTAAAATGCTGCACTGTGCCTAAAATAGCATTCAAGATCAGCACGGCAAAGATAACAATGGTACTCTCGATATTGCTAGAGAGCATGGAGATAATAGCGGCAATGATCAAGATAATGACCAATAGATCTTTGAATTGCTCCAAAAAGACCACTGGGACGGATTTTTTCTTGGCCTCAGCCAAAGCATTTTTGCCAAATTTTTGTAGGCGTTGCTCAGCCTCTGCTGAAGAAAGGCCGGTCGGACTCGCGCCAACAGCATCGAGCACCTGGTCGGTAGTGCGGTCATAGAATGTTGGTTCCATAATAGCTGATTACTCCTTCTTCTTGATGATCGTCAAAATCAGATATGGCCTTGGCAATAATTCCATCCATTTTAATATGTCCTATGTAACCAATATCTTGCGTTAACATACCATAAACTTCATTATTAACAAGCCACTATCTGCATCTTAGGGAAGTCAATGCATAAAAAAAGCTTTTGGGTATAAGCTTCCTCTCAATAGAAGCATATACTCAAAAGTCTTGTTACCGAATACTCGGCGCTCACTACCAGACTGGCTTAGCAGTCGTGATGTTGATAGCGATGCTTATAACTACTCCCTTTTGATTGATTTCATTATATGCAATTCCCAATCATTTGTCAAGACCTGCTCTGTGAATTATAGTTGAAAAGACTGCTGCCGTTTGCTAGGACAATAATCGTACACCACGCAAAGATAATAGAATTAGCGAACTAAGATAATTGTAGGGGAGCAGAGTATCTCTTAGCTTCTGCTCCCCTAAGTATCAGCAATATATTAATAGAGCACCATAGACATTTCCACGCCGGCGATCACACCCTCATTGAGATAATAATTCATCACCCAAGTATGGTTGCCACTATCATCAGTAAACTCCAGCGTATAAGTATAAACTTTATCAAATACACACAGCGAATCATCGCCCTCACTATAAACGATATTAGTATCCTCAGTCAGGACATCGCTCCAACCCTCCAGCAGCTCTGCCTCGGTCTGACCCACTCTAGCATGATGAGAACCGGCAAAACCGCAGCTGACATAAGGATCTGTGGTCGAGAGGCTGTAAATATATTTCATACCGCTTTCTGCTACACGATACCAGACCATCTCGGTTTGGCCTAAATCATCATGCCCGGTAGAAATGATAGCACGGGAAAATTCTGTGCCCGGCATATCGGTGTTATCAATCGTGCCGGCATCAGTGATATCGACTGGTTCGCTATAATCTTCATTCCAGGGATAGTCTCCTACCTGACGGCCAAGAGTATAAAGGAAACTGTCACCAGACATTGTGAAATCCATCGCCGAGACAGAGTTAGCGCCATAAAGCGATTCTTGAATAGCCTTATTCAACGGTAAATCAAAAGCAGGACAACTCAGAAAGGAATAGCGGCCATCCTCTGTCGGGGTAACCATAATTCGCGAATTCATCATATTGCTATTAATAATCCAGCCGTCTTCGTCAAGTCCACGGGCGCCCGCCAAAACGACTTTATCAGGATCATCAGGCTGGAGCCGGTATTGAGGATAATATACATACAGAGGCTGAGAGGTATCCTCATCATAACTGCCAAGCAAATCGATAGAGATAATCTCGGCATCAATGATGGTAGCATCATACTCACCATTGACAGTACCATCTCCAGTGATACTATTAATGAAATAACTAGCGATATCCTGGCTAATCACCTGCTGAGCGATCTCCTCGATCGTACCGTCAGCTATCGGCTGCGTAATATAGTCACGTAGCTCCTCTTCGCTCATGGCACCTAATTCAGCAATGATATCCTGAGGCCAGCCATTGGCTCCATCATTACCAGCAGGAGTATTAGTATCCTCCTGAATAGAGCAGGCAAAGAGACCACCTGCAGCGACTAAAACCAGCATTACAGCTACCAAAGCCGCACGTCCACGACGTTTGACGGCAGTGCTTAAAATATTACTAAACCTTTGTTTCATTGTTTTGATCCCCCCATTAAAATAAGTAGACAATTGCGCAGGACGGCAAACCTGCTTTTTCATATAGGTAAAAATAGCCTCGCTATATTGCCGTCTGGCCGAAGCATCAGCATTAGCCACCACGGCTTCATCACAAGCCATCTCTAAATCGCGGCAAGCACAACGGAAAGCAAGATGGACTAAAGGATTGAACCAATGTACAGCGCAAGCAATCAGGAGCAATAATTTATACCAAATATCTTTGCGCCGCCAATGGATCAGCTCATGCTTAAGGATAAAATAAAAATCAGTATCATTCTCTGGGATATCAGGCAAATAGACAATCGGACGGAAAAAGCCCAGCATCATCGGCCCGGGAGCCTGAGCTGTGATATACAGCGTGGGGACTTTTTTAATTCCCAATTCCTGGCATAGTTGAGCAGTTAATTGACTATAGTAAGGACGGCGCCAACGGGCTAATTGACGCTTGCAGCTCCAATAGCGTCCAAGATGCCATAATAAGAAAAGCAACATCCCCAGCAGCCAGATCATCTGTATAATATCCAGCAAGGATAACTGGTAATACCAGGGGTTGTCGGCCGGGACAGGAGTGGCCTGATCAGCAGCTATCCCGGCATTGACAGGCGCAGTTGGTTCAGCTACCCCATTGGTAGGCTCCTGCTCATTGGCGGCAGCACTACCCAATACCGTTCCCAAAGGTCTAGTCACAGCATCAGGAACTGTTATCTGCACAGCGGAAAGATGAGTAGTGTCCACCTCGGCAGTCGTCTGAGGTATCGTTATCTGAAAAGGTATCAAAAGGCGCACTGCTAAAACCAACCACAAGTAATATTTCCACTTATGGGTGAACTTTTTGTCCATCCAGGGAGAAAGAATCACTATCAATAAAATAATGATCCCCACTGCCAGCGATATCTCCAAAATTGTGCTAAATAGAGAGCTCATTGTTTTGTTTCTCCTTCTAGCTCATCCAGAAAACTACGAAGTTCTTCCAAATCGTTTTCATCGATCGATTTGGAACTATAAAGTGAATTGACCAGATCAGTTAGGGAATTATGATAGAGCTTGCGGAAAAAAGCGCTGCCTTCTTCGCGTTTATACTCTTCTTCGCTGATCAATGCAGAATAAAGATTGTTTCTGCCCTGCTTTTCACAATGGACGAACCCCTTACAACTAAGGCGTGACAAAACCGTCATTAAAGAAGATAACGCCCAGCTACGCTGGCCATCTAGTTCTTGAAGGATAGCTGAAGCGGAAATCGGCTCCCGGGCACGCCAGATAACCAGCATTACCTCCAGCTCTCCATCAGGAAGCTTTTTAATCTTTCCCTCTTTATCTTTCATTACTTGCCCTCCATCATTATACACATGTGTATTACGCCACCATTATACATTCGTATAATATTAATGTCAAGCATTATTTGACATCACAGAACAAAAATTGTATCATGCAGATAGAAAGCTGGGCTATCAGGAGATCAATTATGCAATTTATCATTCCTCTGCTCTTTTTTGCCATTATGGTAGGGCTAAGCGTTTATCGCTCCAAAAAACAAAATAACCCGCTCGACGCCATGGCGCAATGGCCATATGAAAAACGGAATAATCCCCTCACGCCCGAGGAGACCACTTTTTACCGGGCACTGAACCAATATCTGGATCCGTCGTTAGTTGTTTTTCCCAAAATGCGGATTCAAAACTTAGTCTATGCCTCTCCCGAAAGTAGGATAACTTATGCACTACTGGCTAAAATGCAGGACAAGTATCTGGACTTTGCTATCTGCGAGGCAGATTCATTAAATATAGTATGTGTTATCGAGTTTGATGACGGAGTAGCGCCGCTGAAAACAGAGCAGGAAAATGCTGATATGGAGCGTATCCTGCGTAGTGCAGCCCTAACACTGTTTCGCTATCAGCCACAATACCAATATAGCGATACTGATTTTACCCAGATCAATAACTTATACCACCAAGGTTCCTACTAAAAATGGTCCAGCATAAATGCTGGACCATTTTTATAAGCAGTATCAATAAGTATCACCAGAAACTTTAGCTAGTTTGGCGTTTCTACAGGAAGAATAATATGGAAAGCAGTGCCCTTATTCTCTTTGCTGGAAATAATAATTTGACCACCGCAAAGATCAACTATCCGCTTGGCCAGGGTCAACCCCAGTCCATTACCTTCACCAGAATGAGAGTTATCCCCCTGATAAAATTTCTCAAAAATCCGCTGCTGAACCTCTGGGCTCATGCCCGGTCCATTATCAGCAATCGATACTCTGACATGATTATCCTCCTGACGGAGGATCACCCGGATAGTGCCATTTTCCGGGCTGAATTTAACCGCATTGCCAAAAATATTTTGCCATACTTGGGCCAATAGATCACAACTGCCATAATAAACGACGTTCTCCAAATCGATATCGAGCTGGATATTTTTAGCGCTCCACTGTTCCTCGAAAAGAATTACTGTTTCTCGTAGCTGCTCATCGAGCTGATAGCTGGTTTTGACAGGCATGATTTGTTGATTTTCCAAACGGGAAAGCTGCAAAATATTGCCAGTAAGCGAAGAAAGGCGTTTGACATTGAAGAGGATTTTGGCGATATACACTTGCCTTTTTTCCTCTTCTAAATTTTTGTTTTGCAATAAAGTAGCATAGCCCTCAATAGCTGAAAGCGGGGTATTAAACTCATGAGAAACATTGCTGATAAAATCATTACTAAATGTTTCGGTACGTTCCAATTCCTCAGCCATAATATTAAAATTATGTGCCATTTCGCTAATCTCTGAAGCAGGGACGTCTTCATTCATACGCACGCTGAAGTCACCTTTGGCCATAGCTTTAGTGGCTTCATTAATTGCTGAAATCGGTCTTAAAATAGCAGTACCGAGCATCCTGGCCAGGATAGTACTCAAAATAATACTGAGCACGCAGAGAAAGACGACATTAAGCAAAATATTTAGTTCGCCCAAAACTTCCAGATGAAACAACAAGGCCGAGATCGCCCCGGTGAAAAACATCGTCAAAGTAGCAATCACAAAAACGACCACAGAAAAGACAACAATGATTTTAGCCGGTGGCCGTCCCTTAAGTAAATGTCTTTTTCTCATTTACGCACCACCTTATAGCCCAAGCCACGCACGGTGACGATCTCAAAATCAGGATTATTGCGAAATCTTTCCCGCAGTCTATTGATATGCACATCCAGAGTATGGGTATCGGTATCTGTATCCATACCCCAAATTTCATCCATCAGTTGCCGGCGGGTGAAGATACGGTTAGGAGATGAAGCCAATTTATAAATAAGATAAAATTCTTTCTGCGGCAAAATTTCTTCTTGCTGATGACTAGAGGATACGGTGAGCGAATCGTAATCAAAAACGGTGTCTCCTAGCTTTAGCTTTCTTTCGCTGATGATTTTGGAACGGCGCAATAGCGCCTCCACTCGCCAAATCATCTCATTGACATCGATAGGCTTGACCATATAGTCGTCAATACCGGCACGGAAACAGGCCTGTTTATCACTAGCGCTATCTTTAGCAGTAATCATCAGGATCGGCATCATATAGTTGGCTTCGCGTAATTCGCGTATCAGCGTATAGCCATCAATATTCGGCATCATAATATCGGAGATAATCAGGTCTATATACTCCTTATCCAGCACCTCTAAGGCTGCTGCACCATCACCTGCCTCCAGTGGATGATAGCCGTTCTCTCGGAGAACTGTACAGAACAATTCCCGCAGCTCTTGATCATCTTCAACCACTAAGATATTAAACATTAGCCTCACCTCCTGAAAGCATTATACCATAAATAAGCAGCATTACCCAAGCTTGTCTCAACGCTTAGCGACAAAACCAACTAAAAATTTCAACTGAAGTTCAGCCAAAAAACACTGTAATTGAGTTTCAGTTGAGCTTGGGGTGAGTTTTAGTTGAGAAAAAGGTTCTATACTGGTCTCCGTTACTGAAAGGAGTGTAGTTATGCTTAGGATCTTAAAATATCTACGTAAGCAAGAATGGTTAATGATCTGCTGTAGCCTGCTCTTTATCGTAGGCCAAGTATGGTTGGAGTTAAAAATTCCAGATTATATGTCAGAAATAACCACTTTGGTACAAACCGAAGGCAGCGCACTCAGCGATATTATCGCAGAAGGCGTTTCTATGCTGCTCTGTGCATTAGGCAGCCTCATATCAGCATTTGTGGTAGGCTTTTTTGCGGCTAAGATAGCTGCCGGTCTAGCCCAAAGATTAAGATCTAATGTTTTCAATAAAGTTCTTTCTTTTTCTATGGAAGAAATTGGCGGCTTTTCTACTGCCAGCCTGATCACCCGTTCTACCAATGATATTACCCAGGTGCAAATGGTGATAGCAATCGGTATGCAGGCCTTGCTTAGGGCGCCGATTATGGCTGTATGGGCAGTTTGCAAGATAGCCGGCAAGGGCTGGGAATGGACCGCAGCTACCGGGTGCGCAGTAGTGATATTGATGCTCATGCTGACTGTCATTATCCTCTTTGCCATGCCTAAATTCAGAATCATTCAAAGGCTAACCGATAATCTTAACCGTGTCACCAGAGAAAATCTTACTGGTATCCGTGTTGTCAGAGCCTATAATGCCGAAGAATACCAAGAGAAAAAATTTGCCAAAGCCAATGATGAGTTGACCAATACCCACCTCTTCGCCAACAGAATCATGGCAATTATGCAGCCCGGTATGACTTTCATCATGTCCGGATTAACGTTGGCGATCTATTGGATCGGCGCTATCCTGATCAATAATGTGTCAGCACTGGCCGATAAAATGACGCTTTTTTCCAATATGGTCGTCTTCTCTTCCTATGCTGTACAGGTGATCATGTCTTTCATGATGCTAACGATCATTTTCCTTATCATGCCTCGTGCTAGCGTTTCTGCTAAACGTATCTTAGAGGTACTCGATACCCCAGCCAAAATCATCGATGGCGATAAAACTGATTCCGAGCTCTATGAGCGCGGTGAAATCGAATTTCGTCATGTCAGCTTTAAATATCCGGATGCCGCTGAATATGTTCTCCAAGATATCAATTTTACCGCTCATCATGGAGAGACTATTGCCTTCATCGGCTCTACGGGTAGCGGAAAAAGCACCCTAATCAACCTGGTGCCCCGTTTTTATGATGCCACAGAAGGCGAAGTGCTGATCGATGGGATTAATGTCAAAGAATATACTCAGAAAGCCCTGCGCAATAAAATCGGCTATGTGCCGCAAAAATCCGTTATGTTTAGCGGTACCATTGCTTCTAATGTTGCTTATGGTGATAATGGACGGGCGGAGACTGATGCAGACGATATCATTAAGGCTGTAGAAATAGCCCAAGCCACAGAATTTGTCAACAAAAAAGAGGAGAAATATGATGCTCCAGTTGCTCAAGGGGGGTCCAACCTCTCTGGCGGGCAAAAACAGCGGTTATCGATTGCCAGGGCTATTTGTAGACAACCAGAAATATATATCTTTGATGATTCCTTCTCAGCACTGGATTATAAAACTGACCGTATCCTGCGTTCTGAGCTCAAAAAGGAAACTGCCGGCGTCACCACATTGATCGTTGCCCAACGCATCGGTACTATCAAAGATGCTGATCAAATCCTTGTTATTGATAAAGGACGTGTTGTCGGCCATGGTAAGCATCATGAACTGCTGAAAACCTGTGATGTTTATCGGGAAATAGCAGAATCACAACTTTCGAAGGAGGAGTTAGAGTATGCCTAAAAACAATGATTATACTATCGGCAGCCAGGCTGCAAACAATAACCGTCCTTCGCATGGCCCTGGGGGAATGAGACAGTCAACAGGAGAAAAAGCTAACGACTTTGGCAAAGCGATCCGCCAGTTAGCAGCTTACTGTAAACGTTATCTGCCAGCGATTATTGTTGCCTTGGTACTAGCCATCACTGGTACTATCTTTAATCTGATCGGGCCAGATAAGCTTTCGGATATGACCGATCTAATCACAGAAGGGCTGACCGGGAACATTGATCTAGATGCAGTCATCAGTATCGCTGCCTTTCTTGCCATTCTTTATGGATTAGGTTTGCTTTTCAATTATATCCAAGGCTTTATCATGGCCACTGTCTCTCAAAAAATTACGAGGAGACTGCGCAGCGATATCTCAACTAAAATTAATCTCCTACCCCTGAAGTATTTCGATAGCAATAGCTATGGTGATATCCTTTCTCGTGTTACCAATGACGTTGATACTATTGGTATGACTTTAAACCAAAGCCTAGGAACACTCATCTCTTCCGTGACAATGTTCATCGGCGCCTTATTTATGATGTTTTATACCAACTGGATCATGGCTTTAGCTGGCGTTGGCGCTACCATTATCGGCTTTATCCTAATGACGTTCATTATCTCCCGTTCCCAAAAGTACTTTCTGCAGCAACAAAATGAGCTAGGCGCTATCAATGGCCATATTGAAGAAATCTATGCAGGTCATGATGTTGTCAAAGCCTATAATGGTGAAAACGCTGCCAGCAAAACCTTTGAAGTAATCAATAACCGTCTCTATACCTGCGCCTGGAAATCTCAGTTTATGTCTGGCCTGATGATGCCAATCATGAACTTCATCGGTAACTTGGGTTATGTCGTGGTTTGCGTCATTGGCGCTGCGATGGCGATCAATGGCACCATATCATTCGGCGTCATCGTTGCCTTCATGATTTATATTCGTCTCTTCACCCAGCCACTTTCTCAATTGGCCCAGGCAGCTACCACCTTGCAAAGTACTGCTGCTGCCAGTGAGCGTGTCTTCGAATTCTTATCCGAAGAAGAGTTGGCTGATGAAAGCGATAAACAAGAGCACCTGGATAATGCTAAAGGATACGTTGAATTTGACCATATCCGTTTTGGTTATAATCCAGATAAGCCAATTATCAAAGACTTTTCTGCGGTAGCTCAACCAGGGCAAAAAATTGCTATCGTTGGTCCTACCGGAGCTGGTAAAACTACCATAGTCAATTTGCTGATGCGTTTCTATGAGCTAGATAGCGGTGAAATCCGGATCGACGGAGTACCGACTAGTAAACTGACCAGAGAAAATGTCCATGATCTCTTCTGTATGGTCCTCCAAGACACCTGGCTCTTTGAGGGAACGATCAAGGAAAACGTCATTTACTGTAAGGAAGGCATTACTGACGAACAGGTAGAAGAAGCCTGCAAGGCCGTTGGTATCCACCATTTTATCCAGACACTCCCTGATGGATATAACACCATCTTAAACGATCATGCGAATCTCTCCGCCGGACAAAAACAGTTGTTGACGATTGCTCGGGCGATGATTGAGAATGCGCCAATGCTGATCCTCGACGAAGCGACCAGCTCTGTCGATACCAGAACCGAGATTCAGATCCAACAGGCAATGGATAAACTGACACAGGGAAGGACCTCTTTTATCATTGCCCATCGTCTCTCAACCATCAAAAATGCCGATTTGATTCTGGTAATGAAAGATGGCGATATCATCGAAAGCGGCACCCATGAAAACTTATTGTCCCAAGGAGGCTTCTATGCGGATCTCTATAACAGCCAATTTGAACAAGTGTCATAAAGCAAAGCAGCTGTTAAACCGCATCTAAATGAATAAGAACTGACACTTATGGCAAAATTATCACCAAAGAGGTGATAGTTTTGCCATTCGGTCTTATTTTGCCCCCGGCCCTAGCGATTTGGCTGATCCTTGGTTCCTGGGGAGATAAGCTCAAAGCCTGGCGGTTAAACCGGCTATCAGCAGTTATCCTGTTATTAGTAGCTATCGTATTATCCTATATCGATCTCCTACTGGGAGAATACTATTTCAACCTAGGCGGTCTCTTTGTATTGGGCTTTGGGATTTGGCTCTTTTTTCTCCTGCCCAGACGCAATCAATGGCGCGCAGTAGCTGCTGCTATCATCATCGCCGGACTGCTTATTGTCATCCAAAGCGGCCTGTTATGGCAGCTCGATCAATATACTGCTTACAGCGGACTGGCTGTCCTGATCATCTCCGCTATACTCGCTGCTGCCACTGCTGAATACCGTTCTGCCCTGGTATCAGCAGCTATAGGTGTAGAAACAGCCGGACTCGTCTGGACGCTAGCGGGCAATGGAGAAATGGGGCTGCCTTTTTTCAATCTCTTTAGCCTAATCACTGCTGGAGCATGGTTAATTATCCGCATTATTGACTATTTTAAACAGCGGCAGTTGACTAATCACGTGGAATGATAGATAATAATAACAAGATGGGGCTTTAGGCATTCATCATTGACAACAATCATCATACTTGCAGATGGAGGAACTAATGGGCGGTAAAATAGCAGGGATCGTACCGGGCAGCATCGCAGAAGAGATCGGTATTGAACCTGGTGATACCCTGGTCGCTATCAATGATAATCCAGTCAATGACCTCATTGATTATAACTATTACGAGGACGGTGAATATCTGGAGCTGACCATTGAAAAGGCTAATGGAGAACTATGGCTCTGCTCAGTCGACAAATATGAGGACGAACAGATCGGCCTTATTTTTGCAGCCAATGTTTTTGACCGCATCCGTTCCTGTGCTAATCACTGTCTTTTTTGCTTTATCGATCAATTACAACCCAATCCCCGTCCTTCCTTGCTACTCAAAGATGACGACTACCGGATGAGTTTTATGGAAGGCAATTTTATTACCTGCACTAACCTGCGCGAAGAGGATTATCAACGGATCGCCCAGATGCGCCTTTCTCCACTCTATATTTCCGTACATACTGTGGACCCGCTATTGCGTCAGCAAATGCTGGGGAGGAAAAAACCAGCGGAGATATTGCTTACTTTACAGCGTTTGATTTCTATGGGCTGCCGTCTGCATACCCAGATCGTACTGTGTCCTGATATTAATGATGGCGAACACCTGGAAAAGACCTTAGATAGCCTGGCTAATCTGGCTTTGGATAGCAACCGCTTATTGGAAACACCGGAAGGCGGCGTGCTCTCTATCGCCGTGGTACCAGTGGGTATTACCAAATATCAGCGTAATCCTCAATTGCGCTTATTTACACCAGAAGAAGCTGGCCAACTGATTGATGATATCGAAACCCGCCAAGAGCAATACCTACAAAAATTAGGTAGCAGGCTGGTCTTTGCCGCTGATGAACTCTATATCAAGGCAGGGCGCCCTTTTCCGCCAGCAGATCACTATGAAGATTTCGCCCAAATTGAAAACGGCGTAGGCATGGCGGCACTCTTCCTTAAACGCTGGCAAGATATCAAAGACCAGGTACCGCAACACCCGGTTGCCGCAGGAACAGCAGTAGCCACCGGCACCAATGGCGCCGCGGTCATCAGGGATATTATTAATGAAATCAATCAACGGAGTGGTAGCGATATTACTCTGGTAGAGGTACCCAATATCTTTTATGGGCCAACAGTGACTGCCACTGGCCTCATCACTGGAACCTGTTTGCTCCATGCCATAGACAAAGGGCAATATCAACGCCTATTGATCCCGTCGAATATGCTCAAATTCGATGAAGATATTTTTCTTGACGATATGACAGTCAGTCAACTATCTAACAAGCTAGAAACACCTATTGATATTGTAGGACCACATCCAGCAGATTTGCTTAAAGCACTTTTTAGCGATAATAGCGATTAAACAAGGCATAGGCACGCAGCTGCCAACATGAATTTAGCGGAGGAGATATGTCAAAACCAATCGTAGCCATAGTGGGTAGAGAAAATGTCGGTAAATCTACCCTTTTCAACAGGATAATCGGTGCCCGCCATGCTATAGTGGAAGACACACCCGGTATTACTCGCGACCGCCTCTACCGTGATGCCGAATGGCTGGATAGGGAATTCACCCTCATCGATACGGGCGGCATTAAATTCAATACCGAAGAAGGGCTGATCTATGGCAAAGTTAAACAGCAGGCGCAACTGGCCATAGAGGAGGCAGCGGTGATTATTTTTGTCGTCGATATCACCGATGGACTAACGGCTGATGACGAAGATGTTGCCGAACTGCTCCGCCGCAGCGGAAAACCAGTAGTTCTGGCAGTTAACAAGGCCGATGATTTTTCCGATCCGGAAAAGCTGTTGCCCATGTATGACTTTTATTCCCTTTCCCTGGGGGAACCGATCCCCGTATCCGCTACCCATGCGCTGAATATAGGCGATCTGCTTGATGCAGTAATAGCTCATTTTCCTCCTGCTAATACCAATGAGGAGGAAGGCGACCGCATCAATATCGCTTTTATTGGCCGGCCTAATGTGGGGAAAAGCTCACTGGTCAACCGGCTTTTAGGCCAAGAAAGAGTTATCGTTTCGGATATGCCCGGCACCACCAGGGACGCTATCGATACCGTGCTGGTCAAGGATGGCCAGGAATATGTGATCATCGACACCGCTGGTATGCGGCGTAAAGGAAGGATTAATGAGCCAGCAGAGCATTATAGCGTCAGTCGCTCCCTCAATGCCATTGACCGTTGCGATGTGGCGGTGCTGGTAATCGATGCCTCTGCCGGAATCATTGAGATGGATAAAAAAATTGCTGGCTATGCCCATGAAGCAGGAAAAGGCCTGCTGATCGTAGTCAATAAATGGGATCTGCCAGAAAAAGAAACCAATACCATGGCCAAATTCGAAGAAGACATCAAAGAGGAGTTGGCCTTTGCCTCATATGCCTTGACCCTGTTTGTCTCAGCTAAGACTGGTCAGCGCTGCAGCAAAATTTTACCCTTGGTAGATTTTATTTCCGAGCAGCATAGCCGCAGATTAACTACTGCGCAGTTGAATGAAGTGCTACGCGAAGCAATAGCGCTGAATCCACCGCCCACTGATAAAGGCAGAAGGCTAAAAGTGCTCTATGCCACCCAGGTAGGAGTCAAACCGCCTAAAATAGTCATCTTCCTTAATAATCCAGAGATAATGCATTTTTCCTACGCCCGCTATCTGGAAAACAAGATTCGCGAGGCCTTTGGTTTTGCCGGTACGCCTATTTCTCTACTCTGGCGTAAGCGTGAACAGGAAGAACAATAAACAGCCCTGGCGATAAGGGCCAATCTCGGAGGTCAAAATTATGACATGGTTAGCATGGGTCATTTTGATAATCGGCGGTTATCTGCTGGGATCAATCCCATCAGCCTACATAGTAGTCAAACTCAAAAAAGGCACTGATATCCGCCAAATCGGCTCAGGCAATATTGGCGCTACTAATACTATCCGCGCTGCCGGCCGGGGCACAGGAGTGCTGGTCTTCCTGATGGATATGGCTAAAGGAGCTATTCCTACTCTGGTAGGAATGGCTATTAGCCGTGATTTAGCCATAGTTGCCGGATTTGCTGCCTTTATCGGCCATTTATTCCCTATTTGGCTCAACTTCAAAGGAGGCAAGGGTGTCTCTACAGCCTTTGGGGTAGCGTTAGCGATGTATCCGCTTTATGCGCTGTTCTGTATCAGCCTATGGTTTATTGTTATGCTAGCTACTGGATATGTCTCCTTAGGCTCTTGCTGCGGAACAGCGTTGATGCCCTTTATCTCCATCTTTACTCATCAGCCATTAATATGTACTATCATCTTTATTATCATCGCCTTCCTTGTCTGCTGGCGTCACCGTGAAAACTTCCGCAATATTAAAGCAGGGACTGAAGGACGATCTTTCCGCAGAAAAAACTGAACCATAGTCAGGAGATATGATTATGCGCATAACAGTTCTGGGGGCCGGTAGCTGGGGTACTGCTCTAGCCTGCTTGCTAGCCCGCAACGGACATCAAGTAAAGCTCTGGAATAGAACAGAAGAAAAAGCAGCACAATTGCGCCATGACCGGGAGAATAAACTTTTTCTGCCTGGCATTGAGTTGCCGGCTGAGATGGAAATCGGTAGCGGCTACGAGATGACATCTGGTATAGACTACCTCATTTTTGCTGTGCCATCCAATGCTGTACCAGAAAATGCCGCTGCTATTGTCCCATATATTGACCCAGGTACGGTTATCGTCAACGTTGCCAAAGGCTTTGCGCCTAACAGCCAAAAACGACTTTCAGAAGTAATCAGAGAACTCATACCGGGCCATCCGGTGCTGACCCTTTCTGGCCCTAGCCATGCGGAAGAAGTGGCGCTTAATCTTCCCACAACCGTAGTAATAGCTGGAGATGATGCTGCTTTACTGCAGGAAGCTCAAGATGTTTTTATGAACGATAGCTTCCGCGTTTATCAAAATACCGACCAAATAGGAGTTGAGGTTGGCGGCGCAGTCAAAAATATCATCGCGCTGGGAGCAGGAATTCTCGAGGGGCTGGAATTGGGCGATAATGCTCGCGCAGCTTTGATGACCCGGGGGTTGGCAGAAACCAAGCGGCTGGGCGTCGCTATGGGAGCTAAAGCAGAAACCTTCTCCGGCCTGGCAGGCTTGGGGGATTTGATAGTCACCTGCACTTCTACCCATAGCCGCAATTTCCGTGCCGGCTGGGAGATCGGCCGCGGCAAGCCATGGCATCAGGTGGTAGAAGAAACCTCTATGGTGGTAGAAGGAGTCTATGCCACGCAAGCTACCTATAAATTAGCTCAAAAGTACCAAGTGGTCATGCCTATTACCGAACAGCTATATAAGATCCTCTACGAAAACGGCTCCCTACAGGAAGCTATGCGCGCTTTGATGACCCGGGCCAAAACAGCAGAGGAATAGATAATCCAAAGGATGGCGCTAAGAGATTCATTACTGATATTGAACTGCTTTTCTTAGCGCAGATATTCAAAAACGACTTTGCCAAATTACTATATATTATAGTAGACAACCAAAAACCATCCGGCTTTATACTAACAATAAAGACCTCGCCAATACTGGGAGGTCTTCTCTTTTATAAAGGGTATCATATTATTAGCGGTATGCTCACCATAGCTAACGGGGGAAAAAGGGGCATTTTTCCTGACGGCAAGCCCGGTTATATTGATGATAATGACATACAATATTAGATGGCTTGCCCATGGTGATGCCAAAATGCTCAGCTACATAGTTCACCATTACTCCAATAGCTAGAAAAGAATCACGTTTGCAGCAGCGTGGTCCGCCGTTCTTGCCAATAATATCCAGACATTTAGCGGTAATGCGGTTACATAGCCCCCAGGCCTCATCAGACATAGAAGTAGCGCTGGCGATAATGCTGGCAAAAATCCCTGCACCAACTGCAGCGCCGCAGCATCCCCAAGAACCGCATACCCCTCCGGGAACTTGGGAGGCACGTAGCTGAGCTGTACCCAAACTATCTGCCAGCGACCAATTGCCAATAGTACCGCCAGCATTATAATAAGCAGCTAATAATGCTGCTGGTACCAAATAATGATGTTCCGGACCATGCATATGGATATGTTCATCGTCCATCATTTTCATGGCGATCTCGATAGGATTTGTGCTTTCTGTCCGCAAGGCTTCGGCGGTTATAACTACCAATCCTGGTTTGGAATGACACTTATCGCAGATATAGTGCCCCTGCTCGCAAGTGCAATTAGTTTCATATACATTGCCGCAAATAGCGCATTTCTTTTTTTCGCTAGCTGCAGTATAAACCAAGGGACTGCCACAGATCATGCAATCAAATTTATGGTCCTGATGTTCCATTACGCTGCTCCCTTTCATTACCATAATAGCCATTCGTTTGGAGTATAGCACAAAACAACTGATTTGTCTATTATGTAGCTTTTGGCAAAAGGATAGAGACAAATCCCGCTAAATATGCTAGAATAACAAAAAAAGAGAAAGAAGAGGACCAATGGGGAAAAAAACTAAGCGAGGTCCCTTAACCTGGATCGAAAGATTGCGTCCAGTACCGGAGACCAGAGCAACCATCGCCGTCTATACCATAGTTCGCCTATTGGTGATCGCTATCATGATCCATGCGATCATTGAAGGCAACTATGAAAATATGTTTACCTGCATTCTGACCTTGATCCTGCTAATGCTTCCAGTTCTAGTGGAACATAAGTTTGGCATTGATATCCCCTCTGCATTGGAGATTACCCTAGTACTCTTCATCTTTGCCGCTGAGATCTTAGGCGAAATGCAGAGCTATTATGTCAATGTCCCCCACTGGGATACCATACTGCATACTATCAGCGGATTCATCTACGCTGCGGTAGGCTTTGCTATGGTGGATATTCTCAATAAAAATAAGCGGATCAGTTTCAACCTTTCCCCGCTATGCCTGGCTTTCGTTGCCTTTTGTTTTTCTATGACCATCGGCGCCCTGTGGGAAATCTTCGAATTCAGCATCGATACACTCTTCAATAAAGATATGCAAAAGGACACCATCGTCCACCATATCACCTCAGTGATGCTGGACCCCACTCGCAGCAATATCCCGATCACTATCAGCGGTATCAATGAAGTATATCTCAATGGCGAGGCCCTGGGGCTGGGAGGCTATTTGGATATCGGGCTTATCGATACCATGAAGGATCTGATCGTTAATCTGATCGGTGCCGTTGTGTTTAGCATCATCGGCTACTTCCACGTTAAAAACCGCGGTAAGAGCAAGATAGCTAAAATGTTTGTTCCGGTAGTTCTCGACCCCCAGGAGCATTCAACCGAGTCAGTTACTGAGACTATGAAAGCTACTGAAGACAAACCAACAGGATCTGATATGCCGGATACAGAAAAAACCGACCAAACCAAAATAGATAATAAAGCAACAGTAGATAAAGAGGAATAAGCAATTATACAGCGAAAATAGAGTCAAACCAACAATATAACACTGATTTGCTAAAAATTTGTAAAACTTTTGTCAAAAACCTCATTTATAGAAAAATCAAATAAAAAAGGCCTTTTTAGGTCACAAAAGCCTGTTTTCAGTCAGAAATACTTGACA
>CALYAP010000041.1 GCA_944393575.1 uncultured Clostridia bacterium
ATTCGGTAGGTGATACTAACGGGGAGCATAATCCAGATGGATATCTGATTATCCAGTCAGGGACTGGAAGTGCTGCCAATAGTATCATAGTAACTGGGGGCAGTCATGATATTACTATTGATAATATCACTATTCTGGCTTCAGAGCAGTCCGCTATTAAGGTGAATGCTAGCGCTATAGTTAATTTATCTATTCAGGGAACGAACAAGCTAACTGGGGGTAATGGCTTTGCTGGTATTTCTGTTGCTGCAGCTTGGGGAAGTGATGGCAGCTATGATGCAGCTAATTCTGCTCAATTGGTGTTGAGTGGCTCTGGCTCATTGACGGTCATTGGTGGTAAAGCTACTAGTCAATATGGTGCTGGTGCTGGTATTGGCGGTGATGGATTTGGCGATAGCGCTGTGCATCAGGAGGGCGGCGATTTTGGCCAGATCACAGTAGCCGGTGGTAAAATTTTTGCTTATGGTGGCCAGGCAGCGAATTATAATTATGGTGCTGGCGCCGGTATTGGTGGAGGTGGAGTTGAATCCGAGTGGATGTATTCTGGACGCATTGTTATCAATGATGGAATGATTGAAGCTACCGGTGGGTCAGATTATAATGGATTTTGTGGTGCTGCTGGTATTGGCGCAGGGTCTTCTGATAGCTCGTCTGCTACTTTTTCAGACGATTTGACTATTGAAATAACTGCAGGTACGGTTAAAGCTCAAGGTGGCACTAGCGCTGCTGGTATCGGCGGTAGTGTCAATGGTGCTAGTGGTAGCATAGAGATTTCTGGTGGGAATATTACTGCTACTGGTGGCGTGGATGATGTTTGGGCAGGAGCTGGTATCGGCGGTGGTGATAATGGATCGAGTGGATCTATTCATATCGGCGGTGATGCTAAGATAACAGCTATTGCTTATGGTGCAGCTGCTGCTATTGGTGGCGGTGGTTGTGGACGCTCTACAGAAATCATTATTGAAGGAGAGGCTGATGTGACCGCCTATGGTAGTCGATATGGCGCTGGCATTGGCGCTGGTGGAGATACTAGCGGCTATTCTGGAGTGTTAAGCTGTGGCTCCATTACCCTTAATAGCAGCGGGACCATCATCGCCTATGGTGGAGCTTATTCGCAGGCTCTGGGTGTCGGCTATGGTTATGAAGGAGCTGCTACTGATATCAATTCTTTGACAATTGGTAGAGAGACTGGCTTGATATGGTTATTTAATCCTAACAACAGCAAACTAGGTGCCTTTTGGGGGCAGAACGCCGAGGGAAATGCCCTCACTGATGATCTAGTACTCGATGGGGCTCAGGCTATCTGGTATACTTTACCGGCAGCTGAGGCTTTTCCTGGGATGGATGTGTTTACTAATGCTTTTGCTTCTGACGCCGTAGCTAAGTATCAGTGGCATTATACAATGGATAATACTATCTCAATTTTTCAAGACGGTAGCACGTTGCAGAGTTATCAATACCAAGATGGATTTTCCTTGGGGAACTGGGCAATATTTACTGCCGAGACTCCAATAGAGCAAATTACTGTCACTTATCAATGGATTAGCTCTGCCAACCCAACCGATGCTGTACTGCCTGACCAAGAAATCATTGACAAGGGCAGCCCTTATATAGCGGCTGCAGCGCCTATCACTAGTGAAAAATATCGTTTCAGCGGCTGGTACACAGACCCTAAATGTCAAAAGCTCTTTACTGATGGCACCATACTGGTTGATAACACTACTCTTTATGGTAAATGGGTTTATACCGGTGTTGATACTACTTGGCATACAATTACTGTTTCTGCTAATGAAGGGGGCACAGTCGAACCTAGTGGTAAAGTCCGCGTAGCTGATGGCCATAGCAAAACTTTTGCCATTGTTCCTCAAGAGGGCTATAAGATCGCTGATGTGCTCATAGACGGCCAGAGCATCGGCGCTATAAGCCGCTATACTTTTAATGATATTACCAGTTCGCATACTATAGAGGCTGTTTTTGCTCCAGATATTATTTCTCCGGATAAGAGCGGTATTAGCGGTTGGCTTAATACTAACGAGCATATTAAATACCTAAATGGTTATCCTGATGGTACCTTTGGGCCGGAGCGCAATATGACTAGAGCGGAGGCGGCTCAGATGTTTTATAATCTGCTCGAAGATAAGGAGATCATTACCACTAAGCAATTTGTTGATGTTGATGCTGCTGCCTGGTATTCACAAGCAGTTAATGTACTGGCATCATTAAAGATCATTACCGGCATTAACAGTGACCAGTTTGCTCCTAATGCGGATATCACTCGGGCAGAATTTGTTGCAATAGCAATGCGGTTTTCTCATATGAACACTGGTGGAGAAAATATTTTTAGCGATATCACCAAAGATGCTTGGTATTATGATTATGTGATCGGTGCTGTCGAATATGGCTGGATTACTGGTTACTCAGACGGTACTTTCAAACCAGAGCAAAATATTACCCGTTCAGAGGTTGCCGTTATTGTCAATAGGATGCTAGCACGTAATGCTGATCATGACTTTATTGATGTTTATCCACATCAATTAGAGCGGTTTGCCGATGTAGATATTCTTCATTGGGCTTACTATGATATTGTGGAGGCAAGCAATTCCCATGATTATAAAAAAGATACAGAAAGAGAAATTTGGTTGGAGATAATAAAATAGATTTAAATACCCACGACCTTTATAGCTTATAGTTTATGTTATTGTTTTAAGGCCGATCAAGAAAAGGCGCCTCTTTTTAGAGGCGCCTTTTACTATTGAGCTATGTTTTCAATAAAGCGATGAAAGATGGCGGCTGCCTGTGCTCTTGTTGTTATCCTTTGTGGCTCCAATAGATTATCTTCCCCAAGAATCAATTTTGTCCCTACTGCCCATTCCATTGGAGTTATAGCATAAGCAGAAACTTGATCTGCATCAGTAAATTCATCAAGGCTACCATTGATACTCGTATCATAGCCTTTGTATTCGCTATAACGGTAGAGAATGGTGGCCAGTTGCTCCCTGCTTGCAGCTAGTGCAGGGGAGAAAAGATCACTGCTGGTGCCTTCCACTATATTATTGTCATAGGCCCAGCCAACTGCTTCGGTGTAGTATTCCCCTGTAGTCACATCAGTAAAGGGGATCTCGGTAGTAGTTGTCGGCTGTCCCTCTATGCGCCAGAGGATAGTGACCATCATCGCTCGGTTGAGTGCTAAATCTGGGCTAAATAGCAAAGATGAAGTGCCATCCATCAATTTTTCCTTAACCATAAAGACGATATCTTCTTCTGCCCAGCTATCAGCAATATCCACAAAACCGTCTATTTTAATCAATGCATCAGCAGTAAACTTATCTAGATCAACATTACCGTTGATGCCCGGCACTGAACCGCTGCTGCTATATTGAAAACCTACCCATGAATCCCATTTACCGGGATCTCCTGGGGAGCTAGGTCCATATTCAGCTATCCAGAGCGGATATGCTGCCAGCTGAGCGTCAAAAAGATCCCTGGCATTATAGAGATCGCTATAAATGATAGGGGTTTTGCCAGTAGCTTGAGCCAGAGTTTCCATAAATGTTATAGCTATTTCGTTGATTTCCTGTTGACTCAAGCTGCCAAAGCTCTCAAAATCCATCGCCGGCAGGCTATCAGTATCTTTACCCTGTAAAATTTCGGCAAAATTATTAGCCTGGGCTTTGGCCTGCTCGGTATTTGTTGCTGTTAAATAATAGTAAAAGCCGATATTAAGGCCAGCCGCTTTAGCCTTATTATAATTACTCTCCAACAGCTGATCTTCATATCCACCTTGGCCAGCCTTGATGTAGACGATATCAATGCCAGATTCTTTTACCGCATTGAAATCAATATCCCCCTGCCAATCGCTGATATCAATGCCATTAAGAATAATATCATTGGAGGGGCCAAAGGCTAGGCTAGGCGAACTAAAACAAAAACAAGCGGCTATGACCAAAAAAATGGTCAAAAATCCTTTGCTGAAAATCTTTGCTAGCTTTTTCATAATACCTCCTTACAAATTTTAATCAATGAACGAGAAGCTAATTATTTGATAATGGTCGAAGACCATGTTATATTGTATGCTGTAAAGGCATATCAGGTGAACTACCATTATATTAGAGATGAAAACCCATATTTGCTTTGGCCTTTTGTTTTTATTTGATGTAAACTACCTAAATTAACAGTTTTATGCTCATGTATTGTAGATTTTATAGTTAGTTGATAGAATTTAGCGCATAATTATAGTATAGTGTTATGTAAGAAGTAAACGGAGTTTAGAGAAAAATCTATAGTAAAAAAGAATTGTTGTTATCTAATCCATCAACTAAATATTATTGGGTATCTGCTTTCTAGAAAAATTAGCAAGACTGTTAGCATTTGTTTATGTATGTTGGACATATATATGACGCAAATGGTATAGCGATGGGATGTTATGATGCTTGTTTTATTCTCTATCAATGAACATATAAACATCTCTTGATTTTTCCGTTTAGATGCCGCAGGTATTTTAGTTTATTACTTCTTATTCCTTTTGGCGAAGGAGGTATTGTTACTGTAGATGTGCTACTTTTTGAGAGGTGTAAAGTGATGAATAGATATCGTAATTTAAGCATTCTTTTTATTGTTTTTGCCGTTATTTTACTTGCTGTTATGTGTGTTGTAGTAACTTATAATTATACTATTATGTTATACGGCGTCCAGTATGGTGAATTCAGCGCACCAGCAAGTACGGCCTTTTTATTGCTGATTCCCTTTGGTCTTGGCATTATTATCTGTTTGGTTTTAGCACATTTCTTTTCCAAAAAGAAAGCTAAGTAGTGTTATGCTGCTAATAAAAAGACTACCTGATTGAAAGGTAGTCTTTTTATTTTCATTAGATATTGGATCAATTAATGTTTTTTAGAAAACTTTCTTGCAGGCATAATTCTCTTGTACCTGGACCAAGGCTTCTCCGAAGCGTTGATAATGAACAATTTCCCGTTGTCTGAGAAAACGCAGGGTATCAATAACTCCCGGGTCATCGGTTAAATCAAGAAGATGATTGTAGGCTGTTCTGGCTTTTTGTTCGGCAGCCATATCTTCAGTTAAGTCGGTAATGGGGTCATCTTTTGCTTGAATATAGGAAGCTGTCCAGGGGTTGCCAGTAGCATCTTGATAATAGAGGGCTTTGCCATGCTCGACGAATGCTGGATCAAATCCTCCGGCAAATAGCTGCTCTTTATCTGCGTCTTTAGTTAATTTATAGCATAGAGTAGCGATGATTTCTAAGTGCGCTAACTCTTCGGTGCCAATATCGGTAACGATAGCTTTAGTATTGTTAGTAGGCATAGTAAAACGTTGATTCAAGTATCTTAAAGCAGCAGACAATTCTCCATCTGGTCCCCCAGATAACATTTGCACATGAAATTAGACTAAAAAATGTTTGATAACTCTTAATCCCAAAAGAGACGGTAGTATAGTTGAAGAGTATTGGCGCGGCTATCATAGATTATTTTTTCAATAATTTTTTCTGCAGCCGTATTTTTTTGGGCTGTGCTATAAGCAGGATCGCTGATTACCGAAACAGCATCAGCGATAATAGAACGGATTTGTTCGTTTTCATCATCAGGGGACAGGGGTTGCGGAATATTCGCCAGTTGTTGTTTGGCTGCAGTAATCTCCTGTTCAATGGAGAGTTTGGTTGTGGCATAAGTCTCAGCATCCTCAATACCGGAGAGATATGCTTCTCGAAGACGCAAGATTTTTTTATTCAGACGTTCTATTTGAGATTCTAAGATCGCCTTTTCATCTGTTTTTTTGGCGGCAGTAGAATTTGAATAATGAATGGCTTCTGGATTGGCTAGGTCATTCTTCAATAATTTCACGACAAAAGACTCCGCAGTATCTTGGTGAAGATTGTTGCGTACAGGGCAAGCTCCTTTGCTATAGGCACCGCAGACAAAACCGGCCTTGGCTCCGCCGCTGACCATCTTGCTGCCACAAGAAGCACAGTAGAGCAGTCCGGAAAGCCAGGATTTTTTGCTGCTAGCTGGTTTATAATAAGGACGGCAGATCGCCTTGATTTCCTTAGCGCGCTGCTGCGCTGCCTGCCAGGTATAGTCATCGATCAATGCCTGATGTTGGCCGTCGACAATCATCAGTTGCGGGTTGTCGTAATCGCGGTTGGCTTTTCCAGCCGGCATACGGCGCAGCTTGCCGATATAGACAGGGTTGTGAATGATGTATTCAACGGTACGATTTTCGAACTTATTGCCCCGGTGAGTGCGGATGCCAAGTTCATTAAGATGGCGAGCAATAGCGTAGTAGCCAACACCGGCAATAAAGCTAGAGAAGATTTCATGGACTATGGGAGCCTCATCATCTCTGGGAACCAAATGGTTATTTTCTACTCTATAGCCAAAAGAGGGAATACTTTGCAATTCGCCACGCAGGTGCTTTTCTTTCTGAGTACGGCGCACATCTTCAGAAAGGTTGACCGAATAGAACTCATCCATGGCTTCGATTACTGATTCCATCAATATGGACATCTTATCGCTATCGTCAATCGGCTCTTTGACGGATAGTACTGAGATGCCGCACTGCTTGCGAAGAATATTTTTATAGACGATGCTGTTTTCACGGTCACGGGCAAAGCGGGAATATTTGTAGACCAGTACCACGTCGAAAGGACGAGGGTTTCCTTTTGCAGCAGCAATCATCTGCTGAAAGGCAGGTCGGTTATCCTTACGTCCGGAGATGCCGCTATCAATGTAGATATGGCTGTTAAGAAGCGTGATATTATTTCGCGCTGCAAACTCTTGTATCTCATGTAGCTGGCTTGCTGGGGAATATTCAGCCTGTTCCTCTGTGGAGACGCGGATATAGCAGGCTCCTAAGCGAGGGGGATTTTTTTCCATGGGCGATGAACTCCAAATTTAGGGAGGGATTTTAGTTGCAAGTGGAAAGTCATCCTTGGGGTGTCAGTTTTTCTGTAAAAGTTGCATTAATATCCAGAAAATATTCATGCGTTCCGATAAAAAATAAAATTATTGATATTTTCGACAAGTTTCTCGTGCTAAGGATAAATTATTCATGGTAGTATTATTATGATATTAGAATATTATTAAATCATAATATTAGTACATAATTTTTATTTATTAAATATATTGTAGCAATGACTAAATTTGTCGGAATATTATAGCTTGATTTTAGAACAAATGTTCGATATAATAAGGGTAAACATTCCGCCATAGAACGAATGAGGAGGCCACTCAATGAATATTGACTGCAAAAATGTTACTAGTCTGAATAATGAAAATAGTTCTATGCGGAATAGATGCTATGATGATTGTAGTTTACAAAAAGAATTTGCTGAAATTAGATTAATTTTTTCTGTATTGACTGATGATGAGCAACAGCGATTTATTAACTATTTTCGTCTTCTTCTTGCTCAAGAAAAAGTATCAATGCCGCCCGCATCATTTTAAGAAAGTTTTTTTGTTGGTCTGGTGGTAGTTGTTGGATTTCATGGAAGAGATTTTCTAGCTGTCCATTGACATTCGGATTAGATTGCGGCAATGATGAAGACAGATCCGTATCTGTTTCAGCCCAGCCCATTAATTGAGCTGGAGTCGTTTGTAATGCCTGAGCTAGCTTAACTATTTTGTCGCGGCGTTGGTTTTTAATTTCGCCACTCTCCCAGCGTTGAATGGTCGTCTTGCTTACGCCGACTATTTGGCCAACTTCTTCTAAAGTAAGCCCTAGCTCTTTGCGACGTGCTTTGATCGTATCTTTAAAGTCCATACCATTATCCCTCCACGATAAATAATAACATGAAAGTTGCGAAAAAGCAATCAAAAATAATTTTTTTAATAAAAAGTTGCGTAAAAGAGTTGACAATAATGGAAATATTTGGTATATTTGTTTCGTAAACGAAACGAGGGGGTGGGGAAATGTTTGATCGTTTATTATTTAATCAAGCAATTAAAAATTACGGGGAAACATATGATGATGCGGCTAAAGTAATGGGCATTAATAAAGTTACACTTTATCGGAAGATTAAGGGAACTAGTGATTTCTACCGTAATGAAATAGATGCTTTTTGTTTTCATTATCAGGTAAATCCGCAAGATATTTTTTTTGCACCTGATGTTTCGTAAACGAAACAAAAGTTAAGTATATCAATTATTTAATATGATATGAGGCTTAGTGGTGAATAGACTGCTAAAAACTGCAGTAGTTTTTGGCAATAATTGGTTAGTGCCGGAATATATTAAAAGAAAGGGCTTAAGGAGTGAGCATATGGCCAAAAAAAGGCCACCCTTGACCGGCGAAACATACATTTATCTGCATAATGAACCCATTCGTACTTGCGATTTGTCCTATGAGTTGAAAAAAAGGCTTGCTACGGAGCTAACTTTGACTTTGCTTAACAGCATTTTCGCTGGCAAGTTTATTTTCTTTAGCGAACAAAATAGCCCTCCGGTTTAACTGGGGTAGCTAAAGCCGGAGGACAAGAGAGGTCAGCGGAAGTATGTAACAGCTTTTTCTGCTGATTGTATGGACAAGTTATATATTTTCGCAATGATAAATGCAGCCATGGCTCCCCCTTGGAGATGCTTAAACCATGAATATAGGTGTTTGGCATCTGAAATCAGGATTAATTATAACTGCGGGAGCCGCACCCTACTCGCTGTTTGCCTTTGCAGAATGCTGATGAATTCTTATATGCAGGAGATGTAGCGGGGAGGGTAACGGCTGACTACGCAGGGAAAAGAGGAGAGCTATAATGGACCAAATCAAACGAGATTGTTTTGCCTGGAATGAAGCAAGGAACTATTGTAATGCTTTAAGCGAAGTTCTTTGTGCCACCAAGCAATGCCCTTTTTATAAAACTAGTGCCCAGAATGAACATGATAAACAAAAATATTATCGTCCTGAGCCTAAGCGGGGATTTCTTTGTGAGCAACCGGTAATGAGATTAGAGGATGGTAAATGTTATGCCTCCGCCAAGGAAGCTGCTGAACAATTAGGAGGGCGATCACAATACATAGTAGACGCCTGCAACCGCAAATGTGACAGCTCCCTAGGGTATCATTGGCGATGGTTGTAAAAGCTTAGCTCCGCGGTATGGGAGGAAATATGGTATGGCCCGATACAGCGGAGCTATCAAAAGAAGGTTTATTTTACTATGGTAATGTTATGTTTTTATATCTAATTCAGTAACACAGATAATGTGGGAGCTGTATCACATTAACGATCTACTTAATATAGAGTTATTAGGTACCTTTTGTGACAAACGCAAATATTTTCCTAGCGACAAGTAAGGATCAGTGTTATTTGAGGAAGGAAGAGCGACAATAATGAGAACAGTAGCTAGAGAAGAGATTGATAGATGGTGTTTATCTAATGAACGTGGTATCTGGCCGGAGTCTCGTACTGTTCGGAATCCCGTAACACTACAGGATACCGTAAAAGTATGGCAGCGGGTTTCTCAATCAACACCACATTCTTCAGTAAATAGACGGACACACCGTCCATGGTATCAACGGCAGCCCCAACGTTGGTTCCGTCCACTTTTTAGCGCTTTATTATTTATCCATGAACGTCGTTGGGCCTTTATCTTTATTATAATTTTTGCTCTGGTTTTTGGTGTTGCTTGGTGGGTGACTAGTGGGCTTTTGCTTTAGGAGGCATAGACCATGCATAATGACTATCAATTGCCAGACAGTGAGGGATTTGTCTGGTTTTTTACTTTTGGTGTTGATCATCCCTTGAAGGCAAAGATCCAGCCTATACGTGGTGATTACGACCAGGCCCGTTACAAAATGTTTGCTATTTATGGGCATCATTGGTGCAGTCAGATGAGTTATGCAAAAGCGTTAGAACAGATTAGTAAATATGGCTATGAACTGCTTCCGGAGGTGGAATAAATGTATATATGTCAATGCTGTGGCGGGCGTTTTGAGACCCCAGTATTATGGCGTGAGAGCCGAGGGGAATATTTCGGATACCCTGTCTATGAGGAGGTTTTAGGCTGTCCTTATTGCGGTGGTAGCTATGAGAATGAAGCTGTTGCGGACAATTCGCAGTGAATTATACTTGTGGTTTGGATTAGCCCCGTCCACAATACTGGCATAATGGACGGGCCTTAAATAAGGGGATAAAGAAAAGACTGATACCATCAGAAGTTAGCATTTGCTTGTTGCCCTGCCAATAGATAACTTTGCAGTAAAAGTAAACAGGAGTATCTAAGGGATAAAATTTTGCCACTGGTGATATGGACAAGCTTTATGTCAAGTTATGATAAAAATTGATTCCAAGGCCAAGTGGGGTTAATTACAGAAAACAAGTATTTTTGTATTCAGATGCAGCATTATGAGAGGCGGGAAGATGAACGAGGAGGAATAGCGGATGTTTCGCAAGCTACGTGGGGTGAAGCTGCCCTATAATACCCAGGGATATATCTATTTCACCTGCGTAACTTTTAGCCAGCAGCCACCGGAAATACAAAATAAAATTGAGCAGCTTTGCCTTGAATTGGGAGGAGCTTATGCTGGCGCTCTGTTTGAAGTTTTGACTAAAGCTGGACAGTATTCCGTAGAACGTATTGCCACTGATCATTTTATCTCTGCAGCCACCCTTTACAGACTGCGGCGCAAATTTTATGAAAAATGGGAATAGCTGATGAATAGAAACTGATAGTTATGGCTGCCGCTGCTTGAAAGCGAAAACTAGCCGCCGGGAATAACAGAAAGAGATAATAAAACCACTGTCTAATGAGAGGACAGTGGTTTGTTAATGTGTGGAGAAGCGTTATGGATGGATATTTGATCGGTATAGGCAAAAGGTAAAAAGTAGTACAAGAAAAAACGCCCCAATAGGGGCGTCGGATAAAAGTGATGTGTGATAAATAAATCCGTGCTGGCCGGCATTAGTCAAGATAGCATTTTGCAATTTAGAATATCATGGGATACCCTATAGATAAGGACACAGAGTTACACCGTGCTGTCTGAATGGGCTTAGAGATGCTGAAGCAGCTCGATCAGTTCACCGCTGGGGCCGGTAAAGAAAATATTGCGCAGGCCGCCAAAGAGGCCCGGAAGCTCAACTGGCTGTTCGGTACGAAAGCTATCAACACCCAACTCTCGCAGCTGACTGATCGAGGCATCGAGATCATCGGTCTCCAGAGCAAAATGGGGGATGACTCCTCCTGCAGGCTCTACTGGAGTCCCATCTCCAGGCTCGATCAGCTCAAGGTCGACTCCTGGTAAACGAACCATAGCCAGGTGGTTGGTCCCGGTAGGCTTTTCTACCTCTCCTTTGGCATAGCACTGGCCGCCCAGTTTCTCATACCAGGAGATAGAGTTCTCAAGATCTGTAGTTAAAATGGCTATATGCGCCAAACCTGTTGTTAGCATAATGATTACCTCCTTTGTTATCATCTATATTCTATCACAACGAATAACAAAGAAAAAGCCATCCTTGTAAGGGGTGGTATTATTTTTGCCGTAGAAAAGAGCTATGAGAGGAAAGGGAAAAGAAATAAAGGGTAATGGAATGTGAGTAGAAAGAAAGGTTTAGAATTTATAGCGCGGTAATATTGAGCAGGCGACGGTATGTTAGAAATATAAATTTAATAACGACCTTGGTATTCACTGCGGATGATTTCATCCATCTCTTCCGGCGTTTCTTGGCAACCTCCTGCGAGCCACATTTTTACAATGGCATTGAAGCCACTTTTAAAAAACTCGATATGGTATTCGATATGCTTATTGTTAAAGTAATGCTGGGCCTGATTGCTGTCATAGAGATGGATCTGAGGTTGGGCATCATATCCAAGTTTGAAATAGGTGCGGTAGAACAGCTGATTATCATAGATATGACGGAGCAATTTTAAGTAATCATTACTATTGAATTTCTGGGTCACTTCATTCTCATAAAGGCTACTTACTTCTGTCTCTAGTTTTTTTCTTACTTTATCGGCTAGGTCATAAATATCTGCATAGTTGGCATAAAAAGTGCTCCGGTTTAATCCGCATTCTTTACAAATTTCAGAAACAGAGATCTTATTGATCTCCTTTGTTTGTAATAGGTGGATAAAGGCTTTTTCAATGCGTGCTATGGAGTCGCGTCGACGTTGGTTATTAGCAATGTTCATAAGCTCCCTCTTTTATTATTCCAACACTTGTAGGAAAATTGGTGATTGCTTAGGCGTATTATTAAGTATTATACTATGTTTGTATTAAAACAACAACAGTTGCTTTAATAATTGGCTGAAAAAATTGATAAAAAAGCGGTGTATCTGTTGGAACAAGCACAAGCAACGTTTGGCTGAAATATAGCTGACAAAGGCTGAAGGTTCAACTAGAATCTGGAAGCGGACAGTAGTTAAGTTTATCGGCAATCTCAGCTAAGCCAATGAAGATTCGATAAATGGTACTGCCGTGAGGTGCTAAGGGAAAAAGAAATAGGATAAGAATTCAGGAGGTGTTATCTGGTAATGAAAAAGAGCAGTTTAACCGCAATGGTATTGGGTACAGTGAGTGGAGTATTATTCGCCCTGGGTATATGCATGGCGTTGATCCCAGAATGGGAGGCATTTGTCCCCGGGATTATCTGTGGCTGTGTAGGGCTGCTATTAGGGATTATCACTTTGGTAGTATGGAGAAAAATGGAGCATAAAGAGCCTATTCATATTTCCGGCAGAACTATTTTCATTGCTGTGCTGGGCATTGTCGGGTCATTGGTTTTAGGTGCAGGCATGTGTCTGAGCATGGTATGGGGACAAATGGTTGTGGGAATAGTACTCGGGGTTGTTGGCATAGCAGTTCTGCTATCCTTGATACCAGTTATCAAAGGTATTAAAGAGTGAAGATAAAACAAAACATCATTAATCATATCCAAAAAAGGCCTCTGGGCAAAAGGATCATCGAAGAACATCGCTACCGCGTAATTCTAACTGCCAGCGTAGGGTTTGGCGTAAATCTTTTATACGCTTTTTACCATGGTGTAATTGGTGTAATCAATTTATCTTTGTGGTTTATCACGATGTGCGGTTACTATACCATTTTAGGCATTATGCGTTTTTCGGCAGTTATCTGTGACCGCCGGAGTGGTGCAGAGGCTATCCGTACGGAGTACTTTCTGATGAGGTTAATAGGTGTTTTGTTACTAATATTAAGTTTGCTTTTAAGCGGTGTAATTTATATCAGCCTAGCGCAAAAAATTGCTATAGCACATGATGAGATCCTGATGATTACTATCGCTACCTATACTTTTTATAAAATCACTTTGGCCATCATACATGCTGTGAAACGTGGCAAAGATCCATCTCCTTTGCTGGCAGCTATCCGCAATATTGGCTATGCTGAAGTAGCGGTATCTATTTTGACGCTGCAACAGTCGATGCTTGCTTCTTTTGGTTCTATGCCGGAGAGCCAGGCGAGAATAATGAATATATTGACCGGCGCAGTTGTTTGTCTCTTTGTTTTTTGCCTAGGCGTAGCAATGATAATTAGCAAAAATAAAAAAGAAAGGATGAAACAAATGGTAAAAGATAAAATAATACAGACCAATGAAAAAATAGCCAATAAACTTACGGGAGCGATGGAAAAAATAGAAGATACTGTCGTTGGTGGCTATAATAAGGTAGAAGACGCTGTCGTGGGTCGCTATAATAAAATAGAAGATGCTTTTGTCGGCCGTTATCTGACCCATGAAGGAGAAAGTGTGGCAGAAGCGAAGCAGCGTCTCCAAAAGCAACATAGCAACACCATCGAGGATTCAGAGCAGAAAGCAAAAGACGCAGGTAACTGTGCGTGTGAAGATGTATCAGCGGCAGAAGAGGAAAAAGAGTAGGCAGCTGATAAAAAAGAGATAGAAATAAAAACCACCGTCAAAAAGCGGTGGTTTTTGTGTATGGAATGCAGAGATATGTGTTAGGATAATTATTTTATAAAAGAGTCAAGATAAACGATGAGTGAAAAGGTGCTTAGTTATAGAAATGGCT
>CALYAP010000042.1 GCA_944393575.1 uncultured Clostridia bacterium
GCATCGCAGCGGTCGACATGCTTGCAGCGGTCCTCTTCTTTATCGGCGCGGGTCAGCTCGTGCTTGCGGATGACATTGTTGAAATAATCATCGATAGAAGCGCAGCCGACAATACCGGTCTGGGTGCGGCCGTTCATGATCTGGCGGTAAACATAAAAGCAGGGCTTTTCCTCACGAATGAAGACGCCGTCGGCGATCATCTGATGCAGGCGGTCGGCCGCAGTCTGGTAGACGATATCAGCATAGATATCGGTATCCTCAGGCAGGTCGATCTCCGCCTTATCGACATGGAGGAAGGAATAGGGGTTGCCGGCAGCCATCTGGCGGGCCTCGGCAGAGCTCATAACATCATAGGGGAGCGCGGCGACTTTCTCCGCCAGCTCCGGAGTGGGGCGCACAGCCCGGAAGGGTCTAACTTTAGCCATAATTGATTCTCCTTAAGTGTGGGTAGGAATGTGTTTAATAATTGTGTTTAATAATATAGGTAGAAATAAGTGTAAATAGGCGCAAAGCCAGAAATAAGATAGGCGGCCTTGGGTGGCCGCCTATCATGGTATGCAAGTGTTAAGCAAAAAACTCGGTGATAATCTCCACGATCTCGGCGCCGATGCGTTTCTGGGCTTCCTTGGTGGAGCCGCCGATATGCGGGGTCAGCGAGAGCAGCGGATTTTTGAGCAAGCGCTCATTCTTGGGCGGCTCGCTGGGGTAAACATCGAGAGCCGCACCGGCCAGCTTGCCATTATCCAGCGCATCGCAGAGAGCGTCCTCATCGATGAGGCCGCCGCGGGCGGTATTGATGATATAGGCAGTGGGCTTCATCAGCGCCAAGTCTGCTGCGGTGATAACCGGCTTTCCATCAGGAGAAGCCGGGATATGCAGCGAGACGAAATCAGCGCGTTTGAGCACATCTTCCTGAGTGGTGTATTCATAGGTGACATCCGGGATCTTACCCAGGATATCGGTATAGATGACATCCATGCCCAGAGCGCAGGCGCGTTTGGCCAGCTCCTGAGAGATGCGGCCCATACCGATCAGGCCGAGGGTTTTGCCATTGAGCTCAACGCCCTCGTATTTCTTCTTGTTCCACTCTCCGTTACGCATGGTAACATTGCTGATGCCGACGAAGCGGGCCAAGGCAAACATATGAGCCAAGGCCAGCTCAGCGACTGATGCGGAGGAAGAACGGGGGGTATTGGTGACTTTAATGCCTTTGGCTTCAGCATAGGCGCAATCGATATTATCAACGCCGACGCCGCCGCGGATGACCAGTTTCAATCTGCCGGTCTCGAGCGCAGCATCAATGATGGGCTGGCGGACCTTGGTAGCAGAGCGGACGACCATAACGTCGTAATTTTTGACCTCTTCGGCCAACTGGTCTGGTTCATAAAACTGTTGGGTAACTTCGAAGCCTTTGGCTTCGAGAGCTTTGACGGCGTCTGCTTGCATGCCGTCGGAAGCGAGTATTCTGATCATATGAGATTCTCCTTAAGCATTAGCTTATTCATCCGGCCAGGAGCCGGGATTTATCGGGATTAGAGGCCGAGGATATCGACGATGGCGTCGGTAACTTCTTTGACCTCAGCGAGAGTGCAATCTGCCATATGGGCGATGCGGAAGGTTTTCTCCTTCAGATCGCCATAGCCATTGCTAATATTGAAGCCTCGTTTGGCCAGCTCAGCATTAAGATCAGCTACGCTGATGCCGCGGGTATTGGTAACGGTGGTGAGAGTATTGGAGAGATAACGCTCATCTGGGAAGATGGCGAAGTATTTGCGAGCCCAGTCGCGGGTGTATTCAGCCATCTCGATATGACGGGCGAAGCGGTTCTCCAGACCTTCAGCCAAGATGCGGTCGAGCTGATAGTCGAGCGCAAACATATGGGAAATAGAAGGAGTGGAGGGGTACTGATACTTCTTCTGCGCTTTCTCATAGAGAGAAACGATGTCGAAGTAGAGACCGCGGTTCTCCACGGTTTTAGCGCGCTCATAGGCCTTCTCAGAAACAGAAGCGATGGACATTCCGGGTGGCAGGCCCAGGCATTTCTGGGAAGAAGTGATGCAGAAATCGATGCCCAGCTCATCAACTGGGATATAGGTGCCGCCCATGGAGCTGACGGTATCAACGCAGAAAACGACATCCGGATATTTCTTGATCACAGCGGCGATCTCGGCGATAGGATTCATTACGCCGGTGCTGGTCTCATTATGGGTGATAGTGACCAGATCATATTTACCAGTAGCTAAGGCAGCGTCAACATCGGCGGGAGGGGTAGCCTGTCCGTCCGGGACCCGAAAGATATCAGCTTCCTTACCATTGGTCTTAGCCATTTTATACCAACGGTCGCCAAAAGAGCCTATAGAGAAAACAGCAGCCCGTTTGCCGGTACAACAGCGGATAGCAGACTCCATCAAGCCAGAACCGGAGCTGGTGGAAAGAACGATAACGTTCTTGGTGTAGAAAACCTTCTGTACCTTTTCGCTGATGTTCTTCTGCAGCTCAGCGCAAGCTTTGCTGCGGTGGCCGATCATCGGGGTAGCCATTTTTTCAAGCACTTCTGGCAAAACCTCTACCGGGCCGGGAATAAACAGTTTAGTATGCATTGTTTCGACCTCCTGCCATGTATTGAGTATATTGATCGAGCTATCATAAAGATAGCACTAGTGCCTTTTTAGAAATCGCGTTATCAGCATGGCGGTTCCATGAAAAAAAACACACTTTATCATATCATTAATAGGGCATTTCTTTCAAGTATTTTTATACTGATTTTGAAAAAAAGTTAGGAAAAATTTTTATTTTCTGTTGGTTTATTTTCCCACCTCCCGGCCCTGCCAAAAATGCTGTCACAGATTGACAAGCTATGGCCATATAAGTATAATGATGATGAAATTTGCTTAATATGTTTTTTCTACATATGGAGGCTCCCAAATGAAAAAGCTCTTTTTGATCGCTTCTTTAGCGCTGTTGATGACTCTGGCAGCAGTAACCCCTGCTCTGGCCTCTTCAGCTGATGATAATTGCCGGCATATGCTAGTCAATAAGCAGCACCTGCTGGACTCTGATTATGTTCCTTCCTCATTGACCCCGCTGAGCAATTATATGGCTGCGGGCGGCAATGTCACTATGACGGCTGAGGCAGCAGCGGCCATCGGCGAAATGGTTGATGCCATGGCGGCCGAGGGACTGACCGATATCTATGGCCAAAGCGGCTACCGCAGTTATGCCACACAGAAAATGCTCAATGATAATAAAATTTTATATTACCGCAACCTAGGCTATAGCTATGAACATGCTGTTGAACTGGCTTGCACAGTAGTGGCAGCACCGGGCGCTAGTGAACATCAAAGCGGCCTGGCGATCGATTTTACTACTTCAGCCAATGGCAGCAGTTTAACCGATAGCTTCGGTACTACACCGGTGGGTCAATGGCTAGCTGCCAATAGCTGGAAATACGGATTTATCCTCCGTTATCCAGCGGACAAGACTGAGATCACCGGTTATATTTACGAGCCCTGGCATTTTCGTTATGTCGGCGAACCGCATGCTGAGTATATGTATAAGAACGATCTCTGCCTGGAAGAATATTACGCCCTGCTGCAAGAGGAAGGGATTATTACCTATACTACAGAAGCAGGAGTATCCTACGCGGTACGCTTTGACCAGTACAATAACAGCACTAACCTGCCGGCAGATGAGCTGATTTCCGTCAGCCGTGCCTATGCTGATAGTGAGCTCGGTTTTATTATCACCACCACCGTGCCGCAGATCGAGTTATTCGATATTACTGGTCATTGGGCTGAAGCCTATATCCGCAACCTTACTTCCCTAGGCGTTATCACCGGTTATACGGACAATACCTTCCGTCCGGAGAAAAATATCAGCCGCGCTGAGATGGTTTCGTTGATTTACCGCACCTATCTATTACTCCACCCCAATGAAGCTGGTATGACAGACCTTGGTCTGCCACAATATCCGCCGGTAGTGACCGAAAGCCCCTTTATTGACGTTCCAGACGGCGCCTATTATCTAGACGCTCTGCTGACGCTACAAAGCAAAGACATGATAGCCCCGGGGTTGATCCAAAACAATGCTGATGGTACAGCTAGCTTCCTGCCAGAGCAAAACGCCCTGCGGCGTGAGGTAGCTCAGTCTTTGGCCCCCTTGTTCACCGCACTACCGGATCTGCCATCCTCTGGGATCGTGCTTAAAGATATGGTAGAGGCTGATCCAGAGCTGCAGGCAGCAGTACAGCTGTTAGTAGATGCCGGAGTAGTCACCGGTAATGCCTCTGGCAATTTCATGCCCGACGAAGATATCACCCGGGCGGAGGTCAGCACCATGCTCGACCGTATACTCACCTTCTTTGGCTATGAGTCAGAAAACAATTAAGCATTCTTTTTAATATACGTCCTGCAAGGTCTAGATGCTTCCCGCAAAATCTAATCCTGTAGCGATCAACAATACTGGCCATTGCCAAGAAGATAAAAGTGTATAATCATTAACGTGTAGTGAAATCCACTACACGTTATTTTTTGTTTCTCCAGCAGTTTAACATAGCCGGCAAAGCATTAACAACTGTCTCAAAAAGCAAACCCAACCATTCGTTGAAAAACAGCATTACCGTCAGCAGTTGACCCCAGACTGGCCTGGCACACTTGATACTTCTCCTGCATAATGTGGCGTATAAGGATATATAGGAGGAGCGATAATGAAAAAAAACTATCGACCTTGGGTTCAAGTCAGCCTAAAAAACCCCAATGACCCACCAGATAAAACAAAAATAACTTATATCCGTCCAGCGCCCCGCCCTTATAGCGTAGTCTCTGTGCTGGCCAAAGATATTTCCGCTGCCAACAGCATGCCGGCTGGCGATAGCAATACCGCTAT
>CALYAP010000043.1 GCA_944393575.1 uncultured Clostridia bacterium
GATTTTCTTGGTGGAGCAGGAGATTTAACACGTCTTTGCGAACATATTGAGCATGCTGTTACCCTGGTTGGCAGTAGTCATGTGGCTCTTGGCAGCGATTTTGATGGTTGTACTCCGGTAGCTGAACTCAATGGTTTGGAAAAACTACCGCTGCTCTATGATACTTTGGCCAAAAGAGGTATGGCCACAGAGGATATCGCCAATATCGCTGGGAAAAGCGTCATGAATCTTTTGCGAAAAATTTTACCTTCCTCTGCCAGTTTGTGATATACTAAAGAGTAAACATTTTATTACTATGAGGCAAATTTTATTAATGAGGGAGCAATTATGGCCGGGTTTGATATGCATGTTCATTCAACAGCATCAGATGGCGCTAATGACCCTGCCTCTTTAGTGATGATGGCTAAAGAACAGGGGTTATTAGGTATGGCTCTTACTGATCATGATACTGTGGATGGTATCAGTGAGGCTGCCGCCAAGGCCAAAAAGATTGATTTTCCCTTGATCGCTGGTATTGAATTTTCCTCGGAGCAAAATGAAAGGGATGTGCATATCCTTGGCTATTGGTTTGATCCCGAAAAAATTTCTGCCAATAAACAAGTCAAAGATATGCAGGATGCCCGTTATCAGCGCTGCTATGAGATAGTAGCTCGTTTAGGACGCTTAGGTTTTGATTTAGATGCCGATCAAATTGTGGCTTCTGCAGGAGCCAATGGTTCCTTGGGCCGTCCCCATATTGCTATGGCCATGGTAGATGCCGGCTATTGCAGTAATATCAAAGAGGCTTTCAATAAATGGCTGGGAAGGGGCATGCCAGGATATGTTCCCAGACGTAAATTAGATCCCTTTGAAGCAATCGAAATAATCTTAAGTGCCGATGGTATCCCGGTTTTGGCTCATCCAGGAATAACAGGTATGCCGGATGGCTTTATCTCGGTATTGGCTAGGGCCGGACTTGGCGGTATCGAGGTCTATCATCCGGATCACAACTTCGCAGCGGTACGCAAATATTTGCAGATTGCTCACCGTTTGCGGCTGCCGGCTACCGGTGGTTCCGATTTTCACATCCAGGGAGTACGTTCTTTAGGCTGCCGTATTACTACGGTTAAGCAACTGTCTTTGTTGGCGCAAAAAAGAGAAGAGCTTTTGGGGAAACATGTTCCTGATGATAATATCCCTCATGGCAACATATAATACCTCCAGAGGAGGGATAGAATGGAAAAAGATTTAGAAAAAATGTATCAGGATAAGATCAGACGGCTCGAGGAAGATATTTCTGGTTTGCGGATGAGCAGACGGATTATGATGACTCTACTTGAGCAGACACAAATCAATGGTCGGGCTGAGCAGGAACGGTTGCTTAATGAAAATCGACGTTTGAATAAACAGGTATCCGCCTACGCCCGTCAATTATGGCACCTCAAAACCAGTAATAATATAAGCGAGGAATAGCTAGGATTCATGAAGCTTTTTATGTTGCTGATCAAAAAATTGACCTGCATACCCGTTCCGGTAATTATGAGGGGTAACCCGCAGGACCTGCCTAAGGCAATGCGTTTGCTGCCTTTGCTGGGGTTATTATGCGGTGCCCTGATTTACCTAGCCTCAATTCTGCTTGAGGTGATGCCATCCTCTGGCGCAGCAGCGGTTATGGTCGGCCTCAACGTTATTCTTGGAGGCGCTTTTCTGCTGCGCGACCTTGTTACTGTAGCGGACGGGCTATCGATAGATCCGCTCTACCCACCGAACATGGCGGCAGATACTATTCCGTCTCCAGAAGCAAATAAAGAAGAAGTGGCTGAAAAGGAACGGCGTTTTAATACTGGCAAAGCTGGTCTGACCTGGGGTATTATTTGGCTAGTGGCTCTATATTGTCTCTATCTATGGTATTTCCGCTCGCCGAATATTAGCAATTTTGCCTTTATCACCGCTCCGGTGATCAGCCGCTGGTTGATGAGTTGGACCATTTACTATTTTTATGCCATTCCCCCGGCCTGGCTGCATCGCAATTTTAAGCGCAAAGATTTTGTCATTTCTTCTGTGTTAGCTCTGCTGTTTGTGCTTCCTTTTAGCCGGGTATCTTTGTATATGGCTATCTTGATCTCCTTTTTCGGGGTATATATCTTTGCTACTTACCGTCAGCGTACTGTTGGCGGATTGGATGATGCTTGCTATGGTGCCTCTTGTGCTTGGGCAGAGATTCTTTTCTTGTTGGCATGGATGACCTTCGACCGCTTTTTGTAGAATAAAAAGACAATATTGTGGACGCAAAGCACAATATATGGTATAATAAATATTATTAATAAATAGGTATATTGGGAGAATAAAGTGACTGGGAAAAGCAGCACTAACAAAGACAAAAGCAAGAAAAAACGCGGCTGCCTTCGCCCCCTGATTATTGTTGTGGCGGTGGCAGTTTTACTTATTGCGGGGTTTTTATGGTTGAAAAATCCAGCCAGTTTAGTTCCCGACCGTGCTGCTGCAACAGCGGCTGAAATGACGGCTAGTGAGGACAAGCTGTATATTCTTTTAGTTGGCTCAGATGAAAATGAAGGCATTCTTGGCAGTGGCAGAGCAGATACCATTATTGTTGCTTCGCTAGATATTAAGACTAAGGATTTGTTTTTCCTTTCCATCCCGCGTGATTCCTATGTGGCCATTGAGGGATATGGGCATGATAAAATCAACCATGCTTATGCTTATGGTGGCATTGATTTACTTAAGCAGACGGTGGAAGAGTTGTTGAATGTCCCTATTGATTATTATGTTTTGATCGATTTTGCCGGCTTTGAGGATGTTATCGACGCTCTCGGTGGTGTAGAGATCGAAGTGGACAAGCGGATGTATTATCAGACCTATGATGGCTTGATCGATATCGAAGCTGGCGTACAGCGTTTGGATGGGGAAAAAGCCTTGCAATATGTCCGTTTTCGTGCGGATTCCTTGGGCGACATCACTCGTGTATCAAGGCAACAGACATTGATGAAAGCCATTGTTACCGAGTTTGTCGAAAATGATGGTTATTGGAAACTACCGCAGCTATTGCCGGCCATTAATAGAGCTGTGGAGACTGACTTAAGCACCTTGGATATGATTCGTTTGGCCTTTTTGGCAGCAGATGTTGATCTTGAAACACTGGAAAGCGCAACGCTTGACGGCGATTTTATGCTTTTGAACGATATTAGTTATTGGCAGATTGACGAAGCTGCCCTCCAAGAGACAGTTGAGACGCATTTCGGAGGTGGGCAGTGATGCCTGGGAGTGATAAAACACCCTCTATCCATAGCGGCCATCGTCAACGGTTGCGTAAGACTGCCCTGGAAGCGGGGATAGATGAGCTATCTGATATCCAAGCCTTGGAATTACTGCTTTTTTATGCTATTCCTCGCCGCGATACCAATGAATTGGCTCATCGGCTGATCAATCATTTCGGTTCTTACTCGGCGGTATTGAACGCCGATTACCATAAACTGTTGGAAGTAGATGGTATCGGTAAAAACGCTGCGTCTTTATTGGCGCTGATGCCAGGCTTTCTCCGCAAATATGAGCAGGATCTTAGTGCAGAAAAGCGATATCTATTGGATAAAGAGCATCGAGAAAAATATGTTCGGAGCCTGTTCTTTGGCAAAACTCAGGAAGAATTTTACATGATTTGCCTCAACAGCCAGTGTCAGCTGATCCGGACTAAATTATTGGCTCAGGGAAGCTTGGATGAGGTAAGGGTATATCCCAGAACAGCACTCAAAGAAGCACTAGTACGCGAGACCAAGTATGTGATTTTGGCCCATAATCACCCTGGGGGAAATCCAGATCCATCTTCTCATGACGTAAATATGACTAATGATATTATTATTGCTTTAAAAACTGTTGGCGTAACAGTGGTGGATCATTTGATCGTTGCTGGTGGGCAATGTTTTAGCTTTGTTGGAAAAGGTATGATTAAGCGGAGTAGTAAGTTTTAAGCTTTTGGCTAGTGTTGAAGACGAGGAATAAACCATGACTTTTATTCATTTACATAACCATACTGAATACAGCCTTCTGGATGGAGCTGCCAGGATTAATGATTTGGTAGAGCGCGCGGCAGCCTATGGCATGCCGGCTTTGGCCATTACTGATCACGGGGTAATGTATGGCGCTATCAGCTTCTATCAAAAATGCAAACAAGAAGGTATCAAGCCGATCATCGGCTGTGAAGTATATATTTGCAATGACCGCAAGTCCCGTTCTGGACGTAAAGGAGATAGTGCTTGCCATTTGATCCTCTTGGCTAAAAACCAACAGGGATACAAAAACCTCTGCAAAATCGTTTCTATTGGTTTTTTGGAGGGGTTTTATTATAAACCGCGCATTGATAAAGAAGTGCTACGCCAGTATTCAGAAGGGCTGATTTGTATGTCGGCCTGTATCGCTGGTGAGATACCGGAATTATTGCTCGCCGGCGACTATGAGGGTGCTCGCGACTTAGCTGCAGAATACAAAGATATATTCGGTGAAAATTTTTATATAGAACTGCAAAATCATGGCTTGGAGCAGGAATTGCGTATCAATCCCCAGCTGATCCAGATTGCCCGGGAATTGGATATCAAGCCCGTCGCTACCAATGACTTGCATTATGTTGATGCCGCTGATGCTGATATGCATGATATCCTGTTATGTATTCAGACGGGAAAAATCCGTAGTGATGAAAACAGGATGCGTTTCCCTAATGACCAGTTCTATCTTAAAACCGAGGAGGAGATGACAAAGCTTTTCCCTGACTGCCCTGAGGCCCTGGCCAATACCGTTTATGTTGCTGACCAATGCAACGTGGAGTTCCAATTTGATAAGCTCTTTATGCCTAACTATGTAGTGCCAGAGGGGCATGACCTGAAGAGCTATCTGCATCAACTGTGCGAAGAAGGATTGCAACGCCGCTATAATCCGATTACGCCTGAGATCAGAGCTAGAATGGATTATGAGTTGAATATTATCGAAACCATGGATTTCCCCGGGTATTTTTTGATCGTTTGGGATATGATTAATTTTGCCCGCACTTCTGGTATTTCTGTAGGACCTGGGCGCGGATCGGCGGCGGGTAGTATCGTTGCCTATTGCTTAGGCATTACTGATATTGATCCGCTTAAGTATGATCTACTGTTTGAGCGTTTTCTTAATCCAGAGCGCGTTACCCCTCCGGATATCGATACCGATATTTCTGATGTGCGGCGTGGTGAGGTCGTTGACTATTTAGTGCATAAGTATGGCGAAGACCATGTCTCGCAAATCGTCACTTTCAACTTTATGTTGGTCAAGGGTGCGGTGCGTGCAGTCGGCAGGGTTCTGGACTTGCCTTATTCTCAGGTAGACCGGATTGTCAAATTAATGCCGGATGATTTGAAGATCAAAACTATTCATGATGCCATGGAGGCCAGTCCTGAGTTGCGGGAGGTCTATGAAACTGATCCCGAGGCTAAGGAACTGCTCGATATTGCTAATAAAATTCAAGGAATGCCTTCACATTGTGGTAAGCATGCCGCGGGCGTAGCTATTTCCCAGGATGAGCTGATCAGCTATATGCCAGTGTGGAAAGATCCCAAAGATGGCAGCGTTACCACCCAGTACGCTAAAGAGCAAGTAGAGGCCTGCGGACTGGTGAAAATGGATGTATTGGGACTACGCACTTTATCCTTGATCGACGATGCCTTGGAAAATATTAAATCTACCAGTGGAGAGGATATTGATTTAAGCCAGATCTCGCTGGAAGATCAAAAAACTTTTGATATGTTGAGCGATGGCGATGCTGTGGCCGTTTTCCAGCTGGAAAGTGATGGTATGCGTAAGATTCTCCGTAATCTTAAGCCGGAGCGTTTTGAAGATATCATCGCCTTGGTAGCACTTTACCGTCCTGGTCCGCTGGGCAGCGGTATGGTTGATGATTTTATCGCCAGCAAGCATGGTACCAAAAAGGTTAAATATATGCATCCCTTGCTGGAAGATATCCTCAAGGAGACCTATGGCGTTATTCTGTATCAGGAGCAGGTAATGCAGATCGTGCAGGTAATGGGAGGCTTCTCCCTTGGTGCTGCTGATATGTTGCGCCGTGCTATGGGTAAGAAAAAACCGGAGATTATTGAGAAAGCTAAAGATGATTTCGTCAGCGGCTGCGTGGATCATGGTGTAGATAAAAAGACTGCTGCTGAAGTATTTGAGCTATTGAAATATTTTGGCGGTTATGGATTCAATAAGAGCCATAGCGCTGCTTATGCGCTGGTTTCTTATCGTACTGCCTGGCTTAAGGCTCATTATCCAGCAGAATTTATGGCTGCGACCATGACTTCCGTTATGGGAGATCCGGATAAGTTGCCTAAGTATATTGAACATAGTAAAGAGATGGGCATCCAGATTTTACCCCCGGATATTAATGAAAGTGGTGAAAAATTCAGCGTAGTGGATGGTAATATCCGGTATGCGATGTCTGCCGTCAAGAATGTTGGCCGCGAGGCAGTGCGCAAAATCGTGGAAGAACGAAAAGCTGGCGGCAAGTTTACCTCTGTGAGCAATTTTTGCGAACGTATTTCCCTTAACCGCAAGATGCTGGAAAATCTTATTCGCTGCGGAGCCTTTGATAGTCTGGGGATTAATAGAGCTTCTTTGCTGGCTTCTATGGATAAGATTCTTGATTTTAGCAAAAGACTGTCTATTGATAAAAATGATGATCAACTATCTTTATTTGATTTCGGGTTTAATGTTAAGGATACTATCCCGACTATAGAGATTGAAGAACTCCGGGAATTCCCGGTCAAAGAATTGCTTGATATGGAAAAAGAAACGCTGGGCTTTTATGTCAGCGGCCATCCCTTTGATGTATATGAACCGTATGTCAACCGCAAGATCAGCTGTCCGGTCGAGCAACTTTTTGAGACTAGTAATAATACTGAGGTCATCAGTGCTGGATTAATCAGTTCGGTCGTTAATCGGTATACCAAAAAAGGTGACCAGATGGCTAATTTCCATTTGGAAAACAGCAAGGCTTCTATTCGTTGTACTGTTTTTCCTAAAGCATATGCTGAGTGCCGGCGGATGATTATGGATGGGGCCATCGCTCTGGTAAAAGGAAAGATCAAGGCTGATGGCAATAGTGTCGAGTTGATGGTTAGCGATGTGCTGACCCCATGTAAGCTTTATATTCGTATGCCTGGCCAGACCGATTTTGAACTCCATGATCAATTAAGAGAGTATTTATCCTCTACGCCAGGACATGTTCCTGTGGAAGCATTTTATACAGATACTAGGCTTTATAAACCGTTTCCAGGTATTAATGGCATTACTTTGGACAAAAAGATCCTTGCTTCAGTGAAAAACTTTATGGGTGAGGATAATGTAGTAGTCAAATAATAAGCGAGGAATTTAATTTATAGGCAAAACAATTATTTCAAAAAGGCGTTATGGTATCAGTATATTTTTACTTATTGTGAAAATATCTCGTAAATAAATTTTGTTAAGTACTTGTTTTTTGTATACAAAGGATGTATTATTAGTATAGGTGCAAAAAGGGGAAAAACCATTTTTTTTGCCTTTTTGTCAAGTGTTTTATTTTATATTCCTGCTCAATAACTGTGGACAACACAGAAAATTAAGGGAGGTAATTTTTAATGGCTTTTGATGTAGAGAAGTTTATGGCAGACGTAACCGCCAAAAATCCTGGCGAAGTTGAGTTCCTGCAGGCAGTTCGCGAAGTTGTTGAATCTCTGGCTGATTTCCTCAACGAAAATCCCAAATACGTTGAATACAAAGTTCTTGAACGTATGGTAGAGCCTGAAAGAGCTATTTCTTTCCGTGTTCCATGGGTTGATGACAACGGCGAAATTCAGATTAACCGCGGCTATCGTGTACAGTTCAACAGCGCTATTGGTCCATACAAAGGCGGTCTCCGCTTCCATCCGGCTGTTAACCTCAGCATGATGAAATTCTTGGGTTTTGAACAGACCTTTAAAAACAGCCTGACCACTCTTCCTATGGGCGGCGGCAAAGGTGGCGCTAACTTTGATCCTACCGGTAAATCTGATGCTGAAGTTATGCGTTTCTGCCAGTCCTTCATGACTGAACTTTATCGTCATATTGGCGCTGAGACTGACGTTCCTGCTGGTGACGTTGGTGTTGGTGGTCGTGAAATCGGTTACCTCTTTGGTCAATATAAGAGAATCCGCAATCATTTTACTGGCACTCTTACTGGTAAAGGTCTCGAATTCGGCGGCAGCTTGATTCGTCCAGAAGCTACTGGTTTCGGTACTGTTTATTTTGCTCAGCATATGCTCGCTGAAATGGGCGATACCATTGAAGGCAAGACCGTTGCTCTTTCTGGTTTCGGTAATGTTGCTTGGGGCGCTGCCAAGAAATTAGTTGAATTGGGCGCTAAAGTTATTGCTATTTCTGGTCCTGACGGATATGTCTACATCAAAGATGGTATGACTCCTGAAGGTGTTGACTACATGCTCGATCTTCGTGCTTCTAATAAGAACATCGTTGCTCCGTTTGCAGACAAATTCCCCGGTGTCACCTTTATTCCTGGTAAAAAAGCTTGGGATGCTAAATGTGATATTGCTTTCCCGTGCGCTTTCCAGAATGAGCTCAACCTTGATGATGCTAAAGGCCTCGTAGCTAATGGCTGCAAGATGGTTGTTGAGACCTCTAACATGGGCTGCACCGCAGATGCTGTTTCTTATCTTGTTAAAACTATCGCCTTTGCTCCTGGTAAAGCTGCTAATGCTGGTGGCGTTGCTGTTTCCGGTTTGGAACAGAGCCAGAATGCTGAGCATATTAGTTGGAGCGCTGAAGAAGTTGGTAATAAACTTTCCTTCATCATGAAGAACATCCATGATACCTGCGTGAAATATGGTAAAGAAGGAGACAAGATCAATTACGTTAAAGGCGCTAACATTGGCGGCTTCATCAAAGTTGCTGATGCTATGATCGCTCAGGGTCTTGTTTAATCAATTTGATTTAACAACATGCTTCAAAAACCCCCACTAGTATTCTAGTGGGGGTTTTGTTCTATCTTGTTTTGCTGACCGCACATATTTCAAAAGCGCTATTTCTCGTTAGTTGAAAAAACTGTTGATGTTTTTTATAATATTTTGCAGTTAGATGATGTGCAAAGAAATATTTTATATATAAAGAAATATTTTATATATTAAGGAGGTTTTAATATGCAAGAAGTCTATGATTTTTTGAAAAGATGCCAAACTTATTATCTCGCAACAATGGATGGGGATCAACCGCGGGTACGTCCTTTTGGCACTATTAATCTTTTTGATGAGAAATTATATATTCAAACTGGGAAGATAAAAGATGTTTCCAAGCAGATGATGACTAATCCTAAAATTGAGATTTGTGCTTTTGACGGTAATGAATGGGTTAGAATATGTGCAAAAGCTATTGAGGATGACCGCATCGAGGCTAGAAGAAGCATGTTGGATAATTATCCTGAATTACAGAAGATATATGCAGCTGACGATGGTAATACCCAGGTTTTTTACCTACAGGATGCGGAAGCAACCTTTTCTTCCTTTACAGATAAGCCAAGAATAATAAAATTTTAAAAACATCTTTACCGATAGCCAAGAAGCAAGAAAGATTGTTTGCTCCCTTTGTACTTGCTTATTGTATTCTATTGGCTAGAATTTTAAAATATGGGGGCCAGGTGTTTTTAATCTATTGCATTTTTTTTCTTTTATGTTATACTTACTCTAGGATCAATTACTAGTAAGTTGCTTGTATATCTTGTATATAATGAGTGCTTTTAGTTAATATTATTTTTGATTTTAGGTAAGGAGGAAATAGCATGGCTACCATTACTAAAGATATGGGTATTATGGAAATTATTGAAAAATGGCCACAAACAGCTCAGGTTTTGATGCAGCAGGGTATGGGTTGTATTGGTTGTGCTGCGGCCCATTTTGAGACCATTGAAGATGGCGCCGTTGCGCACGGTATGGATGTTGATGCCCTGATGGCTGCTTTGAATGCTGCTGTTGAACAATAATTATTGTAGTAGTTAAACAGCCGCCACGGATCCGGGCGGCTGTTTTATTTTATCTGCGATAGTTATCTGCGGTAACGGCGATCATGAATATGGCCGGGTAGATCTGGATATGGGCCTAAGTCATCAGGGATAATTACTCTGCTGCCTGCTACTAGCGGTTCTCTTTTGCCGTAACGCATATTGTAGTAGAGAAGTTGAGTTAGCGGTACCATAAACTGGCGGCTGATTTGCTCGAGTGTTTCATTTGCTCTGGCTTCATAAATGCATGGTCTGGCACCGGTACTATCACAGTAGGTTATGCCTGGGCGCGTATCATCTTGGCTGGGAGTTGACGGATGGTGTCCCCACATTTCTGGAACATTGATGATGCTCCCAACCATGATTACATTAGGATCAGTGAGTTGGGGATTAGCTGCAATTAGGGCTTCGAGGCTGACGTCATGCATCTTTGCTATTTTCCAAAGGCTATCGCCTTTTTGTACAGTATGACGAATCATTTTTGCACCTCCTGGTTTCTTTATATTAAAAATATATGCGCCTCCCTAAGATGGGTGCTTTTCCCTGTTTTTACTTTTTTCTGTTGGCAGGGGAAAGGCGTTTAATGTAGAATAATTTTATATAGAGTTAATGGATAATAATAACTGATAGCGATAAATTGGATGTGAATACTGATGACATACATACATGATGATCATGATAAAAAAAATAAACAAGACTATCGTTCTACGATCAAAAAACAAGCGATTTTATTAGCAGAGCTTTTAGTTAAAAGTCCAGAATATATCCAGTTCGTTCAGGCGAGGGAAAAGCTTGAAGCTGATAATGAACAAAGCACGATTTTGAATGAATTGAGGCAACGTCAGATGTCCTTAGGTATGGCTGCAATGATGGGAGAAGAACAAACCGAGGAAACAGAGGATTTTGAAAAATTATACCTCTCTTTGGTTAATAATCCTGTCATTAGTGACTATTTATTTGCTGAGGGGCGGCTTTTTCATTTGATCTCTGATGTGGAAGAAGTTTTTAGCAAAAAGTTGGAATTATGGCATATGCCGGAAGTGGTAGAAAATTACGAACCAGATTCGCTTTTGAATTAGCCTAGGGTTTTTGATTAAGATAAATTATTTAGGTGATGAGAAAAATGAAACAAAAAAGGATGACCAAACAAAAAGCAGTCGTTTATGAGATCCTTTGTTCTACGGATACTCATCCTACCGCAGACTGGATTTATGAACAGGCAAGAAAACGGATTCCTGAGATTAGTTTGGGAACTGTTTACCGTAACTTGCAGGTCTTATTGGAAGATAAAAAAATTATAGAGCTCAATTATGGCAAAGGCCAGAGCCGCTTTGATGGTAATCCTAATCCGCATTATCATTTCGTTTGCGAGAAGTGCGGTAGAATTTATGATTTCGCTCAAGATGGCCCTTGGGTCGGTGAAGATGTGTTAACTGCTGCCCCAGGGATGGTGAAAAGCTGCCGCTTTGAATGCTATGGCATATGTAGGGATTGCCTTGATTAACAAAATATGATATATTTAACCACGGAGGCTCTTAGCCTCCGAATTTAGATGTATCATTTTAGGAGGACTAACCTGTGTTCATGCAAAAAATACGTCATGCGACGTACAAACATCGTACAGTTTTAATAGTGGTTGTAGTGCTGCTGGCCATTGGTCTCGTTGGCTCTTTTGCTGTCTGGGGAGCTGCGGACAGCCCGAGCGCTAATACTGATGATCTGACTACCATGGAGCAGATAGAGCTTTATGAAAGCTATATCGCGCAAACCTTACCGGCTGAAGGAGAAGAAATTACATATGACACTGCCGGTACTGTCGCTGCTTTATATATGAATTTGTATTCTCTCTATGCTACTGCTTATAACGAAACTGTGAATGATGACGCTGACTTAGCTGATGAATACTATAATCAATCAATAGCCTCTGCCGTATCGGCTGCTGAATATTATCAGCTTCAACTAGACAATGCTACAGAAAATACTACTGATTACGAAAAAGCCGGTGTCATGGGTAATAAGGCTATGGCATTAGCTTGTTCAGAAGATAACGAGGCTGCTCAGACGGTATTTGATGAAGCATTAGCTCTCGCCCCTAATAATTATGATCTCGCTGTAAATTATTTGTCTTTTGTTTATAATACTGAGGGGCTCGAAGCTGCCCAGGCTTATGCTGCTTCTTATATGGAATTAGTTGGTGAAGAGAGTTCTTTCTACTCCCAGATGCAGTCTCAAATTGATTATATTGAGCAGTATGAAGAGATGCTTCAGCAAATTTATCAGGAACTAGAAAATTTGCAAAATGAAAACCAGTCTACAGATGGTGCCAATACTGATGGTGAAAGCGGCACCACTGGAGACGGCTCTGCGGAAGATAATACTTCATCTGCTAATGATACTACCGATAATACGTCGGCCGATGACTCTGCTAATTAATAGTAATTACATATTTAGTCATCAAACACGGAACCCTTATGAGTTCCGTGTTTGCTTATTTACTGATAAAGCTTAGGTTCTTTAGATTGTTTTGAGGCAGCGGAAGGAGCAAGAATGAAGGTTGATAAAGAAAAGATTATTACTTGGCGTCGTTATTTTCATCAGCATCCGGAGCTATCTGGCGAGGAGCAACAGACTGCGCTTTTTATCGCTCAACTACTGCGCTCTTGGGGGCTAGCAGTTAGCGAACATGTAGGCGGAGGATACGGCGTTGTTGGTATGCTCGCTGGCGATCCTGAGTATAAATGTATTGCCTTGCGGGCCGATATGGATGCTTTACCTGTACTGGAAGATGCTACTCATACCTGCCGGTCGTTAATTGAGGGTAAGATGCATGCCTGTGGACATGATGCCCATATGGCGATGGTATTAGGCGCTGCGGAAGCTCTAGCTAAAGATCCTCCAGCAGGCACGGTCAAATTCATCTTCCAGCCACATGAAGAACGCAAACCTGGTGGTGCTGGTGAAATGGTCGCTGCGGGTGTGCTAGACAATCCTCATGTTGATGGTATCATTGCCACCCATGTCACCAATAGTTTTCCCTTTGGTTCTATTGGTATCAGTACCGGAGCGGTTATGGCAGCAAGCGATGATTTTGACCTTATTGTTACTGGTAAAAGTGGCCATGGGGCGATACCGCATGAAACAGTTGATCCAGTGGCCATTGCTGCTCAGATAATTACTGCTTACCATGAGATCGTCAGCCGCAAGATCAATCCTATCTTGCCGGCAGTATTAAGTGTGTGTTCGGTCAATACCATTCAGACGCATAATGTTATTCCTGAATCGATAGTATTAAAAGGCACTGTTAGGTGCTTTGATTTGCAGGTTCGGGATCAAATCAGGACTGAGATGCAGCGGGTGGCAGCCGGCATTTGTGCTGCCTGGGGCGCCTCATTTGAGCTTGATTATGTTGAAGGCTATCCTCCTGTTATTAATGAGAGGGAGATGACTGCTTTAGTGCAACGGGCGGTTAAAAGCATAGGAGCTGCACAGGCAGTAGCAGTAGAACGTCCTCCCATGGGAGGGGAAGATTTTGCTATTTTTGCTAACCAGCGTCCCGGAGCATTTTTCTTTACCGGAACAGGTAGTGCTCGCTGTCAGGCTCCATGGCATGATTATGCATTTGCGATAGAGGAGGATGCCTTGCCTTTAGGCAGCCAGGTATTTGAAATAGCTGCTAGAACATTTGCTAATCAAAAGAAATAATTGTTCATAATGTTAATGTTATTGTTTTTTTAGGTTGGTATTAATTTGATATTGCTATGCATTGGCATATATGGGGTGTGTAAAACAAGCAGATACTATATATAGTATCTGCTTGTTTTATGGTATAGCTGGTCTTTTTTCATAAAAAAAATTTTTATGAAAAAAGGAATTATGCTATCAAAATAGAATTAAAATAACATACTAAGTGGAGTAAAGTGGAGGAAAGTAGAGTAAATGTTGATCGGAGAAATCAACCACTCTATTGACGCTAAAGGGCGTTACATAATACCGGCCAAGTTTCGGGAAGAGCTCGGTGAGAAATTTGTTCTCGCTAAAGGGCTTGATTCCTGCATTTTTGTTTACCCAATGAAAAAATGGGAAGCAGTCATTGAGAGCTTGGAACAACTTTCCACTACCGACCCACGCGCTAGAAGATTTGCCCGCTCGTTTACCTCCCGTGCGTTTGATGTGGAGATAGACAAGCAGTTTCGTGTTGTTTTGCCTCCTGTCCTTAGAGAGTTTGCTGGGATAGAGAAGGACATTGTTACTATTGGCGCTACCTCGCGTTTGGAAATTTGGGATAAAGAGCGGTGGAACGAATACTGCCTCGAGTCTGCAGATACTTTCGAAGAAGATGCTGCTTATTTCCCGGATATCAGGTTGTAAGATGAGCCAGCCTTTTGCCCACATTCCAGTATTAGCGCGAGAGGTTGCAGAATTTTTGTCTCCCCGAAATGATGGTATCTATATCGACGGTACGGTCGGGGGAGGAAATCATGCCGCGATTATCTTAGAGGCTTCTGCGCCGGATGGTTTTCTGTTAGGGATCGATCAGGATCAAGAAGCTTTAGCCGCAGCGAGAGCAAAACTTGCTCCTTATCAAGGACGTTTCACCCTTTGTCAAGGTAATTTTGCTGATATTGTAACATTGGCAAAGGAACATGGGATAACTGGTGTTGACGGAATCTTGCTGGATATCGGCGTTTCTTCTTATCAATTAGATAACCCAGACCGTGGTTTTTCTTACATGCAGGATGCTCCATTGGATATGCGGATGGATCAATCGCATGGTACCAGTGCCAAAGATCTAATCAATGAAGCAAATGTCGATGAACTAACTCGCATTCTTTACGAATACGGAGAAGAAAAGTGGGCTAAAAGAATCGCTGCTTTTATCGTAGAGGCTAGAACAAAAGCGCCGTTGGAAACCACTTTTGAGTTAGTTGATGTTATTAAAAAAGCTATTCCGGCTGCTGCGAGGGAAAAGGATCAACACCCGGCTAAACGTAGTTTTCAGGCGTTTCGGATAGCGGTTAATGATGAATTGGCGGTGTTAGAAAAGGGATTGGAAGGTGCCATCAGCTTACTCAAGCCTAATGGTGTCTTGGTGGTGATCAGCTTCCATTCTCTTGAAGATAGAATTGTGAAGGAAAAATTTAAGTTTCACGCTACTGAATGCATTTGCCCGCCGAGGACACCGATTTGTACTTGCGGACATCATGCAGATTTAAAAATACTCACGAGAAAACCGGTTACTGCCAAAGAAGATGAATTGATGGCTAACCCACGCAGCCGTTCTGCATTGTTGAGAGCGGCCCGCAAACTGTAATAATCTAGTAAAGGAGAACATAAAATGGGTATGAACAGTAACGCCTATGCTTATGAACAGGCTCAGTCATATGAGCGCCGTAGGATGGAAGTTCTCGATGGCAAACAGGCTAAGGTTCGTGAAGATGCTAAACGTGCCGATATTGTTAAGATAGTTGTCGGTGTTTCAGCTATTTTCATTTATCTTCTGGGCGTTACTTTTATGAGTGCTAAAATTTACAGCGCAGGGGTGGAGATTAATTCTCTACAATCGCAGATCGCTGAGACTGAAGAGATGATTGCCCGTGCTGAGCTGGAAATCGGTGAATTAGCTTCACTGGAAAGAATTGAAACTTATGCTCTAGAAAATTTAGGGATGGTCTATCCTGCGTCTGATGACATATATTTTCTTGATGAACAAAGTTCTTTGCGTATAGCTCAGGGACAACAAGAATTAGCTATAGCTGCTTCAGCTGAGGAAGAAGCTGTTGCTGAAGAACAATCGCTTTGGCAGTCAATTGTTGACGGGTTTACTAGTTTCCTGACAGGCACCGCTAATGCGGCAGAAAATTAACAAGTAATCCTCCGCTTATGGCAGGAATAAATAATTAGCTTTAGAGATTTTGAGGTGGGTTCATGGCAGCGGTTAAACTTGGGATAAGACGAAAAATAGCGCTGATCTTGGGCCTCTTTCTTTTGGCCTTTTTTCTCGTTATTGTCAAATTAGGCATTGTGCAGATCATTCAAGGTGAAGAACTGCAGGCAAGGGCTGATGATTGGCGTACCCGTGACGTTTCAGTGGATGCTGCGCGCGGCACCATCTATGATCGTAATGGCGGTAAGCTGGCTATTAGCATTACTGCTGATTCGGTAGCTGTCCGCCCGTCTGAAATCAAAGCTCTGCCTGAAGAAGAACAAGAAATAGAGGCGGATAAAACTGCCAGGACTTTGGCCAATATTTTGGATTTGGATTATCAAACTGTTTATGATAAAGTTACTTCCGACCAGTCTTATGTTTATATTGCCAGGAAAATAGATTTTGAGCTGGCAGAACAGATCCGTGAAGCTGACCTGACTGGTGTTGAGCTTGAAGAAGAGACTCAGCGTTATTATCCTAAAGGTACTTTGGCTGCACATATCCTTGGCGGCGCTGGGGTCGACAATCAAGGATTATCAGGCATAGAATATGAACTGGAAGATCTTCTGGTCGGTGAAGATGGACGTATTGTTGGCGAATACGACGCTAATGATAATCCCATACCGCAAGCTGAATATGAATATATCTCTCCACAGGATGGCTATGATGTTTATTTGACGATTGATGAAAACATCCAGTATTTTTGTGAGCGCGAGCTGGCTAATTTGATGGAAAGTGAATTCCCGCCTAAAAATGCTGGTATTATCATCATGGATCCTAATACAGGCGAGATTTTGGCGATGGCAGTTGCTAATACCTACGATCCTAATAATTATACTGACTATGACTCATCCGTAGTGCGTAATTTCCTGGTCAATGATTCCTATGAGCCGGGCTCTACTTTTAAAATTATTACTACAGCTGTGGCTCTGGAGGAAGGTACCGTCAGCGAAGATTCATCCTCATTCTATTGCCCCGGCTATGCCATGGTAGCTGGTTCGCGTATTGGTTGTTGGGCATCTACTCCTCATGGGACCCAGACTCTGGCTGAGGCGGTTCAAAATTCTTGCAACCCGGCTTTTGTGGCCATTGGTCAAAGCATCGAGGCTAAGGAAGATGGACTCTTCTATAAATATATTAATGCTTTTGGTTTTGGTCAGACTACTGGTATCGAACTTAATGGTGAATCCTCCGGTATTTTGCAGGATGAGGCCAATGTTAACCAGGTGGAGATCTCTACCATTGCTATGGGGCAGGGTATTTCGGTAACGCCAATTCAGATGATTACTGCAGTATCCGCTATTGCTAATGATGGTGTATTATTGAAGCCAACTTTAGTCTCTAAGGTCATGGATGGCGATACTGTCGTATATGAGCATCAGCCCGAAGAGGTTCGCCTAGTTGTTTCAGCAGAAACTGCTGCAACGGTCAGAGAATTAATTGTTAATGTTGTGACTAATGGTTCGGGTACTCAGGCTGCTATTGAAGGCTACACTATCGGTGGTAAAACAGGTACAGCACAGAAAGCTTCTGAGACTGGCGGGTATGCACCGGGTAAATATGTAGCATCCTTTGTTGGTATGGTACCTGCAGACGATCCGGAACTAGTTTGTTTGGTAGTGGTTGACGAACCAAGCGGTGTCTATTATGGCTCTCAGACCGCAGCACCTATTTTCCATTCGGTAATGTCCGATACTCTGCGTTATCTCGGAATTGATCCTGAAGTGGATGCTAATGACGGGATTGAAGATGGCGAAGATAATTTAAGCGAGACTGTCCCTAGTGTTGTCAATCTTTCCGTGGCCGATGCTATCACCAATTTGCAGCAGGCTGGTTTTAATGTTAAGCTCTCCGGAAGTGGCAATACTGTTACTAGTCAGCAACCGGCTGCCGGAGTAACGGCTAAGTCTGGGTCAACTGTGCTTTTGACAGCAGGAGATGACAGTGAGGAAAATGAAGGAATGGTTACAGTGCCAGACCTAAGGGGTAAACGTTTTGCTGAGGTAGCTAATATCCTCTCTGTTTTAGGTCTATCACTTTCTGCAGAAGGCAGCGGGGTAGCTTATAGCCAATCTCCGGATTATGGGGCAGTGGTCCCTTCTGGTACAACGATATCGGTTAAATTCGAAGACGAGGATGATAGTATCACAGTTATTGCCCCGTGATTGAGGTGCGCAAGGGTAAGGGAGGTTTTAGCATGAAACTGAATAAACTACTTGAAGTATTGGGTAATGATATTATTGTTTCTGGTGATACTGATATTGATATCTCCGCCTTGGCATATGATTCGCGTAAAGTTGAACCAGGATGCCTTTTTGTGGCCATTCCCGGTACGCAGGTGGACGGACATAATTATATCCAACAAGCTATAGATGCTGGCGCGGTGGCTATAGTTGGCGAGAGAAATGTTGATACTGGGGACAAGCCGCTGATTATTGTCAAAGAAAGCCGACATGCTTTAGCTGCTATGTCTGCCGCCTTTTATAATTATCCTGATCGGCGTCTCCGTTTGATCGGCGTTACTGGTACTAATGGTAAAACGACTACCACGTATTTGCTGAAATGGTTGTTGGAATCTGTTGGTCATAAGGTTGGATTGGTCGGTACTATCAATAATTTGGCTGGTGATAAGATCCTCCCCGCCACTCATACCACACCTGAATCCTTAGAGCTATATCAGCTGTTTGCAATGATGGAAGCAGAGGGTTGCGATTATCTGGTTATTGAGGCCTCTTCTCATGCCTTAGACCAGGGTAGAGTTTCCGCTTGTAATTTTGCTGGAGCGGTATTTACTAATCTAACTCAGGATCACTTGGATTATCATTTGACAATAGAAAATTACTGTCAGAGTAAGGCAAAATTATTCAGGCAGCTTGATCCTAGTGCTGATAACCGTTATGGCGTAGTCAATGTTGATGATGCGCACGGCTATGTTTTTGAGGAAGCATGCACTGCTCCGGTCTGGACCTATGGCAGTAAAGATAGCGCTACTACTGTTAGGTTGCTAGACTATTCTTCGTCGTCTAAGGGAATGCATTTTTCTATTGCTTACCAACGGCAGAAATATGCTATCTCTATCCCTCTGATCGGTAAATTCAATGTCTACAACAGTATGGCTGCTTTGACGGCTGCCTTGGCCGAGGGAATGGCGGTAGATGATATTATCAAAGCTCTAGCAACAGCCCCACAGGCTCCGGGGCGTTTTGAATTGATCGATGAAGGACAGGATTTCATGGTAGTGGTAGATTATGCTCATACCCCAGATGGCTTGAAGAATGTGCTTAATTCTGCTGAGAAGCTCGATCCGCGCCGTCTGATCAGCGTTTTTGGCTGTGGGGGGAACCGTGATCGCGGGAAACGCCCGATCATGGGACGTATTGCCGGCGCTATCAGCGATATTGCGATCATCACATCTGATAATCCACGCTTTGAGGACCCCATGGCCATCATTGATGAGGTCGAAGAAGGGATCAAGGGTGTTTGTAATAATTATTTGATTGAGCCGGATCGCGCTAAAGCTATCGAATTAGCTATCAATATGGCAGAGCCCGGTGATATGGTTGTATTGGCTGGTAAAGGGCATGAGGATTACCAGATTTTAGGCGATAAAAAGATTCATTTTGACGATAGAGAATATGCAAGGGAAACTATCCGCCGTAGACTGGCTAAATAAGCTAAGGGGAAAGGGTCATGGTGAATTTATTTCTGTTTCTGGGAGCATTATTACTAACCATCATTATTGGACGAGTTTTGTTGCCGGTTTTGATAAACCTCAAAGTCAAACAATCGATCCGGCAGGAGGGACCACAAAAGCATCTGGCCAAAGCTGGCACACCGACTATGGGCGGGCTTATTTTCATTGCTGCTGCTTTGATTTGTTGTTTGTTCCTCATCGATGATGACCCCTTGCTATGGGTCTGGTTATTCTCGTTCCTGAGTTTTGGCTTGATCGGTTTTTTGGATGATTATGCTAAGCTCAGACATCATGAAAATAAGGGGCTCTCAGGCAAACAGAAATTAGCTGCTCAGTTTGTGGCTGTAGCTGTGCTGCTGCTAATGAATCAGTTTTTGATGGGACGCGGCACAGTGATTGATTTTTTCGGCTTCCCTGTTGATTTTGGCTGGTTCTACTACGTGATCGTAGCAGTGTTTGTGGTAGGGATGGTCAATGCTGTTAATCTTACTGATGGATTAGATGGCTTAGCTTCAGGTGTAAGCTTTTTTACCTTCGCTGGTTTTTTCGTTATCGGCATTTCATTAGCAGGAATATCTTCCCGCTACGAATTGTTACCGAATCTATCAGTGATCATGGCAGGGTGTTGTCTGGGATTTTTGTTCTATAACCATTATCCTGCCAAGGTTTTTATGGGCGATACCGGCTCTATGGCTTTGGGGGGAGCAGTAGTTGGTTTAGCTGTTACTTGCCGCTTGGAAGTAGTCTTGATCGGCCTAGGGTTGGTTTATTTGCTGGAAGCTCTTTCAGTGATATTGCAAGTGGCATGGTTTAAATTGACTGGTAAACGCCTGTTCCTGATGTCGCCCATCCACCATCATTTTGAGTTGAAGGGATGGAAGGAGACTAAGGTCACTGCTGTATTCTATCTGGCAGCAGCAGTTTGTGTGATTATTACTGTATGGGCATTTTGCACATTTGCTATATAAGGAGGCCGTGGAATGGAGCTGGGAGGAAAAACAGTTTTAGTGGTTGGCGGCGGTAAAAGCGGTATGGCTGCCTGTCACTATTTGCTTAGCAACGGATGTCAGGTAATACTGGCTGATAATAAAAGTCAAGAGGTTTTGCTAAAGGATAAAGAGATCGCTGCATTCGTCAAACAGGGCGGACAGTTGATCAGCGGCAATGTTATTCCAGAGAAGGTCACCTGGGAACTAACAATAGTCAGCCCGGGAGTGCCGCTGCATATCCCCATTTTAAATATGACCCGTGCTGCTGGGGTGAAAATTATTGGTGAGATAGAGCTTGCCTATTCGATAACCGACACCCCATTCATTGGTGTTACTGGCACTAATGGCAAAACTACCACTACCTCGATGATCGGGCATATCCTCAAGGAATGCGGTGTAAGTGTTTTGGTCGGAGGCAATATTGGTAAGCCTCTGGTGGATAGCGTCACTGATTTTCATGGGGATTACATTGTTGCTGAGCTATCCAGCTTCCAGCTGGAAAGCTGTGTGACCTTCAGCCCCCGGGTAGCGGTATATCTTAATCTTACTCCTGATCATTTGGACAGGCATGGCGATATGGATGGCTATGCTGCTGCAAAAGAGAAAATTTTTGCCCAACAGAAGAAAGATGATTTTGCGGTTCTTAATTTAGATGATGAATATATTAAACGAGCTGCTGAACATATCTGCGCCCGCAAGTTTTGGTTTAGTCTGCATCTCAAACCGGAAAATGGCATATACTTTGATGAAGGAGTCCTTCATTATATGGTGGACGGCCAAGAAAAGTTCTCCTTTAGAACAGAGAAAATTTTTATTAAGGGTATGCACAATGTGCAAAATGCCATGGCTGCTTTTTTGGCTGCAGCAGTGATTGGTCTTGATCCTCAACAGATCGCCCAGGCTATTTATTCCTTTAAAGGAGTTGCCCATCGTTTGGAGTTTGTTACTGAGCGCGACGGCGTATTGTTTATTAATGACTCTAAAGGGACTAATCCGGCTAGTACTGTTCAGGCCATTTATGCCTATGATCAGCCCATGGTCTTGCTCTTGGGTGGCCGTAACAAGGGCAGCGATTTTAGCGAACTGATGGAATTGATAAAAAAACGTGTTAAGCAATGCATCATCTATGGCGAAGCTGCTGGTGAGATTAAACGAGCAGCTGATGAAGTTGGGTATACTAGTTATATCATGGCTAATGATTTTGCAGATGCTGTAGCTTTGGCAAAGAATAATGCCTCTTCTGGCGATGTGGTAATGCTCTCGCCAGCTTGTGCCTCATGGGATAGCTTTGATAATTTTGAACAACGCGGTGATAAATTCAAAGAGCTGGTAAAGTAACTATCAGGGAGAAAGATGAAACAAATCGGCGAAAAAAGAACTAGACTTAGACCAGACTGGTGGCTGTTGGTGGCGGTGATTGCCTTGACCGCTTTCGGTATCATTATGGTTTTTTCAGCCAGTCAGTATTTTGCTGCCTATGAGCCATATAATGATGCTTATAAGTTTCTGAAGGATCAGCTGTTTAATGCCTTTGTCGGTCTGGTTGTTCTTATTGTTGCCTTCCAAGTTAAAATTAAATTTTATAAAAAGATCACCTATCCGGTTTTTATCGCCCTGTTAGGTATTCTGGTTTTTATGGTGGTATCAACCAATATCGCTACCATTGGCGGTGCTCAGCGCTGGTTGGAGGTCTTTGGTACTAGCGTGCAGCCATCTGAGTTGGCAAAAATTATTTTGCCTATGGCTTTGGCTAAATGGATGACTATGCATCAAAATGAGCTTGGCTCTTTTAAGATGGGTTACCTGCCTACTATTGGTGCTACTGCTCTCACTTGCGGCTTGATCTTTGGGCAGAAATCTTTGTCTGTAGCTATCGTCGTAGGTGTGGCTGCTTTTGTGATGATGTTTTGTGCAGGCGTCCGGCCCAAGTATTTGTTGTTGACTATTGGGGCCGGAGTTGCCGCTGTTATTGGTGCTATTTTGATCGAGCCCTTCCGTATGCAGCGCATTTATGCTTGGTTTGACCCATGGGCCTATTCTTCGGGTGATGGCTGGCAGACTTGTCAATCCTTAATGGCTTTGGGATCCGGGGGCCTCACCGGCGTTGGTTTAGGTGAGGGTGGATCTAAATGGTTTTATTTGCCTGCCCGTCATACAGACTTTATTTTCTCGATCATCGGTGAAGAGCTTGGCTTTATCGGCGCAGTTCTAGTGGTATTACTGATTGCCTTTATCGTTTGGCGTGGGATTATGATCGCTGTTAAAGCTCCGGATATGTATACCTCTTTGCTGGCGTTAGGACTTATCAGTTCAATTGCTATTCAGTCGATCATCAATTTAGGCGTAGTCACTGGGCTTCTGCCGGTCACTGGCGTTACTTTACCTTTTGTCAGTTACGGTGGTACCTCATTGGTAGTATCTTTAGGCATGATAGGTATTTTGCTAAATATTTCCTGTTATACAGAAAAATAGGATAATTATGTCCAAAAGGTCCATGCACTTCCCTTGCAACTAAGCATAAATAGTGTATAATATAAGTATTGTGCTTATAGGGGGAATGATTATGCGGGCTGTTATATCCGGCGGAGGTACGGGCGGACATATTTATCCTGCTTTGGCTATTGCTGAAGAGTTACGTGCCCGAGGCGACGAGATCCTCTATATGGGCGGGGCTGACTCTACCGAAGAGGAATTGGTCAAAGGATACGGATTTGATTTTGCCAGTGTGGCGACTTCTCCTTTGCACCGTAATTTGTTGAAGGTAGTAGGAGATCTGGCAGCTAATTGCCGGGGTATGCATGAGGCCAGAAAAATCATTGCTGATTTTGCCCCATCAGTGGCTATCGGTACGGGCGGTTTTGTCACCGCTCCGGTTTTGTCGGCAGCCCAAAGCCTGCATATCCCCACGATGATCCATGAACAGAATGCCTTTCCTGGCTTGGCTAACCGTCGTTTAGCCCAAAAGGCAGAGGCCGTTTGCCTGACTTTTGCCCCAGCGCAGAGGTATTTCCCTCACCAGGAAAGAATCCACTACACCGGCTTGCCGGTGCGGCAGCGGATTATTGAGGCTGGCTGTGAAAGCTTCAAACGAGAGGCATATGCCTTTTTTGAGATTCCTGAAGCAGAACAAACTATTCCCACACTGCTGATTACCGGAGGTTCCCAGGGAGCCCAGAGTATCAATGAGGCCGCCTATGCTGCTTATTCTGGATTGCTCGATGCAGGGTATCGGATCATTCATTTGTGTGGCAAGAAAAATTATTTCAGCATGAAGCAAAAGGCGCCGCAGGATAAGCGGTTGATCCTTTTGCCTTATTTGGAACAAATGGAGTATGGTTTAGCCGTGGCTGATCTGGCTTTGGCCAGAGCGGGCGCGTCTTTTCTTGCCGAGGTAGCGGTATTGGGCCTGCCAACAATATTGGTACCATATCCGTATGCTACTAATGATCATCAGGCTGCTAATGCTAAAGTTTTTTCCGAAGAAGATGCAGCTGTGATGATCAAGGATACTGATCTTAATGGAGAAAGATTACTGCAGATAGTGCAAGCACTTTTTAATAATCCAGTTCGTCTAGAACGTATGCAAGCAGGAGCGCATCTTTTGGCTAAAACTACTGCTGCTGCGGATATTGCAGATGTAGCATATAGCATTGCTAAAAATAAATAGCTAGCGAGGTATTAATGGAAAGCAAACTACATTTCATCGGCATCGGTGGCATCGGTATGAGTGCTATCGCTAAAATTATGCTCCATATGGGCTATCAGATCAGTGGTTCTGATGTCAAAGAAGGGCGCCTGACTCAGGAATTGGAGAAAAAGGGCGCTAAAATCTTTTATCAGCATAATGCTGCTAATATCCCTGATGATGCGCAAGCGGTAGTTTATTCTTCTGCGGTCAAAGAAGATAACCCGGAAATGATTGAGGCACGCCGCCGTGGATTGAAGATTTATAAACGCGCTGATGCTTTGGCTTTTTTGATGAGTACTGGCATCAGCATCGGTGTAGCTGGTGCTCATGGAAAAACTACCACCTCGGCAATGATCTCGACAATGTTGGATTACGCCGGTTGCGATCCTACGATCATTATTGGCGGAATGCTGCCTACTATTGGTGGCAGTAATGCTAAAGCTGGCGATGGTAAATATCTGGTAGCTGAGGCAGATGAAAGTGACGGCACCTTTTTGCTTTTACATCCGACTATTGCGGTAGTGACTAATGTTGAAGCAGATCACCTGGATTTTTATGAGGGATTGAATAATATTATTAGAGCCTTTGAACAGTATCTCCGCCAAATTCCTGAGAATGGCTTTGCTGTTTATTGTGCTGATTGCCCGATCTGCCGCGATTTAGCCTTTACAGTGCCAGGGTGCTATATCAGCTATGCCTTGAATGAAGAGGCTGATTATACTGCCAAGAACATAATTCAAGGTAATGGCGTCTCTGCAGATATCTATTACCATGGCGATAAGCTAGGCCGGTTGCACCTTTCCGTGCCAGGGGAACATAATATTGCCAATGCTATGGCCGCTATTGCCGTGGGTCGCCAGTTGGGCCTTGATTTCGCTACCTGCGCTGCTGGGCTGGCTCATTTCCAGGGCACTGGCCGCCGCTTTGAGAAAATGGGTGAATTTAACGGATTAACTGTTATTGATGATTATGCTCATCATCCGACAGAGATCAAAAAAACGATTGAAGCTGCCCGCGGCCAAGGGGCTAAAAATTTGACGGTGGTATTTCAGCCGCATCGCTATAGCCGTACGCAAAGTATGTATGCTGAATTTGCTGAAGCATTGATGGGCGCAGATAAGGTGATTCTTTGCGAAATTTATCCGGCCTTTGAAAAGCCAATTCCAGGAGTTTCTGCTAAACTGATTGCTGATTGCATGGTGGATTTAGGCCATCAACAGGTGGTTTATACTGATAGCTTAGATGCTACCTATGAATATCTGAAAAATAATATTGCTGATGAAGATATGCTTTTGATCATGGGAGCAGGAAATATCAGAAGCGTTTCAGAACGTTTTGCCCAAGATAGAAGGGAGTCCCAGAATGGATAAAGCCGCTGTGGCAGCTGATTTGCAGACTTTACTTAAGCAACCAGTAATAATAGATTCCCCTATGTCTAAGCATACAACCTGGAAAATAGGTGGTCCTGCTGATATTATGGTCTTTCCCACTTGCGAGGAAGAGCTTTGTGCCTTATTGCCTCGGCTGAAAGAGCAGGGTATCAGTTGGTTGGTCATTGGTAATGGCTCTAATTTATTGGTAGCAGATAAAGGTATCCGTGGTGTAGTGATTAAAATGGGGGAGAATTTTGCTGATTCTCAATGGCGGGGATTAACGGTTAAGGCTTCGGCAGGAATGCTGCTGGCCTCTTTAGCTTTGGAAGCCGCAGAAAGAGGAGCCGCTGGTATTGAGTTCGCTCGTGGTATTCCTGGCTCCGTAGGTGGAGCAGTGCGGATGAATGCTGGTGCTTATGGTAGTAATATTGGCAATTATGTCATCAAAGTAGAGGGCGTTGACTATGATGGCCACCGCCTTTCCCTCTCTGGTTCAGAACTCAATTTTTCTTATCGTGACAGTAGTCTTTTTGGTCTTGATGCCGTGGTAACCTATATTTATTTGCAATTGTTAGAAGGTAAGCGGGATGAGATCATGGAGAAGATGAAGGAATATCAGCAAAAACGCTTTCTTGCTCAACCACTTGAATATCCTAGCTGTGGCAGTGTGTTTCGTAATCCGGCTAATGACCATGCTGGTCGTTTAGTAGAGATGGCTGGGCTGCGGGGCTTGAGAATAGGTAATGCTCAGATATCTCCTAAACACGGCAATTTTATTATTAATTTGGGCGGAGCTACAGCTCAAGATGTTCGCGAGCTTATCAGTGAAGTTCAACAACAGGTTTATGAATATTCTGGAGTGCGTTTAGAGCCAGAAGTGAAAATGGTTGGTGATTTCGACTAAGTGAGAGTATGGCCTCGCTTAGTCGATTTATCCATTAAGGCGTACCTTGACAAAGCTAGCGCTTAAAAATATAATAAAAAAGTATTTAAATGATTTCTTTAGTATAATAATAACTTTAATGTTATTATTTTTTTATGCGGAATAATATTATGTAGGTGCAACTGATGAACACTAATAAAAACAATAATACGGGTAATGGTAACTTTGTTTCCAAACAAGCGATTAAAAGGATTCCTTTTTATTTGAACTATCTTAAAGCCGCAGTGATTGATGGCAAGCAGAGTATTTCCGCGCCAGTGATAGCTAAGGCTTTAAACCTTAATGAAGTTTTGGTAAGAAAAGATCTGGCCGCTATCAGCAGGCATGGGGGAAAACCTAAAATCGGTTATGATATTAGCGATCTCATTTTAGATATCGAGGATTTTCTTGGCTACGAGAATGTTGATGAGGCCGTTCTGGTTGGCGCCGGCCATTTAGGCAAAGCCTTGCTATCTTATCGCAGATTTGAAGAATATGGGCTGGAAATCGTGGCTGCTTTCGATAGCGATCCGGCCATCATAGGCAGTGAAATCCACGGGAAAAAGGTTTTTTCCGCAGAACGGATAACTGATCTGACCAGCCGCTTGAGTGTGCGTATCGGCATTATTACTGTGCCGGCAGAAGAGGCTCAGTCGGTATGCGACAAACTAGTGGAAGCAGGGGTGCTGGCTATCTGGAATTTTGCTCCTGTGCATCTCATTGTACCAGCGAATATTATGGTGCAAAATGAAGATATGGCCGAATCCTTGGCTATTTTATCGCGGTATCTTTCAGAAAAAGTCAATGGTTAATGGCTTTGAATGGATCTGGAGTAGTTTTAGAAATATCAGTAGTTAACTACTGATATTCTTTTTTTATCCATTTGCTCTTTGAGAAGAACTATGTCATAATATTAATAAGGATTTATTAGTTATATCGCCCCATGCTTTTGGTATACTTAGTATATTTTATATAAGACTACGAAGAGTATAAGCCTTGTTGTCATGGCTTTCTGAATTATTTATTATTGTCAAACTATTAAGATTTGGCTATAATAGAAGAACCAGGGGCCCAATAAGCCTAATTGAAAGGTACGGGAGGAAGCAGTATGCGGATTAGAGATGTGCGCGATATTCTAGAGGCCGAAGTGCTTTGTGGTGAAGAATTTCTCGACCATGAAGTAACATCTGCCTGCGGTGCCGACCTGATGAGTGATGTGCTCGCTTTTGTGAAGGATCAAGGCATTTTGCTGACAGGATTATTAAACCTGCAGGTAGTACGTACTGCCGAGATGATGGATATGAGCTGTATCGTGATTGTCCGGGGTAAAGTTCCTGATGAGAAACTGGTCGATTTCGCTGATTCCCGCAGCATCGTTATGCTGAGGACGCCATATACCATGTATACTGCCTGTGGCAGGCTTTATAACAATGGATTAGTGGGGGTGGAGTAATTACATATGGATAAGATACACCTCCAGTATAATGTCGATGGTGAGGACTTCACCCTAGCTGGTGAGGCTTCCAGTGATGTCCGTCGGGTTTTGAGGAAGTTGGGTTTTGATGGCGATACTATTCGCCGTGCCGCCATATGCATGTATGAAGGCGAGATCAATATGGTTATCCATGCTTCAGGCGGGGTCATAGATGTTTATATCGACCCGGATTCTATTGAAATCATTATGGCTGATACTGGTCCTGGTATCGCAGATATCGAGAAAGCCTGGCAAGAGGGATATACTACAGCATCGCAAACTGTGCGTGACCTTGGGTTTGGCGCTGGTATGGGCCTGCCTAATATGAAACGTTATTCCGATTTCATTGATATTGAAACTGAGCTGGGAAAAGGAACCACCGTTAAAATGATAATTAAAACACGCTCATGATTATAGTGTGCTCGATAGGGGAGGCGAAGAGCCTGTGCTCCATTCTGTTACTTTAGATAAAGAAAAATGTAAGGGTTGTACTACCTGCATTAAGCAGTGTCCTACGGAAGCGATTCGTGTCCGCCGAGGAAAGGCGCATATTCTGACCGAACGATGCATCGATTGCGGCCAATGCATCCGTGTTTGCCCGCATCATGCTAAAAAGGCTGTTTGTGATCCGCTTTCGGATCTGGATAAATTCCAATATAAGGTAGCGCTGCCCGCACCGTCATTATATGGACAATTCCATAATTTGGATGATATCAATATCGTACTTACTGCTTTGCTATCTTTGGGCTTTGATGATGTCTATGAGGTTTCCCGCGGGGCAGAAATGATTTCGGATTTGACCAGGCGTGAATTGGCCCAAAAAGGTTTTCCAAAACCGATCATTTCCTCTGCTTGTCCGGCAGCTACCCGGTTGATCTGTATGCGTTTCCCTAAACTGGTAAAAAATATTGCCTTGCACATAGCGCCTGTGGAGATTGCTGCTATTCATGCTCGGGAGGAAGCAGTACAAAAAAGCGGACTGAAGCCGGAGCAAATCGGTATTTTCTTTATCACACCTTGCCCTGCTAAAGTGACCGCAGCCCATAATCCGCTTCTTTTACAGGATCCCGTTATTGATGGTGCTATTTCTATTGCTGAAATATATAAGCGGTTATTACCAGCTATGAAGCAGGTAAAAGAACCTTTGCAGCTGGCTCATTCCGGAATTATTGGTATTGGTTGGGCCCGCTCTGGTGGTGAAGCTTCGGCTATTTTGAATGATAAACAGTTGGCCGTAGATGGCATCCAGAATATCATTGATATTTTGGAAGCTGTAGAGAATGGCTTTTTGCCGGATGTTGAGTTTTTGGAACTTAATGCTTGTAACCAGGGATGTGTAGGTGGTTGCCTGACTATAGAAAATCCTTATGCAGCTAAAGCACGCTTAAAGAGGCTAATGAAATTTTTGCCTATTTCACGTAATAAGCTCCTGGATGAGGACGTAGAGAGGGTAAAGGCTTCGCCGGATAGTCTGCTCAAATATGCTCCGGATCGTGCTTTGGATGAAGATCGAGCTGCAGCAATGGCTAAATTTATGAAGATCGACAGCTTAACAGAAGAGCTGCCAGGATTGGATTGCGGTTCTTGCGGCGCTCCTTCCTGTCATGCCTTGGCTGAAGATATTGTTCTTGGTATGGCTTCAGAAGAGGATTGCATTTTCCATATGCGGGATCGTATGAGATATATGGCTGGTAATGGCGATGCTGATGAGTATTTGCCGCCGCCATTCCGTGCTTATACCGGCGATGGTGCAGAAGATGAGCTGAGCGAGGAGGCAAATGATGGCAACAATTAAAAACCTGCAACAGCAATTAGAATTGATAAATCATAATCCTGATGCCGACTGTGACAGAGAACTCAGCGGTTGTTATATTGGCGATTTGTTGAGTTGGGTGATGGCTCATGCCTTTTCTGGTTGCGTGTGGATAACAATTATGTCCAATATTAATGTCGCTGCCGTAGCATCGCTGACTGATGCTGCTTGTGTGATCATGGCGGAAGGCGTTCAGCCGGATCAAGATCTTCTCGATAGAGTCAAACGTGATGATATCGCTCTTTTTACCAGCCCTTTATCAGTATATGAGATTGCGATTAAAGTACATGATGTTTTGAATGCGTAGTTAGTTGTTTTAGCGAGGGTATATGGGGTATTACTTCGACTTTCATTTGCATTCTTGTTTGTCCCCTTGTGGCGATAATGACATGACTCCATACAATATGGCTAATATGGCTGCCTTGGCTGGCTATCAGATCATTGCCCTTTCTGACCATAATACAACCAAGAATTGTCCTGCGATCATCAAGGCTGCCGAAGCGGCGGGGATAGTTGCCATTCCGGCTATGGAGTTAACTACCATGGAAGAGGTCCATGTGCTTTGCCTGTTGCCTGATCTAACTGCAGCGCGGGAACTGGATGCTATTGTATATGAACATTTACCAGATATAAGCAATGACCCAGAAATTTTTGGTCATCAATGGGTTATGGATGATGCAGATAACATTTTAGCGGAAGAAGCGAAACTGCTCACTTCCGCTACTTCTATTGGTCTTTATGATGTAGCTGCACTTTTACGCTCTTTAGGTGGCATCGCTATTCCAGCGCATATTGATCGGCCGAGTTTTTCGTTGATTGCTAACTTGGGTTTTTATGATGAGGCAATGGGGTTCGAAGCGGTTGAGATTACCCGGCAATGCGACAAAAAAATATTTATGTCAGAACATCCTGAGCTAAAGCAAATGCCGTATATTATTGATTCCGATGCACATGATTTAATTGCTATTCCGGATGCTCGGTATTCTTTGGCGCTTTCTGACCTGACCGCTGAGGCAGTTATCAACGCTGTGGCCAAGGGGGAGCTGTTAGGCCGGTTATGATTATTCTTATTAAAATAGCAGCTCACACACTTTTATAGTGAGCTGAATCGATAGAAAAATATTTACAGTTTTGTTGTAATATAATGGTAAAGGAATATCGGTAAAAAAATATTTAAAAATTAAGAAAAAGTATAGAATTAACAAGAATAGTGTGTTATACTTGATAAAGACTGGGGCGAATAAACTGTAATGTTTGCCTCAGCATAATTGTCTCGGAATTAAGGAGGTATTTCAGGCATGCCGAACACAAAGACAGTAGTGCCTTTTAGAGGGACAAAGGAACAAGAGGCAAAGCTGCATGAAGTAATAGCAAAGCACAAAAACCAACCAGGCGCAACAATGCCTGTGCTGCAAGAAGTGCAGGCTATTTATGGTTATCTGCCTGAGGAAGTTCAGATCATGGTGGCTGAAGGATTGGGCATTCCGTTGACTGAAGTCTACGGCATTGCTTCTTTCTATTCTCAGTTTGCCCTGAACCCCAAAGGCGAATATCAAGTGTCTGTCTGTATGGGCACCGCTTGCTATGTTAAAGGCGCTGGTGCTGTTTTGGACCGCGTCTGTGAGGTTTTGGATTGCCAGCCTGGTTCGATAACTAAGGATGGTAGATTCTCTCTGGAAGCCACTCGCTGCATCGGCGCTTGTGGTCTGGCTCCGGTAATGACGATCAATGATGATGTTTATGGCCGTCTTAAACCGGAAGATGTAGATGATATCCTCAAAAAATATATGTAAGCTTATTTGTTAATTAATTACACCCTATGTGGAGATAATACATGAAAGAACTCTCGCTGCACCTGTTGGATATAGTGCAGAACTCAATAACAGCTGGAGCTACGCGTATCGAGATTGGAATTACTAATTCTGTAAGTCAGGATTTAGTGGAAATTTCGGTCAAAGATAATGGCTGTGGGATGTCCGAAGAGTTTGTGAGACGGGTGACGGATCCTTTTACCACTACTAGAACTACCAGAAAGGTTGGTCTGGGAATACCGCTTTTCAAGCTGGCTGCTGAAACTGCGGGTGGTGAATTTAAAATTGCCAGCGAGGTAGGAAAGGGAACCCTGGTTTATGCCTCATTCCAGCGTTCCAATATTGACCGGCCTCCGCTAGGTGATTTGAAAGGAACTTTGATCACACTTATCCAGGGAGCTCCCAAGATTAATATTGTCTACACTTATGTTACGGATCGGGGACAGTTTATATTAGATACTGAAGAGATCCGTGAAATTATGGATGGGGTTGCTATAAACGAGCCGGAAGTCCTCAATTGGATCGGTGAGTTTATCAGAGAAAATGAAGCGGAACTAGCCGCTAAATAACAAAGAAATTTAGAGAAGTATTTTTGGAGGTGCGATAATGAAATCAATCGCTGAGCTGAAAGAAATCCGCGAACAAATGCAAAGCCGCATAAATATGCGCAAAGAAGAGGATGAAGGTATCCGTGTAGTAGTCGGCATGGCTACTTGTGGCATTGCGGCTGGTGCGCGCCCCGTGCTTGCTACTTTTGTTGATGAAATTGGTCGTCGTAATTTACAAGATGTTACTGTTTCTCAGACCGGTTGTATTGGCGTTTGTCGTCTTGAGCCTATCGTAGAAATCTACGAGCCTGGCAAAGAAAAAGTAACCTATGTGAAAATGGACCCTGAAAAGGCCGCCCGTGTTGTAAGCGAGCATTTGGTCAATCACCGGGTAGTCGAAGAATATACCATAGGCGCTGCTGAATAAAGAATAAAACCTCGGTGCTGGCGGGTGTAGCCAGCTTAACAGATTTCTTAGGACTATTTAGGGAGGAATAAGAGCATGAATTTTGCACGGTCGCATATCCTAGTCTGCGGTGGCACGGGTTGTACTTCATCGCAGAGCCCCAAGATTATGGAGGAGTTTGAGGTTCAGCTTGCTAAACGTGGCCTCAGCGATGAAGCTAAGGTGATCCTCACTGGCTGCTTCGGCCTCTGTGCACTCGGGCCAATCGTCGTTGTTTATCCTGAGGGAGCCTTTTATTCTAATGTAAAAGTTTCCGATGTTGCTGAGATCGTAGAGGAACATATCCTCAAGGGCCGTATTGTTGAACGCTTGTTGTATCATGAAAAGAAGAGCAATGAAATTGTTCATTCCCTGAATGATACTGAATTCTATAAAAAACAAAAAAGAATTGCGCTGCGTAACTGCGGTGTGATTAATCCGGAAAATATCGATGAATATATCGCTTTTGATGGTTATCAGGCTTTGGCTACTTGCCTGACCGAGCGTACTCCTCAGGAGGTCATCGATATTATTTCTGCTTCTGGACTGCGCGGCCGTGGCGGCGCTGGTTTCCCTACCGGTACTAAATGGAGCTTCGCTGCTCGTGAAAAGGGTCCGGTTAAATATGTCTGCTGCAATGCCGATGAGGGCGATCCTGGCGCATTCATGGACCGTTCCGTTTTGGAAGGTGACCCGCATAGTGTTATTGAGGCTATGGCTATAGCCGGATATGCTATTGGTGCTTCCCAGGGTTATATTTATGTTCGTGCCGAATATCCTATCGCAGTTAAGAGATTGCAGATAGCTATTGACCAGGCTAAGGAATATGGTTTCCTCGGCGAACATATTTTTGACACTGATTTTTCCTTTGATCTGGAAATCCGTTTGGGCGCTGGTGCTTTCGTTTGTGGTGAAGAAACCGCGCTGATGACTTCTATTGAAGGACATCGCGGTGAGCCTCGCCCTCGTCCTCCGTATCCGGCCGTCAAAGGACTTTTCGGCAAACCTACTATTCTTAATAATGTTGAGACTTTAGCTAATATCCCCTGGATTCTCCAAAATGGCCCAGAGAAATTTGCTGAAATGGGTACAGAGAAATCTAAGGGCACCAAGGTCTTTGCTCTTGGTGGTAAGATTACCAATACTGGTTTGGTTGAGATTCCTATGGGTACCACCCTTCGTGAGATCGTTGAAGATATCGGCGGTGGTGTTCCTAATGGCAAAAAGTTTAAGGCTGCTCAGACCGGTGGTCCTTCCGGCGGTTGTATCCCAGCAAGCCTGATTGATACCCCTATTGATTATGAAAGCTTGGCTCAGATCGGTTCAATGATGGGTTCTGGTGGTTTGATCATCATGGACGAGGATAACTGCATGGTCGACATTGCTCGTTTCTTCCTCGATTTTACTGTTGATGAATCATGCGGTAAATGTGCTCCATGCCGTATCGGCACCAGACGCTTGAGAGAAATCTTGGACAAGATCGTTAGCGGTAAGGGCACTATGGAAGACTTGGATTTATTGGAAGAGCTGTGCTATCACCTCAAATCCAATTCTCTTTGTGCGCTAGGCCAGACTGCTCCTAACCCGGTTTTATCCACTTTGAGATATTTCCGTGATGAGTACGAAGCTCATGTTAAAGAGCACCGTTGTCCGGCGGGCGTCTGCAAAGCCCTGCTCCATTACGTTATTGATCCCGAGAAGTGCAAAGGCTGCACTGCCTGCAGCCGTGTCTGCCCCGTCGATGCTATCTCCGGCGAGGTTAAGAAGGCTCATGTTATCGATACAGACAAGTGCATCAAATGCGGCGCCTGCATTGAAAAATGCCGCTTTGACGCTATCAAGAAGCAATAAGCGGTATAGGAGGAGACGACTGTGGATACTGTCAAACTGAAAATCAACGGAATTGAGGTTGAATGTCCCGCCAACTCCACGATATTGGAAGCGGCCCGTCAAGCAGGGATAGAAATTCCTACTCTCTGTTATTTAAAAGAAATAAACGCCATTGGTTCTTGCCGCATGTGCGTTGTTGAAGTTAAAGGCGCTAGAGGTCCTGTTGCTGCATGCGTTTATCCGGTTAATGAGGGAATGGAGGTCTTTACCAATACTCCTTTGATTCAGAAATCCCGGAAAATGACCTTGGAGCTGATTCTTTCTAATCACCGTAAGGAATGTCTTACCTGTGTAAGAAATCAGAACTGTGAACTGCAAAAATTAGCTAGAGATTTTGGTCTGGAACATGTCCGCTTTGGCGGCGACTTGGAACCACAGATTGAGGCATCTACACCTCATCTGATTAGAGATAATTCGAAGTGCATTCTCTGCCGCCGCTGTGTGGCAGTCTGCAAATACAACCAGGACGCTGCTGTTATTGGTGCTAATGATCGTGGTTTTGCTACCCACATCGGTTGCGCTTTCGACCGTGACTTGTCTGAGGTTGCTTGTGTCTCTTGCGGTCAGTGCACTGCCGTTTGTCCTACTGGTGCGCTGGTTGAGCGTGATGATACTGATAAGGTTTTTGAAGCTATTAATGATCCGACCAAACACGTGGTAGTTGGTACTGCTCCTGCTATCCGTGCTACTTTGGGTGAGTGCTTCGGATTGCCTATCGGCACTAATGTTGAGGGTAAAATGGTCGCTGCGCTGCGTCGCTTAGGCTTTGATAAGGTCTTTGATGTCGATGTATCTGCTGATTTGACCATCATGGAAGAGGGAACTGAGTTCTTGGAACGTTTGAAAACTGGTGAGAACTTGCCGATCATCACTTCCTGCAGCCCTGGTTGGATCCGTTATTGTGAACAATACTTCCCGGAATTTATTCCTAATCTATCTACTTGTAAGTCTCCGCAGCAAATGTTCGGCGCGATGATGAAGACTTATTATGCTCAGAAGATGAATATGGATCCTAAAGATATTGTGGTAGTATCGGTCATGCCTTGCACTGCTAAGAAATTTGAGATTCATCGTGAAGATCAACAGGCTGTTCCAGGTATTGATGATATTGATATCACCATTACCACCCGTGAGCTGGCGAGAATGATCGAGCGTTCTGGTATCCGCTTCAATGAGTTGCCAGATGAAGAATTTGATCCTATCTTTGGTATATCTACTGGCGCTGGTGTTATCTTTGGTGCTACTGGTGGCGTTATGGAAGCTGCTTTACGTACAGTGGCAGAGATCGTTACCGGTAAAGAGTTGCCCAGCCTTGATTTTAAAGAAGTCCGTGGTATTTCCGGCATCAAAGAGGCTGAGTACGATCTTAATGGCCGCGTGGTTCGTGTAGCCGTAGCCTCTGGTTTAGCAAACGCCAAAAAATTGTTGACTAGTGTCAAAAATGGTGAAGCCAATTATGACATTATTGAGATCATGGCTTGCCCTGGTGGCTGCATCAATGGTGGCGGTCAGCCTATTCAGCCAGGATCTGTCCGTAATTTCTATGAGCTGCGTGAGTTACGTGCTAAGGCTCTCTACGATCAGGATAAAAATATGCCTCTGCGTAAATCGCATGAGAATCCGATCATCAAAGAGCTTTATGATACTTTCTTGGGCGAACCAGGTGGCCATAAGGCTCATCAGTGGCTGCATACTTCTTACGTGGCCCGTCCGAAATATCCGGGTGCAGAAGCAGACGCAGCTGCTAAGTAAAATATCAAGCTATTGTTAACAGGAGCTGGAATTCCAGCTCCTGTTTTTTGTTGTTATAGAAATATTGAATAAAATATTATATTGTTGATACCCTATTGCAATACTAGGTTTTAGACGGTATAATCCTATTATAGATAAAAATCGCATGTCTGCTGGGGGAATTGATATTGCAGTGACATGTAGAAAAGGGAGGTTTTTCAAACATGAAGAAATTGTTATTGATTTTACTTTCAGTGTTTGCATTGTTGGCATTTGCCGCTTGTTCTAGTGAACCCGTTAATGATAATGGCGCTAATCAAGACGAGCAAAATGTTCAAGAAGAGGCGATCACTCCATCGGTTATGACGCTTAAGGGCCCAACTGGTGTAGCTATGGCAAAAATGATCGATGATAATGAAACCACTGGGAAATATGATTTCTCTCTTGTAGGCAGCCCAGATGAAATAGTTTCGGCCATCAGTAGCGGAGAGGCAGATATTGCTGCTATGCCTACTAATCTGGCAGCTAAACTGTATGCCAAAAATGAAGGCGATCTGCAGATGATCTCTGTTATTGCGGATGGCTCGCTGTATATCTTGGAAAATGGTGAGACTATTAATTCCCTGGCTGATTTGCAGGGAAAGACTATTTATGCCACGGGGCAGGGTTCCAACCCGCAGTATATTTTGGAATATTTGCTGAATTCTGCGGGATTGACTCCTGGCGAAGATGTTGAGATTATTTATAGGTCTGAGCATGCTGAACTCGCAACCTTGATGGCTAGCGGTGATGTTGATATTGCGATGTTGCCTGAGCCTAACGTATCGGTTGTTTTAACTAAAAATGACCAGATTCGAGTAGCTTTGGATCTCAATGAGGAATGGAATAATGCTACTGGGGGCAATTTAACGATGAGTTGTGTCGCTGCTACCAAAACCTTTATAGCAGAACACCCTCAGGCGGTAGCTGATTTCTTGGCTGATTTGCAGCAATCGATTACTTTTGCCCTCGATGATGTTTCTTCTACTGCGGCCTTGTGTGCTAAGCATGGTATTATAGAAAATGAGGCTGTTGGTGAGATTTCTATCCCTAAAATGGGATTGACTTATGTTGATGGTGCAGATATCGAACCTGCTGTCAGCGGCTATCTAACTATGCTCTTTGAGGCTGATCCATCATCAGTTGGCGGTGCGATGCCGGCAGAGGATTTTTATTATTTAAAGTAGAAGATTATCTTTTATGAATAAAATGCACAATAAAAAAGCGCTTTCTGTGCTCAAAGGTGTGGCTGTAGCTTTATTTTGGCTTGCTGTATGGTGGGTTTTAGCCCTGGCGGTCAACAAACAATTATTATTGCCTAGCCCCTTGGAAGTAGGAGAGCGCTTTTGTGCGCTTATTGTCCAGGGCGAGTTCTGGGTGATTACCGTAAGTTCGCTGCTGCGTGTTTTGGCTGGATTTGCTTTAGGTATGGTTGTAGGATTGGCTATGGCCATTTTGATGCATAAAAGCAAAATTATTTTTGCACTCTTTTCGCCTTTTATCAAAGCGGTGAGAGCTACCCCGGTAGCCTCTTTCATTATTCTGGCCTTGGTCTGGATCACCAGCGGTCGGCTACCGGTTTTTATTTCTTTCCTGATGGTTTTACCTGTGGCTTGGGCTAATGCTACCAGTGGAATAGAGAATACCGATAAACAACTGTTAGAGATGGCTGCTATTTTTAAAGTAAAAACTTGGCGGGTATGGGTGGATATTTATTGGCCCTCGTTACGTCCTTATCTATTGGCCGCAGCTACTACTGGTTTAGGTTTGGCTTGGAAATCCGGTATCACTGCCGAGGTTATTGCTTCTCCCAAGTTTGCTATTGGCAGTGAATTGCAGTCAGCCAAGGTGTATTTGGAAACGCCAGATATCTTTGTGTGGACAATAGTGGTGGTTTTCCTGTCTATTGTTTTGGAAAAGTTATTGCTGCGTTTGTTGCGGAAAGGTATGTCATGAGTATAAAAATTATCAATCTCAATGTTAGCTTTGATGACAAAGAGGTTATCAAGGATTTGGCACTGGAATTGCCTGATCAGGGCGTAGTTAGTATTTTTGGTCCTTCGGGAGCAGGTAAGACTACTTTATTTAACTGCTTAGCTGGACTGATAACCCCAGATAGTGGTCAGATAATTGGCTTGGAGAATAAAAAACTTTCTATGGTTTTTCAGGAAAACCGCCTGCTGCCCTGGTTTAGTGCTCTGAAAAATGTTGCTTTTGTTATCAATGGTGACGAAGAAAAAGCTCGGAGAGCTTTATCATGGCTAGAGTTATCAGATGCAGCAGATAAATTGCCAGATGAATTATCCGGAGGCATGCAGCGCAGAGTAGCTGTTGCTCGGGCATTAGCCTATGGTGGCGATGTTTTGTTGTTGGATGAACCTAATGCCGGGCTTGATGAAAGCTTGGCAGAGAGAATGATGTCACGTATTTTAGAACAATGGTCGGGACGGTTGGTAATGCTGATTACCCATGATAGTTCACTTGTAGAGAAGTTCGCTGATTATCGTTATGATCTTAGTTGAGTATGTTTTTATTATTTGAAAAATTGATTGTTATAAATTTGCCATATAATGCACTGGTATCATAAAGTTGTCAATAAATGTCTTTTTAATAATGGCTCAAATGATAATATTAATTAATAATTTTTGACTTGTAACATTATTTGTTTTTGCAATATTTGTTGGCTAATTAAGCTTGTTTGATGAGGCTTGTTTTTATTTAGATATTCGATACTATTGACTTTTAAAAAGGGATGGAGTACAATAATTACAAATATATCATTGTATTTGTGGAAAATAGCGATTTAAATTCATATTCGTTTTTTAGAACACCTCGTAGCAGGCTTGTTTTAAAGAAATTAGGAGCAAAAATGTTTGGATGTAATACTTGAGTCTCTTGCGTATTGATAATCCAAACGGAGGGACCGGTACAGTTTAATAAAGGTTCTCTGCAGTGATTGTTTGTTGCTCCTTTTTATTATGCTTTTTGCTTAGTTTAAACTTAATAGTTTTTTAAGAATAACTTTGATATTGCTTTTGTTTTATAAAAATTCAAATAAATGTTGGAGGTTTTGCGTTTATGACTACTAGTATGAATGATTCCCCGCTGTTTAGAGGTATGTTCACCTGCCCGTCTATGTGTGAGATATGGGACGACCATTCTCTGATTCAGGCTTGGATGGATATCTGGAAAGCTTTGGCCCAAACCCAGGCTGCTCACGGTATTATTCCGCAGGAAGCTGCTGATGAAATCACCAAGAAATGCGATGTCAACAACTTGGACTTTGCTGCTATGGGTCAAGAAGTCATGAAAGTTGGCCATGCTCTGGTTCCTGTACTGCGTGCTTATGAACATATCTGTGACAACGGTTATGGTGAATACTTGCATCTTGGCTCCACTACTCAGGATGTTTCTGATACCGGTTTCATGATGCTGCTGAAACGTTCTTATGAAGCTATCATGAAAGATCTGCGCGATGTTGAGGCTGCTGCTTTGAAGTTGGCTGCTGATCATAAAAACACTGTTATGGCCGGTCGTACCCATGGTCAACAGGCATTGCCTATCACTTTTGGTTTTAAGGCTGCTTACTGGGCTTCCGAGATCCGTCGTGAGATCGAACGCATGAAAGAAGTTTATGCTCGTGATTTCGTCGGCGAGCTCTCCGGTGCTGTTGGCACCTGTGCTGGTTTTGGCAAAGATGGTCATGTCATCAGTGAGGAAGCCATTGCTAGACTTGGCCTGAATGTTCCGGATATTATGTGGCATTCTACCAGAGATAGATTTGCTTCTATTACTAATACTGCTGTTTTGGTCGCTTTCACCATGGCTCATATTGCCCATGAATGCGCTAATATGATGAAAACTGAGTTCGGCGAAGTCGCTGAAGGCTTTGTCCGTGGTCAGGTTTTCTCCTCCACCATGCCTAATAAACGTAACCCAGGTCTCTGCGAGATGACTCAAACCCAGGCTCGTTTGGCACAGGGTTCTGCTATTGCTACCATTAACTCCATGTATTGTGAGCATGAACGTGACGCTTCTGTATGGCGTATCGAATGGAGAAGCTTGGGCGAATGCATGATGTCTGTTGGTTGTGCTGTTGCCCGCGCTAAGAAATTGCTGGAGAACCTGGTTGTTTATCCGGAAAGAATGCGCGAAAACCTCAACCTGACTAAAGGCTTGATGTATGCAGAGCCGGTTATGTTGGCTATGGGTAAACATATCGGCAAACAGACTGCTCATGAATTGGTTTATGAGATCAGCATGGACTGCTTCGAGAATAACGTCTTGTTCATCGATGGCCTCCTGGCTAATGAAACTGTTGCCAAATATATGACCCGTGCTGATTTAGAAGATATTATGCAGCCTGAACATTACACTGGCGATGCTATTTATTATGTAGATAAGGTTATCGCTGAAGTAAATGCTGCTCGTGAAAAAGACGAAATCAAATAAGTAAAGCGAATCCGCTTGCTAAACTGTTTATCAATAATTGGTGTTTCGTACAGGGTTTAGGCTGATGAAGCTTAAACCCTGTGTGAGCGATAAAGAGATGACAGAATGTTTTGAAAATTGTTTAATTCCTTGGGGTAAGCGGCAGTTAATATGCTGAAAATTAAGAGTGTATTACGGCCAGAAGAAAAACAGAAGAAATAGGAGGAGAGAAGAATGTTAACAGGAAAAGAGTTAGCGAAAGTCGTTAATGGTCCTGGAGAGAAGACCCAGTCCATGCTGGCAGCAGCCAGACCTTATTTGATCGGAGCTCT
>CALYAP010000044.1 GCA_944393575.1 uncultured Clostridia bacterium
ATAAAGGCATCATCACCGGCATTAGCGCTACAACGCTCGAACCGCAAGGCATAGCGACAAGAGCACAAGCAGCGGCGATGCTGCAAAGGTTTTGCGAAAATGTAGTTCAGTAATGTACCATAAAATATGGTACCATAAATAATCAAAGAGGGAGGCCGCGGCCTCCCTCTTTGATTTTACCCACCGAGATACGACGCAAATTATTGCCCTTCCCGTGGATACTCTTGATTTCTAGTCGCACCTCTTGCGAGGTGCGACAGCACCCCTATTGGGTAGAACGCGAACAAAAGAAACAATTTCTACTCACGCACCTCTTGCGAGGTGCGACGGGATTTAATGACCTATGTTAGCGGTCATCCCATCATTTCTACTCACGCACCTCTTGCGAGGTGCGACTGCTTTTTTCTCCACTCTTACGCCTCCTTTTAATTTCTACTCACGCACCTCTTGCGAGGTGCGACCGCAATATATTGTATATTTTAGCAGTCTCATCTCCAATGCTAGAGGTGGGCCAAAATTTTCTTTCTAAATTTCTATATATTTATATTATAAAAACGCCATTTCCCCGGCGAACCTATGGTCTTTTCTCTATCACCTACCCTTCGCCCATCTATTTTTGCAATACAAATGCTTCAGCAAATAAATAGCAATATAATTATACTATCAATACTCCCTCTGGATCATAAGTTGCTTTTGCTCCAATATGTTCTACTCTTTTTTGCCAATGATTACCTAAATAATAAAAACGTAAGCTATCCTTTTCCGTATTTATAATTTGAATTAGACAATCCTTCAATTTTAGAAAAGAAGAATAATCTAGATCAGCCTCAAAAACAGAATTTTGCACACGCTGGGCATGATTTTGACATTCCTTTGCCACTTTACGTAGCCGTTTTTTACCCTCAATATCCGAGGTAGATACATCGTAACTAATAATCACCATCATAAAACCACCTACTTAATTAAAAATGCCGGGTACTCTTTGTTCTCGCCACGAATATATTTAGCAAGGAGATTACTTTGAACATATGGTAAAAGACCAAGGGGGATTTTCTGTTTTAAATATGGGTGCATCATAGTGGTGCGCTTCTTTTCCTGCCAGCGGGTCAGCACTTTTTTTCTTCCGTCATCACTTAACCATACTGCACCTGAAATGTGTTTATCAAAATCATTTTTCCCTATAATCTGAAGATTAAGCAAAGTGAGTACAAAGCGCTCTGCTATACAGCGAGCTTCTTCTACCAAATCACAAGCCAGCGATACTCTACCGCTACGCAGGGTATGGCAATAGCCAATATAGCTATCTAGTCCAACAGTTTCCAGAGCTGCGGCATATTCACTAGTTAATAAAGCATAAACAAATGATAATACCGCATTAACAGGGTCTAAAGGCGGGTGTTTTGTTCTTAGGGCAAAGGTAAACGGAACTTCTTTATTAGTTATCAGTTTATTAAAGATGGAAAAATAGCTACGAGCGCAATTTCCTTCAATACCAACAACTGTTTCGATGCTTTGAGCTTGCAGGACGCTTTGAATACTTTCATCCAGGACGGATAATACGCCGAGAAGTTCGTCATCTGTGCGCAGATGTGGATTATCATGCAGCGTACGTCTAATCAACTGCCGACAGTTACTAAACTTAGCTGCCATAGTATTCTTCGCCAACAAAAGACCATTTTGACGGAATTGATCGATCTGGGCTACGCGCAAAAAGACATTTCCCTTGGTTTCACCACAGACTTTGGCCAAAAATTTTCCCTGTGGCGATATAAAATTAATAGGAATTAATTTCCCCACACACTTACCCAGCAACGCCGGGGAGCACCCAAGATAATTAAAGCAAACAATATTCTCCACATTCTCAAAGGGAATGCGCAGTTTAGTTTCCCCATCGATTTTGCAAACCAGGTTTTCTCCATCCAAGGTTAAATAAGCATCTTCGTTGGTTACATAAACCGTGTTCAACAGCTTTCTCATTGGGCATTCTCCTGTATTTTCCGGAGCAGCTGCCGGAACCCTTGGCGGCGCTGCGAAGGTGGCATGCATAAATCTTTCATAGAGCATCCGCTGCACTTCTGTTTTTTCTCAATAGGAGGAATGCTGCCGTTAGCCAAATTAATACGCATCTCCTGCAGCACCCTCTTCAAGCGCTGGTCATATTCAGCAAAATACTCCCGTAAGGGCAGCGGTATTCTTTTCTTAACATCAGCATAATAGAGCACACCATCACAATCGCCGCCAAAAGTATAATCCACACAGATTTTTTGCGCAAACACCTGCATCAGGTCATCCTCATTATATGTTTTGTTTTTTGGCTGCGTTGGCTTATACTCCACAATGCATAGCTGGTATTGTCCGTCAAGTCCTCTGATAGGAACCCCGGAAACCGTTTTAGCAGCCTCCAAGCAATCGACTATTCCATAAAGGCAATAATCTGCATCATCGCAATAGACAGGGACTGAGGTAAAAACCTTTTTACCCTTGGCAGCATAATGATTATCCGGATCATGCACCCGTTTATGGAGAAGATTAGCCTTGGTGACAAAAAAATTTTCAGCCCAGGCCCGATCAATTTCCAATAGGCCCCAACGATGAGGGCAGTATAAATAATGCTGAACCGAGCGAATAGAAAGCTGTATCGGCATCATAATTTTTCAATAAGTTTAACGCCCTCGGGCATCTGCATATCTACATCTATCAAATAATCAGTAAAGCTTCTGGGCGGCAGGCTGATATCTTTAGGGGTAATGCAAATCTTATCAAAGAGAAGATGGGATGGATAATTGCCCAGTACGCAGCTATGCTGAAAAACATAGAGCTTTCTCATGCACATTTTGCCCCGGGCAGCGCTATGATCATCCTCAAACATATTAATAATTGCCTGCCACAGCAGATCTACATCTTCTTCTGACAAATCGGTTACTTTATTAGCTAGGGCAGCAGAAATATAGCCCTCTGCACGGTACAGCCCGTAAGGAATAATGCCTTTTTCACCAAATTCCGTGTTACCGCTCTCTTGACGCTCCTTAGTAGTACGCGCTTGACGGGTGATGGTGACGTCCTGAATATTGATGGGAGAGATGCTCCTAGCAAAATTGAGCTGCACCGGCCCTCTGACGATACCGCAAGGGTCATCACCAGTGGACATAACCGCACCAAAAGCGCGTACGTCAAAGTACCGCTCGCACATATATTCACGGGCAGCCAAGACATCATTCTTATTTTTTTCTTTATTACTATTATGCGCTAAGCCCTTAGCATCATAGGCTTCGGCAAACTTGTCATTCAGTGGCCGGTCCGGCTTGATTAAAATTTGATAACCGTATTCGTCTTCTTTAAGCAATTCTATATAATTACGAATTTTTCTTTTCAGGCAAACATCAGTAACATAGCCATAGCCGCTTTCCGCATCGATGCGCGGCATATTACCCGCATCTGGATCGCCATTGGGGTTACCATTTTCTACATCAAAAAGCATCACAAAATCATAACGGTTATTTAACGCCATTGTCCTGTTCCTCCTTTAATTGCTTGTCATCTAATTGTTTATCATCATTGTGGTTAAAAAAGGTTTGTCTCTGTTGATAATAACCAACGATAAATTCTCCCTGCTCTTCAAGTGAGAGTGTCCCGGGAAAACAACCCTGCAAACAGTCAATAATGCCTCCGATTAACCTTTCAAAATATATTGGTTTTTTTAGTTTTTTGAGATGATTGTGTGCCAGCATTATCAATTTTGGAAAAATGAGTGCGGGATTAGCAACTGACGAAGCAAAATAAGCATCCTTAATCGTTCGGTTGAGTTGAGTCTCCGACGCCCTCCACTGCAAGCTTTCCAATACGGCAAACAATCTGCCACATAAATACGCTGGGTTATTATTTTCCAAATCCAATCCCATGCCTAGTTCCTCCTTTTTTCCTGATAATCTTGCATTACGGTTAATGCAGGCCTTAATAACTCCTGCCCGGATAGGATCCACCTCTAAGTCTATATCGGTTTTGACCCGTCTAACCAAGGTAGCCAACAAAAATGACGGGTATCTGGTTCCGTACAGCATAGCCTCCATAATTTTGACCATCAGTGCAGGGTTTACCTTATCATTAGTACTTTTTGGTGAGAGCAACGTTTTCTTGATCTGCCATAACTGTACCGGCTTAGTTAGCCCAATAATCTGCATATCTAACTGATGACGGGCAATATTGTAAAGGAACTCGCCAAACTTCCGCCGGTAAAGAAATTTGACGGAAAGTCTTGAAGAATTGGGCTTCAAGCCCAATAGATAAAAATCTACTTGCGGATCAATGCCTTGGGAGGAACAAAGACGATCCATGATGATATTGCCCTCCTTAGCATCACGCAAGAGGGCGGCCAACACTTGTTCCGCCTGTTCACCAGGAAAACTTTGTGATTCGCAGAACAGCAATAATTCAGCCATATCACTATAGGTCTGCCGGGGGCTCATTGCCCAATAAGCCACGGTCAAATCATCCAAGGTGGCTTTTTGGGCCCTATGTTTGGCATCTCCATTGAGCAGATAATTAAGTGCCTCCACATACTTTTTCATCACTGCCTCAGAAATATTGCTGTTATAAGCCTGCTCATTGCCGTAAGAATTTTCCGATGGATTGTTAAACCCTATCAGAACGGCCCCTGTTGCCAAGCCGGCAGGACTCACACCTTTGATCTTCCCATGGATTCGAGCCACTGGCTCCCTTTGGCCGCTGACTGCACACTGGCCAACTACCGCTCCTTGGGTTGCAGCCTTATCGCTTGCATATTGCTTGCTCCATTTATCTCTTACAGCGGCATCGTTGTGCAGCAGCAAATGCGGAAAACCGGACAAACAAAAAGCATAACCATAATTCCCGTAAGCTTTGCCCAAAGCTAGCAAGTGTGAGTTACTGCACTCCTCCTCTGGGTGCCAGTTTTCTATAAAAGCGCGAAAGGCATTGACCACTGGGGAATCCAACCCTTCTAAAAAAGCAAGGTTGGCTTTTACAAAAGCCTGGTGAGATTTTTGGGCTTTACCGGTCTTATCCTCGGTGGAAAAAGTCCCCTGCTCCTTATCGTAATTCAAGCCAAAAAGATAGCGCGGACGATGCTCAATAATATTGGCATCAATAGCTGATTTTTCTGTCCGCTGTGGCATAAGTTCATTACGTGGAACCAGCCTTTCCTTGATTTTGCCCTTCGCTGTCGATATCTGCTCGCTAATCTGCAGGTCAATGATAGCATCAATCTGCCCCTCAGGGGTTAGGCAGATACACTGGTGAATTTTGACATTAGAATACCCTTGCGGTAAAACCTTACCTGCTTCTGCCAAAGTATCATAATAATCGCTAAGAGCTTGTATCAGCATCGCAGTTCCTCCCTGTACTTGGCCACATCAATAATCCCCTGCTGCATATGCGGCCGATAATAAACGGTTGTTGCCTGATCAGAAAAACGGGGATTTTCCCAATCTCCGTTCTGAGGGACTCCTCCATCTCGGAATACTACGCGATAACTCATATACCCCAAATCAACATCCTCCTGACAGGCAATCTCTGGGGCAATCTCGCTCTCATCAAACTTGTCCACCAATAAAAGTTTTTTGACCGGAAACTCGCTACAACCCAGACAGGGAACACGAAAATACTGCCCGTTAGATAAGCGCCGTTTGATAATATTGTAGTGCTTGCTTTCTCCCTCATCTGCTTTTTCATCACGGATGCCAGTCATTTCAAAATGGAATTCTATGCCATAACGTACATTCTTCAATACCATAGCCGCACGCTGACTACGGCTTTCCGCAGTATAAATGCATGGGTCGCCACCTTTGCCGTTCATCTGGTGTTTTACTGCGCTGAAAAGGACTTTGTCCTTTACTTCATTGCGCCGAATATTAGCGAAATCAATGGGGTTAAAGACGATAATCCTGTCAATGCAATAACGGATAGCCGGCTTCCAATAAATGCTCTTGAGCATTCCTTCCAGAGCCCCCGGAGTTGGAACATCATAGCTAACTCTTTCCACTTTAAGCTCTGGTCTGGTATAGCAAGCATAATCCCCTTCCACCATAATCTTAAAACCGTATCCCACAGGCACACCTCCTTTAAGTTAATATTTAGCTAAAATAGATTATTGATAATAATCCTTTGCCTCAAAGCAAATTCCCAGCTCGGGTTCATAATAATCCATATTAATCAGGCACCAGACGCCAGTACCAAAATCCTCAACAACATGTTGGCGGTAAAGATCATCCAACTCACGTTGATGCAGAGTACAGGTGTAACTTTGCAAGCTGCGCTCATTGCCTTTACCGATCAAACGGAGCTGCTCTACCAAGGCATGGCTGGTATCATCCTGCGGTACCACCAAGGATACCGTTCTACTGTCAATTAGCTCAAACTGTTCTGCATATTGACGAAAGGGTATTCCATTGAAAGTTTTACTTGATCGATATATAGCATAACAAGAAAAGTCCTCATCCTTTTGGCAGGCCAACCATCTTTTGTAATATTCTTGGATGCATTCTAAAGAAGAAATATTGCTATACTCCTGCAAAAGTCCTTTGCTGATATTGGCCCGAATATTTGTTGAGCTTTGCTGATTATCCGCATTAGCAAAAATAAAAACATCACCAGATTGACGTTTGCCCTCACGATTGCAGCGGCCGCCGGCTTGAAGGATACTGTCTAAGCCGGTCCATTCACGAAAAACAGTATAAAAATCCAGATCAACCCCTGCCTCGATCAAAGAAGTGGAGATCACCATGATCCTTCTTTCCGCCGGAACCTGCTTAAGATTTGGGTAATCTCTTTCCAACTTAGCCAACTCCTGATGAATTTCTTTAATGACCCGCTGCCTGTCTCGGGCAGTCATATAAGTAGATAAATGATATTTTTTCCCACTACATAGCTGATAGAGCTGCCGTGCTGATGCACGGGTATTGACAACTATCAGGGAAGACGGATATTCAGCAGCTTTCTGGAGCAACTGTTCCTCTGAGACTGATCCTAAATCATGGTAAGAACATTTCTGAAAGTCAGCAAATTGCTCTGTTTCGGTAATTAGATTAATAATACGGCTATTGGGTAACGCATATTTAGCCAACAACTGCTGAAAATCGGGCATGGTTGCTGTTAGGAAAACGGCCTCACTATTCAGATACTTGGTGATATACGCAATCGCTTCCAAACAAGGTTGCAAATATTTCCATGGCATCAAATGTGCCTCGTCAAAAATAAGAATGCTATCAGCCATGTTATGGAGCTTGCGCAGCTTTTTGCGTTTATTGGCATAAATTGATTCAAAAAACTGCACCGCAGTGGTAATAATAAAATCGGCATCCCAATTCTCCTCTGAAAACTGGGCTGCCTTTTTGTAATCTTCCTCAAAATCATCGTTATCTTGGTAGGAAAAAGTTGATTGATGGCGCAAAATTTGGGCGCTGTTGCCGAAAAGTTTAGTAAATTCTTCAGCCGTTTGGTTAATGATGCTGTTATATGGAATTACATAAATAATCCGTTTTTTGCCTTGACGAATAGCACGCTCCAGGGCAAATTTAACGCTACAGAGCGTTTTGCCGCTACCGGTTGGCATATTCATAAGGTAAATTTCCGCATCCTGGCTGCATTTAGCAAAAGCCTGGTTCTGCAATGCAGAGCGAGTCTGCTGCAGCTTGGTCAAGGCTTGGAATGAGGATAACCGCCCATCTACCAAATCCAGGCAAGCAGCAAAATCGCTTTGCAGTTTCTGGCGTTTTTCTTCTGAGCAAAAAGCAGCAGTATCGAGAGAATCGGCATCCACTAAACAAGAAAAACAATAACGGACAAAAAAAGCATATTTATCGATAAGTCGGTTTTGCTGCTCCTCTCTACTTGCCTGCGGGATATTGCAGTCCTCGGCCAAAAATAGCGCCAACTCCTGCTGATTTAACTCAGGGATAGTGAGTTCCTGTTGAAACGCTTGATAATCCTCTGTGGGGCGTTGCAGCCGGCCGGATAAAGTAGCTAAATCAGGGGTATCTTGGCTCGTTCCACCGTCCGGAATACCGGAATGATGTCCGGCAATGCAATAGGCCATCAGTCTACCGATGGAATTATCATAACGCCGCATTATCTCCTGCGCGCCGCAAATAGAGTGCTCAACTTTAATCTTTTTTCCATTTATTCGCTGTTGGAAGGCAGGCTGATACTTGCCTATATCGTGCATCAGGCCAATAATATACAGCAAATCTTTCATGGGTTCCACCGCAAATTCACGGCAAAGAGCAGCCGTATTTTCGCTATGTTCTTTAACGGTTTGGATTTCACCACTTTGCTCTTGAATATGGGCTTTGTATATCATGCCTGCCACCTTTCGTAAATTCGTTATTGCATTTATTGTAAAGTCGTTTTTGATAAAAAATTGTTACTTATAGATTAAAAATAACATTGATGCCAAAAATTGTCAATAATTATTATATATCATATTAAAGTCTTGAATATAAGAAAGAGAACCAATGCTGATCGGTTCTCACTCTTATATTACATAACATATTAATTTCTACTCACGCAGCATAGCAAACACTATGCCAACGACCACTTTTCTGGCAGAATCGCTCTGCAAAGAAGCTAAGCAGCCTAATGCAGCCCAAACGCAGCCAGAGAAACATACGTCAATTAAAGTATCATATTCTGCTGGACTAGTCAAGACACAAACCAGATTTTCTGTGGCATTTACCGCAAACATCAATTAGCCTATTTGCATTAGTTGAAACAACGATAAAAATAACCATATTTTATGAAAAACGGCCAGGATAAGTAGTACCTCCAGCATAGCAACGATGCAGTTGCTGGGAAAGTCTACCTTTACAAACGAACTTTGCTCTCCTCAAAAAGCCAATAAAAAAACTGCCGGCTAGGGCAGTAGGATTTTCGTATTTGATCCCTCAGGGGTTACTCATTTACTACCGAGAGCATTGCCCGGTGAGGGATATCGCCAACGCCATCGAGCACTAA
>CALYAP010000045.1 GCA_944393575.1 uncultured Clostridia bacterium
GCTTGACTTCAACCGCCATTTTTGGCATAATAAAAAAGCTGATTGTGGCACGTTGGAGAAGCGGCTTAACTCACCAGCCTCTCACGCTGGCATTCATGGGTTCGAATCCCATACGTGTCACCATAAAAGACCACCTAAACGGTGGTCTTTTCCTTTTCGTGTAGAATTTCGTGTAGAAAATATAAGCTTTAAAAATATTTATCTCATATTGTATTCTATACTATTTGGTTTAATCAGCTGCAAAACATGATAGGAGAGTAGTGTAATTTAGCTCTTCTTAGACATGAAAGCGGTCATAATGCCGGTAGCAATCAATGCAGTATTTTTTATCACCATCGATACGGATCCAATTGGAGCCGGTGGTCTCGCCGCAGCAGTCGCAAACATAGGAAGTAAAGTGACGAGCCTCTTCCGGTAATGGTAGCTTGGTGGGCTTTAAATCAAACATTTGCTGCGGCTCCAGCTGTTGATAATAAGCGAATGATTCTCCTTTGCCTATATTGGCCGGTTTATCGCGCAATACTAGCCGTACTGATTGCCCGGTACTGCGGTTATAAAAAGAGAACGCTTGTTTGCCAGTCATATGGAAGAGCAAATTTCCTTTGCCGACACTGCAGCCGAGAATAACCTGGATAGCATCGACTCCACAGGCGTCGTTTTCCGCAATGCAGACTACCTGTTCATCTTCAGAAAAGGTTAGTTGCAATAGCTCTATCGCATATAAAGAGGCCTTATAGCCAATGGTAAGTCCGCCGCATTGATGGCCATGAAAGGCAACGCATTTTTGCCATAATTCTTGTTGATTCATTGATTTTCTCTCCTTGTTTAATTAAATATTATATTTGGTGTCACAAGGTACAATAAGCTTAGTGTCCCGATGCTCGATTATTTCTACCTGCAATCCGTAGACCTCATTGATAGCAGCAGCGGTAATGATCTCTGCGCTACCATAAGCATAGACAGTAGAATTTTTCATAAGCAGAAATCTATCACAGTAGCGGAGTGCTAGATTGAGATCGTGAAGTACTATTGCTACACCAATTTGCTGTTTGTGCGCTAGTTCCTGCACATACTGTAATATTTCGTGCTGATTACGTGGATCAAGATTATTGGTAGGTTCATCAAGCAGCAAAAATTGTGGCTGTTGTGCCATAGCCCGCGCCAGGACCACTTTTTGCATTTCTCCGCCGGATAGCTCGTTGAGATAGCGGGATGCATAGGCGGTAAGCGCAAATTTTTCCAGGAGATCAGTAACGATATTCTTATCTTGCTTACTGATATCCCATTGAATATATGGCTTGCGCCCCAGGAGCACAGCATCAAAAACCATGGTATGGGTGGCTAAACTGTTTTGTGGCACATAGGCAATTTGTTTCGCCAATTCTTTTTTGCTCAGTGTGTCGATATCGGTGTCATTAATAGTGATGGAACCTTGTTGCGCATGATAAATACGGTTAATGCATTTTAAGAGGGTGCTTTTACCTACTCCGTTATTACCCAGGATAGCTAGACAATGCTGGGGTTCGATCCGGCAGCTAACATTATCTAAAACAAGATGTGCATGGTCGAAAGAGAAACTTAGGGAATCGATGTTGATCATTCTCTGGCCGCCCCCTTTAATAGCAGGATCAGGAATACCGGTGCGCCTAGAAAGGCTGTGATCGCGCCAACAGGTAATACTACTGGCGAGATGACTAGCCTAGCAAAGGTATCAGCAATGATCAACAGTAAGGCGCCGCCAATAGCGGAGCAGGGGATAAGAAAGCGATAGTCATCGCCGACAAACTTGCGCATCATATGGGGCGCTACCAATCCCACAAAGCTGATGATGCCTACAAAGGAAACAGCTATTGCCGCTGTCAAAGAGCAGATAGTCATGCTTATCAGCAGTAAGGCTTTGGTATTAACTCCCAGGCTTTGAGCAGTATCGATACCACTCCTCATGGCATTATAGTTCCAGCGGTTGAGCATAAAATAGCAAAAGGATAAGGCAAAGACGATTGCTAATATCAATATTTCGCCCCATCCAGCGCTGCCTAAATTACCAAATGTCCAAAAGACGACTGCACTGATTTTGGTCTCATCAGCGAAATACTGCAGTAGTGTGCTGCCTCCAGTGAAAAGCGAACTTAAGGCAACCCCTGCTAAAATTAGTCCGCTAGGCCCCAATGTTTTTTTTAGGCGTGTTAAAGCCAGGATAATTAATGTAGAAAGAGATCCGAAGATAAAAGCACATAGAGTAACGATATAGGGATTATTGACCTCAACCGCTACATTGGCAGACCCGGAGCTGATAACCCCTCCGCCGAAGACGATGATGCCGAGAGCTGCTCCAAAAGCTGCGCCTTGGGAAACGCCTAGGGTAGATGCGGAGGCCAGCGGATTATTGAGTACACACTGCATGACTGCCCCAGAGGTAGCTAATATGGCGCCGACGAGGATCGCTGCAACGATACGGGGCAGACGGATATCCCAGATTACCGTATTGCTGGCGGCCTCACCGCTTCCCAATAGCGTACGTAGAACTTCTCCCCAAGACAGGTTGATCGAACCTAAGCTAAGAGCGAATATCGCTGCCAAAAGGGTTAAAAGGAGCGTTAACACGAACGCTGTTTTTTTCTTAGCGATGCGGCTGTCATATGTTTGTAGATAGTCATGAGAATCTCTCGCCATTAGTTATCTCCAAACTCAACTGGGCCATAATTGGCTCCATAATCATTAAGCACTGACATATAATCATCCACTCCTAAGAAGAAGGCACAGATTTCATTGGCCTTGGCTTCGATATCAATATCAGCGAATTGTTCCGGATAGATGATAGACCCAACAAAATAGCAATTTGCCAGAGGAATCTCCACATTAGAGAAATAGCTGGTAGAGCTGGGATATTGATAAATATGACCATTGTTATAAGCGCTAAGCTGAGCGTAGTAATCAGGGTTTTGTGCAGCATCCTGCTGTACTAAAGCAACACCGCCATAATCACAGAAAATATAGTCAGGATCCCAAAGCAGTATTTGTTCCCGGTCTATTTCAACTACAGTAGCATTGCCAAGTGTGCTATCTGCGGCAATATTATTAGCATTAATAGCATCTAACACAGGGTCATTGATTCTGACTCCTTCGATGCCATGTGTGCCTTTGAAAGTGGCTGCAGCAGACAATACTGTCGGCCGGTCTTCCTCAGCAATATCAGCAGTGCGGGCGTTAAGATCGGCAAGAGTGGCGTTAATATACTCAATGAGCTCTTCTGCACGTTCTTCCACACCACATACCTCGCCGAGAATGCGCAGAGATTGCTCATAATCCTCGCCAAAAAGCGTTCCTTGACCTACCGCGATAACGGGTATATTGGTTTTTGTTTCAATATCCTTCACGATATCCTCTGTATAAGTACAAAGAATCACATCCGGGTCAACGCTGATGATTACTTCTGGATAATAGTCGGTATTGCCAAAGGAGTCTGTGCCAACTATAGGCAAATTAGTCCAGAGTTCTTTATTGGCATAAGCATAGGCTGTTAGTGGTGAAACATCATTGGCATCGAAGCCGCTGATACCTACTACTTTGTCGGCTAATCCTAGATAGGCGATCATTCTTGGCGTATTGCCTAAGGGAACGATGGTATTAATTTCTGCTGGTATCTCAACCTCACGTCCTAGGGCATCAGTAATTACCCTGGTATAAGTTGATTTTTTGTCTAATGAGGTTTCTTCCTGGTTATTGTTAGCATCAGTGCATGCGCTCAGGCCCAGCATCAGCAAGAATACTAATGCGGATATCAATATTTTTTTCATAACTTTCCTCTAAACTTATCATTAAATGATGATCAGCATTTATCGGTTTTGTTCTTATCCATTTAAATTGAAGAAAAATAAAAGCATACCTTAATATAAATATAAACTACTGGGAAAAATCTACAAGCCCGGCGGGGGGTTATTATTTTAGCGTAAATTTTGGGTAGACGAAGTAGTTGATCTAGGCCATTTTTTAGTTAATAGTTGACTAAATACTGCTAAAAGGCTATGATAATGACAATAAAAGATTGTTTTATCGACAAGGGATATAATATGCATGACGGTAAAATTATCAAGTTTCCTGCACCTGGAACAGAGCGGATAAGGGTAAAGACCAAAAAATGTGTCTTCCAAAAAAACAGAACGCTGATTCCCAGATCATTTTTCTATCAATTAAAAAAGTATGCTAATGATCTTTATATCAGTGGTGATAAAGCCAAGCTAATGCTTACTCCTGGAACTGGTGATAGTTTAGCTTTGATTCAACGTGAGGATAATTTTATTTATTTGGTTATTCCCCCAGACCTTCAGGATGAATTAGCACTTTTTGATGGAGATATGTTGGAAGTATCCTTGGTGAAATATCGTTATCAGCCTCCGGAGATCCAGTTGCGTTTATCAATAGATGATAGAGATTGATATTCTATTAATAGGGCTATACCTAATAATCTTGACCTTGTCAAAAAGTCTTAGCAAATGGTACAATAAAATAAATAGGTTAAAAAGCAACAAGAAGGGTTAACTATGGACGGATTTATTAATTGTGAGTCATGCAGCAACTATATTTACGATGAGCTATACGATGATTATCAATGTGCTGTTGCTATGGATATGGATGAGGACGAGATGGCTCATTTTTTACAGGGAACCTTGCGTACTTGCCCGTATTATCAATTTAATGACGAATATGTCTTGGCTTCTAAGCAGTAAATAAAGCTATCTGCTGAGACGTTAACTTATTATAGCCCACAGTCTAATGGCTGGGGCTATTTTGAATTTTAAGTGAATTTGTTGTACAGAAACTAAAAAGCTTAAATATAAAGAAAAAATATGTTATAATGGACAAAATTGTGATAAAAAGGGGATACTGATAATGACTAAAAGACTATTTGCCGGTGCTATTTTAGCTATAGTAATGCTGTTTGGGGTTTCAGCCTCTGCTTTAGCAGCAAATACATATGCCGATACCATTGGCCATTGGGCGGAAGAAGCCATAATTGAATGGAGTGGAGAAAATGTCCTCAATGGTTATAATGGCAATTTCCGTCCCGATGATAGTATTACCAGAGGTGAAATGGCGGCTATCTTGAACCGCATTATGCAGTATAGTGAGATATCTAGCAATACTTTTGCTGACCTAGATAATAATGCTTGGTATACCGATGCTATTTTGCGGGCTAATGCTGCTGGCGTTATGCTAGGTGATGAAACTGGAATGCGTCCCCAGGATCCTATTATTCGTCAAGAGGCTCTTGTGATGATTGCCCGTGCTTTGGGATTAGAAAATTTATCTTCTAGTACCCCTTTGCCTTTTAATGATAGCAGCTCTATCTCCTCATGGGCTGTTAATGCTATTTCTGTTATGTATGAAAAAGGGTATATCGATTGGGCCGGAACTGATTCCTTCAATCCCGATACCCCTATTACCAGGGCAGAGGTTGTAGCTACCTTGGATAATATCATTGACAATATGTGGCGGAGTAATGGTCTTTATTGCGATTATATTGATGGCAGCGCTTTGATCAGCGGTACTAAGGTTTACCTACACAATTCGTATATCAATGGCGATGTTATTATTGGTGGCGGCGCTCAAAGGGTAGTTATTGATAATTGCATCGTCACTGGCAGCATTATCAATGTTGGCAATGCTGAGGTAACAGTGCTCGATCAAGACAGCGCTCCAGTAAGTACCTTCTATTTTGGCGATTATGATATCACTGTTCTTCCTGGGGTTGCTGAGAACAATCTTTCCGCTTTCTACTTTGCTCAAGAAAATGGACGTACTATTTATACTGATCCGGCTATAGAAACACGTAGCGGCATTGATATCTCGGAGTGGCAGGGAGATATTGATTGGGCAAGAGTAGCCGATGATGATATCGATTTTGCTATTATCCGTTTAGGATATCGTGGTTATACTGAAGGTAAGTTGAATCTGGATGTCAACTTTATCGATAATATTGAAGAAGCTCTTGATAGTGGCTTAGATGTTGGCGTCTATTTCTTCTCCCAGGCTATAACAGAACAAGAAGCTATTGAAGAAGCCCAGATGTGTATTGAGTATTTGCGTAATTATGATATTACTTATCCGGTAGTATTTGACTGGGAGACAGTTAATAGCGCTAGCGCTCGGACGAATAACATCGATGGCACGGTACTGACTAATTGCGCAATTGCTTTTTGTGAAACGATCGAAGCTGCCGGTTATGATGCCATGATCTATGCTAATAAAGAGTTATCGCTCCTAACTTTGGATTTAAGCCGTTTGACTGATTATCCTTTCTGGTTTGCTGGTTACACTACTTATCCTGAATTTTACTATGGTTTTGATATGTGGCAATATACTTCTGATGGTTCTGTTGCCGGTATTGAAGAACGTGTTGATATGAATATTGAGTTTATTTATTAGGTATATTAATAGCAATCATGTGCTATTAATTTGGAGGTCAAAATGAAAAGTTTAAAAGTGATGCTACTAGGTATTGCTGTTGCTGCCTGTGGTGCGGCATTTTCCTCAATGGGTGTCATCTCTTGGATTTTTGGCATTGTCGGTATTTTACTAGCTTTGTTTGGATTCTTTATGCGTGGCGATAGTTAATATCTGTTTTCATTGATGCTTTAAAAAGTGGCTTTAAAAAACGCTCCCAGAGGGGAGCGTTTTTTATGCCCGGATATTGACTAATTGAACAAGTAGTATTAATCAGGCATATAGTTGGGTATCAGTTTTTTGGCTGATCTTTATCTAAATAATTTTGTTTTAACTACTTACTGCCTGTCTAAAAGGCACCTCTGTTGCATTTTTATGGATAGATTATATAAAAATAGCAGCTTATTCCTTAGTATGATTATTGTACGGAATTACTTACTGGGATAAAAAATTTATAAGTGCTTTATTGATAGATTGAATTTGGCTACAAACAAAAACAATGCTTGCCAATTTTATTTGGCAGCATTGTTTGCGTAACTAAGATTCGTAAAAATTTTATTTATTCTTTAATGTTTTCTTGTTGGGACGGGAGTTCTTCGTTTACTTCTAGGGGAGGCAGATCATTGAGACTGTTGATGCCAAAGAAGTTTAAAAATTGTTCAGATGTCCCATAGAGGATTGGCCGCCCGGGAATATCTAGCCGTCCTACTTCACAGATCAAACGCTTGTCTAGAAGAGTAGAGATGACGCTATCCGCATCCACCTGTCTGATTTCGCTTATTTCTGCCCTGGTGATTGGTTGGCGGTAAGCGATGATAGCCAGAGTCTCCATGGCCGGTAAGGATAGTTGATGAAATTTCGGCCGGTACAGCCGCTCAATTACCGGAGCATAGTCTTCATCAGTCATAAATTGCCAGCCGCCAGCTATTGCCCTTAGGTGAAAACCCCGTTCAAGATATTCGGCTGCAAGTTCCTTGATGGTATCTTCTATCTCCTGCTCTGGATATTCACAGATCGTAGCAAGCTGTTTGGTGCTCAGTGGCTCGGAGGCTACAAAAAAGAGACATTCGAGGATGTTTTTTAGCTTTAGCCCCTTGAGGCCCTGCTCATTGCTGTTCATATTTGCTTAGGTCTCCCGGATAAAGATATATTTCCGCATAAGCATTGTGCTGGGATATTTTGATAATAGACTGCCGCATCAATTCAAGAAGCGCTAGAAAAGTGACTATTAATGCCATCTTGCTCCGGCATTCATCAAACGCAGCTGAGAAGGCGATTCCTTGGGGATGATACTGAATTAGTTGATAAAGATGCTCTAACCGATCTTTAAGAGTAATCTGCTCCTTATCGATACGCATTACCATACCGGTTTCTTCAGCTTTTTTGAGCACTACGGAAAAAGCAGCGCGCAGATCATCAAGAGTTTTACCGGTCAGCGGGTTTTCGTCAGAAAATAGATTAAGAAATTCTTCTTCACGGTTAGGGCGTTGAAAGCTGGTATGGCGTTTTTCCGCCATGCTTTCCATTACTTTTGCCATATCTTTAAATTTGATATATTCTACCAGATCACGCACTAAGGATTCTCTGGCGTCTTCTGGTTCCTCATCATCTTCTGATGGGGGAGTCGGGAGGAGCATTTTGGCCTTGATAGCCAATAGGGTAGAGGCCATAACGAGGAAGGAAGAAGCTATCTCCAGATCCATCTGCTTCATTTGTTCCAGGTAATCCAGATATTGATCCGTGATCAGTGAGATAGGGATATCATAAATATCAACTTGATTTTGCCTGATCAAGTGCAGCAGGAGGTCGAACGGCCCCTCAAAGACCGGCAAATGGATGTTATATTCCATAGAACAAAAGCCCCAGCGCTAGATTTTCATCGCCTCGCGTACCATTTCCATAGTTTCACAGGCTACCTTGCGTGCAGCCCGATTGCCATCATCGATGATTTCGTCAAGGATTTGCGGATTGTTTTCATAATAGGCACGTTTTTCCCGGATCGGATCCAGAAAAGCATTGATCTTGTCGGTGAGCATTTTTTTGCACTCGCCACAGCCGATGGTGCCTTTAGTACAGTTAGCACAGATCTCAGCCTGTTTCTCTTTATTATAGAAGCCTTGATAAGCATAAACAGCACAAACTTCCGGGTGTCCCGGATCCGTTTTTCTGATTCTGGCTGGGTCTGTCACCATGCCCCAAACTTTTTGTTTGATCACTTCCGGCGGATCAGAAAGATTGATATAGTTATTATAGCTTTTACTCATCTTACGGTTATCAGTACCAGGCAAGATAGCTATTTGCGAGAAAATTGGTGCCGGCTCTGGGAAAATATTGACGTCATAAAGGTGATGGAAGCGGCGGACTAGTTCTCGGCAGAATTCTACATGCGGTAGCTGATCCTGGCCTACCGGTACCCCTACTGGCCGGTACATAAGGATATCAGCAGCCATTAGTAGCGGATAGCCTAAAAAGCCATAAGTAGCAATATCCTTGCCCTTTTCAGCAAAAGCTGCCAGCTGTCCTTTGTATGTCGGTACTCTCTCCAGCCAGGAAAGCGGAGTGATCATCGAAAAGAGCAGATGCAGCTCTGCATGCTCTTTGATATCTGATTGGTGGAAGATATGGCATTTTTCCGGGTCAAGACCTGAGGAGAGCCAGTCAATAACGATTTCTCTTTTATTATCCCGTAAATGCCCGGTGTCATCAAACTGGGTAGTGATAGCGTGCCAGTCAGCTGTGAAGTAGAACGAATCATAGGTATCGCATAATGTAGACCAATACTCAATAACCCGCTGATGTCCTAGATGGAGCCTGCCGGTAGGACGCATACCACTCAACATTCTTTGTTTCTCTGCCATTGTTTCTCCTCTTTTCTTAAGTTAATAAAATATTATCTATTTAGTCTCGTTAATACAAGTTGTTTTTTAAAAAATAAATGTTATTTGTAGCAGCAAATTCACCAGGAAATTGACTGGCGGCATCAATATTTTTTCGGTCAGGCCGAAAAGTACTAATACTAAAAGAATTAAAAAACCGTACCTTTCGATGCTAAGAATGAATTTAAAGCATTTATCCGGCAAGAGTGCTCCCAATATTTTAGAGCCGTCTAGTGGCGGTATCGGCAGTATATTGAAAACAGCCAGCACGACATTGATTTGTAAAAAATAAAAGAAAAAGTTAAGAAAATAGATAGTAACATTATTATATGGAGCAAAGTTGTAAATCAAGGCAAAACAAATAGCGCCTGCGATCGCTTCCAGCAAATTCATTGCTGGACCTCCTAGGGAGACTAAAAGCATTTTGCGCTTGCGGTTGCCCTGAAAATAGAAGGGGTTGACAGGAACTGGTTTGGCCCAGCCAAAACCAGCGAATATTAACAGCAATGTCCCTATCGGATCTAGATGTTTCAGTGGGTTGAGCGTCATTCGGCCCTCGTTTTTAGCTGTAGGATCACCAAAAGCATAGGCGATTCTCGCGTGGGCATATTCGTGAAATGTTAAAGCGATAATAATCGCTGGAATAACATAAATCAATCTTTCTAAATCAAAATTAAGAAACATATAACCTCCTGAGCTGTCTTATCTTTTAATTATACCAGACTCGCTTTATCTTGACAACAAAGCCAAGCTGGGGAAATATCCTGATTTTGGCTTTTATGCCGCTAACATGCTTATAATAAAAGGTCGGCATCATTAGCCGACCTTGAGGAAATACTATTGTTAGGAGGTCATTTTTTCTTTGATGATTGCTAGGGCCTTTTTCTCTAGCCGTGATATTTGCACCTGAGATATAGAAAGCTCTTTAGCTAAGACAGCTTGGGTTTTTTCTTCAAAATAGCGGCCGCGAATAATATAGGCCAGCCGATCTGGCAGCTCTTCCAGCATCTTGGCCATATTAAGACGTTCCACCATCTGTTCGTTATCATCTACTGATAGGGCTTGAAGAGTGTCTTCTTTACGATCACTATCACCGTTATTATTAGCCAATAGATCAGTGATCGAGATGATCGGCCGCATGGCTTCTGTGGCAGCCAACACTTGTTCAGAGGAGATATGGCATTCTTTGACCAGTGTCTGTAGGTCTGGCTCTTGTCCTAATTGCTGTCTAAGCTCACGTCTTCGCCTTTCGATCATTAACGCCTGTTCTTTGAGCGTTCTGCTAATTCCAATTGGCCGGTCATCCCGTAAATAACGCTTGATTTCGCCCATGATTAAAGGGACTGCGTAAGTTGAAAAACAGACGCCATAGGAAAAATCAAATTTATCAATGGCTTTGAGCAGACCAATACAGCCAACTTGGAAGAGATCTTCACGGTCATGTCCCAGTTCGGTAAAGCGGCGCACAATGCTATGTACTAAGGCCAGATTATTGGTAACTAATTGCTCTTTTGCTGAAAAATCGCCATTTTGGGCTGCTTTAATCAGGCAGTAGACTTCGTCTTCCGCCATCGGTTGGTAAGCATGTTCGCTACTCATAGCAGTTTAAGACAGCTTTTTGGTTAAGGTAACGGTGGTACCGCATTTGGGAATGCTAGCCACTTCCACCTTATCCATAAAAGAGTGCATGAAGGCAAAACCCAGCCCCATTCGGTCTTGATCTTGGGAGAAATGAGGCTTCATCGCCTCTTCAATGTCTTCGATGCCCACTCCATCGTCATGAATGGTGATAATCAGCTCATTGTCAGTTAATTCCATTGACATCTCAACCCAGCATTCCCGGTCATTTTGATATCCATGAATGATAGCATTAGAGACAGCCTCTGAGACCGCTACCTTTATCTCATCTAGTTCTGCCAGAGTCATATCACGTTCCGAGACGATAGCTGAAGCCAATAGGCGTGCTAAAGCTACGTTTTCACTGCGGCTTTTAAAAGTAAGTTTGATTTGATTATTTTTGTTTTCTGCATTTGGTAAATTTATTTTTTTAGCTTGACTGCTGTCTAGCGTGCATTGCTCTTTATCGCTCATCACATTCCCTCCTTGGTATATTTGACTGAAACAGGCTTATCTATATCAATTATTCGGTGTAGCCCAGATGCGGTCAGCAAACGGTAGACCTGTTCATGGGGATGGGTAATGATGATTTTGCCACCCATGGGTTCTAATTCCCGATACCGGCCCAAGATAACGCCTAGCCCCGAACTATCAATAAAAGTGATTTGCGAAAAATCCAGCCAGAGCATCCTGCTGCCGCTTTTATGTAATCCTTCTATAATAGTTTCCTTAAATTCATCGGCACATGCCATGTCTAACTCTCCCTTGGGCTGGAGATAAAGCCATTCTTTATTTTGATATTTTTTTAGTTTGCTTATTATTTCCATTTTTATCCTCTTTATCAAAAGGCTTTGACAGGAATTTCTGGTTTAGCCAATTTCTTTCCTGCCGCGAAAATTGGGAAATAAACGCACTATAAGACATACGATACTAATTTGCGCCAAAAAAATGTCCGTCATTTCCCATGAGAAATCAGCTAACTTTTGCGAATGCTATATTTGCGGATGCAGTGAAAGAGAACAAGAAGGGAGGGAAAAAAATTAATAAAGCTAAGCATTTTGAACGCATTATCGGACTTGCTCTAGCGGTAGTGATTTGTGCTTTATCGGCTTTTAATATTCTGTTTTATGATATTATGTCGATGGACAAAAAACAGACTGTTCGGGCAGGTGCAGATATCAGCATTCCCGAAACGATTTTTGGTGATAGGGTAACTGCGGTCATTAGTGATGGTATGGAAATTGGCAGCATAACAGCAACCGCTGATTATAGCGACCAGTCCCTTGATAGTGATACCAATAGCTATGATGCAGTTATCAATTTAGACGGTCTGCCACTAAAAGAAATTGTTGTCGAAGAAACTGAGACTATCATGGTGCAGCCAGGTGGTCAGTCCATTGGTATCCTGCTGCAAACTGATGGCGTTAGCATCGTCGGTTTCTCACCAGTGATAACTGAAGATGGCAGTACCGTTAACCCTGCTTCTGATGCTGGATTAGTTACTGGCGATTTTATCACTAGTATTAATGGGCAAAAGATCGATACCAATGCCCAAATCGCAGCTATCATTGATGAGGCAGGGCAGGCAGGAGAGAGCTGCGAAATTGTCTATCTGCGCAACGGCATCCGTCATACGCTTAATATTGAACCTCTTTTCTGCACAGACAGTCAAACCTGGCGCATTGGACTCTATGTCCGTGATAATACTGCAGGTATCGGTACTTTAAGCTTTTATGAGCCTGAGTCTGGAGTTTATGGCGCTTTAGGCCATGAGGTGCCAGATCTGCAATATGGCGTCAGTGGGGAGAAAAAAGGTACCATTGTCAGGGCTGCTGTCCAAGGCATCAAGATTGGCGCTTCCGGCGACCCCGGTGAAAAATTAGGCGTCTTTTTGGACGAAGACTGGACAGGTGATATCCGTACCAACAGCACCTTTGGTATCTACGGTGTGCTTGATAGTCCTCCGGAAGTCCAGTATACGGACGAATTGGTTCCGGTAGCTATGATCGATGAAGTACAGACCGGACCGGCAGAGATTTATACTGTTTTAGATGGTGAGACTATCCAGTCTTTTGATATTGAAATCGTTAAACTAATGCCTGGATATAAGCTCACTGGTAAAGGTATGATTATCAAAGTAACTGATCCAGAGTTACTAGAGAAAACTGGTGGTATTGTCCAGGGTATGAGTGGTAGCCCCATTATCCAAAACGGCATGTTTGTGGGTGCGGTTACTCATGTTTTCATCAACGATCCAACTCAGGGCTATGGCTGTTTTGGTGAGTGGATGATGGAGGATGCAGGCCTTTGTGATTAATCAGCTATATTATAAGCTGAATTAACACTACAAATTCCGACAATAATACCCGAATTTTCGGGTATTATGTCGGAATAAAAAGGTATATTACTGGGGTTTTACGGAAGGATTTGGAAAAAGTGAAGCGAAAACTTAAAAACATAAGGCCTTAGAAAAACAAAACTCATAAATTAAGCAAATACTAAAAAATAAAGAGAAAGCGGGATGCATATGGAACAGACCAAGAAGATTCTCATAGCTGATGATGACAAACTTTTCTCCGAAGCTTTGGAGGAATATTTTTCTGAATTGGATAGTTATCAGGTATGCGGAGTAGCCGATAATGGACAAAAGACCCTAGAAATGATTGAAAAACATAATCCTGATGTAGTGATTTTGGATTTAGTGATGCCGAATCTAGATGGTATTGGTGTTTTAGAAAAAATTAAAAATATGGAATTGCCAACAACGCCGCAAATACTTTTTATTACTTCTTTTGCTCAGCCTAATGTTACTAAAAAAGCGATGGAGCTGGGAGCGGCTTATTATATGATGAAGCCCTTTGATTTAGATACCCTGGAAGCTAGGATCAGGCAGATCAGTGAATTTGATGATGAGATCACCAGCCTACCCAAAGCATCTACCTTGGAGCTTGATATTACCCGTATTCTTCATCAGATGGGTGTACCTGCCCATGTTAAGGGCTATCAATATCTGCGCGATGCTATTGTAATGGTTACCGAGGAAGCCAATCTGATGGGAGCAGTCACCAAAGAATTATACCCAATGATTGCTGAAAAATATAATACCACTGCTTCCAGAGTAGAACGGGCTATTCGTCATGCCATTGAGTTAGCTTGGGATCGGGGTAATGTGGATTTGATGAACCGTTATTTTGGGTATACGATTAATATTGAGCGGGGAAAGCCGACTAATTCTGAGTTTATCGCTATGATTGCTGATAAATTGAGAATGGGGGAAAAAATGGCTTAACTACGTGGTCAATGGCATCAACATTGCCGGATAGGACATTTTATGATAATAATATCTTACCGCAACTCTCCTTTTATTTATCCCAGATAAATAAGAGGAGAGTTTGCTATCTTTAAAAATTATTTTTTTGATTGCTAAATGGCCCAAATTTACGGATAATAAACCACTCGCAGATAGCTAAGGATAACAATGATGCTGTGGGTGCTGCTAACCCTATTTGAAACATTGATGCATTGGCAGCTTGGCTAAGCAGATAGGATAGTGGTATCCTCACTGCTATGGTGGTCAATAAGCTGTGAATTAGTGTAAATAGTGGGTATCCACCACCATTGAGAAAACCATTCATGCAAAAGACAAAACAGACGATAATGCTATCTAGACTATATGAACGTAAGTATTCCGCACCGGCAGCTATTACTGGGGCATCTTTGGTGAAAATGCTTACCAGGAATGCTGCATCATTTTGCGCTGCTAAGAAAAAAATGATACCAAATACCAGGGAAAGACCGATCGATATGTGGAGACATTGCCTGGCTCTGGTCATCATGTCGGCGCCATGATGTTGGGCAGTGATCGCGGAAAGCGCTGCTGCAAAAGCTGTAGTTGGTAGCATACTAAAAACGATCAGCTTTTCTACCACACCTACGGCTGCCGAGGCAATTAACCCTAAACTATTGACAATAGCAGTAATAATCAGGAAGGAGATATTGACCAGCCCTTCCTGGAGGGCAATAGGTAGCCCAGTCATCAGTACTTGCCTGGCTGCCGATAAGCTGAAGTGCGGGGCATAATTGTTATATTTGTACCAAAAGCCTTTGGCTGATAAATAGAGTGCTGCTAGTAGTAAACTGATTGCTTGAGCTAAAACTGTAGAAAGAGCCGCTCCAACTGCTCCCATGCGGAATAAGCCGACAAAAAGCAGGTCAGTGCTGATATTAATTAAACAGGCAATAGTGATTAATAGCAGGGGAGTACGCGAATCCCCTAAGCCGCGCAGGATACCGCTGATGGCATTATAGCCAACAATAAAAATAATACCGCAGGAGCAGATAAGCAGGTATTGCCGAGTAGTGCTGACAGCCGCTAACGGTACCTGCATCAGGGTGATTAAGGGCTCTAAAAATAGTATGGTGAGAGCTGTCATTACCAGAGAGAGCACAGAGAAAACAACAATTATGGTTTTGACTATATTGCTAACCTCAGCTATTTTGCGTGCCCCAAAGTATTGTCCGATGAGCACTGTGCCGCCAGTAGCTAGTCCAATCGCCAAACCGGTAATAGTCTGCATGATCTGTCCGCCAGTGGCTACTGCTGAGACGCTGATAGAGTCAGCAAATCTCCCAACCATAAAAAGATCTGATGCCCCATAACAGGCCTGAAGAATGTTGGATAAGAGAAAGGGCAAAGAAAAACGCAGCAGAGTAGAGAATGCCTTTCCTTCGGTTAGCAACTGTTGCTGTAGCATCCGTATTGCTCCTAGCTCCGCTGGTGGCGGCAAGAGAGGTTTGTATATACATATGTTGTTGTCTTTTTTAATATACGGTAGATTATAATAATAAAGTGAGGTTGAGAATGATAGTAATTAACACAGCAATAGTGACGATGGTCACCCAGCGACGATATTCCCGGTCCATTTTTTGACGTTCCTGCGGTAGTGGGGGCTCTGGAAGATGCAGATTGAAGAGAATTTCGCTTGTATCTAGCGGCGGCTGTTCTTCATAACTGATGACAAAAATGATAACGCCGATGGCGCACCAAATGATGCCCGAAAGGATCGCTTTGCTATCCAGTTGGGTTATCATTAAAATGTAGATAATGATATTCAATGGCGCCAATATTTTGATGGCTGGAGCGCGATAAGGGCGTTCTAATCTAGGATAGCGCTTTCTCAATCCATAGGCTGCAGCCATACCGATGATGTAATAGATAATGGTGGAGAACAGGGAAAGAGATGCTATATAATTGATGGAATTAGTGCTAACCAGCAAGATCATTACTACTCCCAGGAGGAGTATGGCGCGAACGGGTGTTTTCCATTGGGGATGCAGCTTGCCTAAGCAGCGAGGTAAAATTCCGTCACAGGCCATAGTATACAGATAGCGTGCCGGAGCTGCTATACTGGCATTGAGGGTGGAAAAATCACCACCAAAGGCAATGCCCAGACAAAGTAAGATCAGGGGAAACCCGATGATCCCCGCTTGCCTCATTCCTTCGGCATAGGGCGCAGCGGCATCTGCTAAGGCCGATAGTGATTCTGCTGGAATAATGCTGGTTAATGCCCATTGGAAAAGGCCATTAACTGCAAAAACGATAAATGGTGCTAAAAAAAGTGCCCGGGGCAGATTGATTTGCGGATGACATATTTCTTCTCCCATAGCACAACAGGTTTCAAAACCGGCAAAACACCACCATATCATGGCCACACAGGGCAGAAATCCGCTGATTGTTAAGCTATTTGTATTAGGTATAGTTGTTATTCCCCAATGCATATGGGGCAGCATGGATAGAATCCAGACGATGGCTACGCCCCAAAAGAAAAAAAGAAAGCCATTTTGCAGTTTACCGGTAAATTGTATTCCGCGTATAGCTGGAATCAGAAAGCAAAAGAGGGCTAGGCAAGCTAATAGACTATCACTGATAGGCAATGTGACGCCAATAGCTTCGAAAATAACTTTTATATAGAAACTGAACGCTAGAGCCTCGCCACTGGCTAACGCTACCATAGAGATGATGAAATTCCAGCCAGCCAGCATACCAAATGATTTTCCTAAGCCTAATGATGCATATTGATATGTTCCGCCTGATAGTGGCAGCGCAGCACTCATTTCCGCATAGAGTAATGATGGATAAATGCTGATTAACAAGGCTGCCAGGGTGGCTAAGATAACTGCTGAACCCATAATGCCGATAATGTTAGCGCCGATGGTAAAGAGACCGACACCGATAACGGTTCCTGTAGTGATAGTGATAGCCTCTCTAAGACCAAGGTATCTGTTCATCGTTTCTGGAGGAGTTTTGAGGATCATGTAGGCATCATCTCCGGAGCATTACTATTTTTCCATTTTATTCAGCCTGACATTGTCCAGTGAGAGTGGAATAGATAGAAATTTTCCTCTCATTTCCTTACCCGATGATATTGACAAAATTGTTATTACATAGTAAGATGAAATCAAACATTTGTTCTGTTTGTCGATGTGGTAAATCGGTAAAAACAGTCTAATTTCAGGGCCTGTTTTTCAGCTGAAAACAGGCCCATAATTGGTTCTAGTGAAGAAGGTAAAAACTATGAATGAAGATAGTTTATTTCATTTGGTTGCACCCTATCAACCTACAGGTGACCAACCCACAGCTATTGATTCCTTATGTAATGGAGTGGAACGCGGTTGTGAGCATCAGGTATTGTTGGGCGTGACTGGTTCTGGTAAGACTTTTACGATGGCCAATGTGATCGCCCGGCTGAATCGGCCCACTTTGGTTATCGCCCACAATAAGACTCTGGCTGCCCAGTTATGTGGTGAGTTTAAGGAATTTTTCCCTGATAATGCTGTGGAGTATTTTGTCTCCTATTATGATTATTATCAGCCAGAAGCCTATATTGCCTCATCGGATACGTATATTGCTAAAGATAGCTCTATTAATGATGAAATAGAAAAATTGCGTCATGCTGCCACTGAGTCTCTCCTGACTCGCCGTGATGTGATCATTGTGGCCTCAGTGTCGGCCATTTATGGCTTGGGTGACCCAGCGGATTATCTGGATCTTTCCTTGATCCTGTATCCTAACCAGGTCATCGAGCGGGAGGATATCCTGCGCAAATTGGTTAATATGCAATACACCCGTAATGAGATGGATTTTCACCGCGGTACTTTCCGGGCCCGTGGCGATGTCATTGAAATTTTTACTGCCGGCGCTACTGATAAGGCGATGCGCATCGAGCTTTTTGGTGATACAGTAGAAAGGCTATCAGTGATTGATACCTTAACTGGAGAAATCACTGAAAACTTGCCAAAGCTGGCGGTTTTTCCTGCCAATCATTATGTTACTAAAGAAGAAAAGTTGCAGAATGCTTTAGGGATGATACGTGATGAACTAGCTGAGCAGTTACAGATTTTACGTAGCCAGGATAAACTGCTGGAAGCTCAGCGGTTAGAGCAGCGGACTAATTTTGATTTGGAGATGCTAGAGGAAATAGGTCATTGCAGCGGTATTGAGAATTATAGCCGCCATTTGACTAACCGTAAGGAAGGGGAACCTCCGTATACTTTACTGGATTATTTTCCTAAGGACTATTTAATCATGATTGACGAATCTCATGTGACCATACCACAGATACGTGGGATGTATGAAGGGGATCGCTCCCGCAAAGAGGAGCTGATTAAATATGGTTTTAGGTTGCCTTCCGCTAAAGATAACCGTCCGCTGCGCTTTGATGAATTTGAGGAAAAAGCTGGTCAGCGTATCTATGTTTCCGCTACCCCTGGTCCGTATGAGCTGGAGCATCAGCAGAATATGGTTGAACAGGTCTTGCGTCCTACCGGCTTACTGGATCCAGAGGTGGAAGTGCGGCCAATCAAGGGGCAAATAGACGACTTGCTGGATGAGATTAAAGAGCGTACTGCCAAGAATCAGCGTGTTTTGGTGACTACTTTGACTAAAAGGATGGCAGAGGACCTGACCAAATATTTGGATGAGGCCGGTGTTAAGGTGCGGTATCTTCATTCTGATGTTAAGACTCTGGAGAGAATGGCTATCGTCCGTGATTTGCGCTTAGGCGTATTTGATGTCTTAGTCGGCATCAATTTGCTCCGCGAGGGGCTTGATTTGCCGGAAGTAACTCTAGTTGCTATTCTTGATGCTGATAAAGAAGGATTTTTACGTTCTGAACGCAGCCTGATCCAGACTATTGGTAGAGCTGCTCGTAATGCTGAAGGTAAGGTCATCATGTATGCAGATCAGATCACTGATAGTATGGCGGCAGCTATCAATGAAACAGAGCGCCGCCGACAGAAGCAGATGGCCTATAATCAGGAACATGGTATCGTCCCTAAAACCATTGTCAAAGAAGTCAAGGACGTTATTGCTGCGGTTCTGCCCAATGGACAGGCCTTTGAAGCTAAGCATGGCAAGGGGGTAGCAGCCTTTGGCCTAGGCTCGGGTGCAATATCTCCTGATAAGATGAAAAAAAGCGAAAGAGAGCGGTTATTGCGCTCTTTGGAAAAAGAAATGCGCGAGGCAGCACGCAAACTGGAATTTGAGGAGGCTGCTCAGCTGCGTGATGCCATCATGGAAATACGCGCGAACGGAGCTAAAAAATAGATGCAAAATTGGTTAAAGAAGATTATTGTTTTCCTGGTCTCTCAGACTATAACCCTTATCGGTTCTCTGGTAGTAGGTTATGCAGTTGTTTGGTATATTACTATTGAAACCAGTTCTGGCTTGATGATGACTATTGCCGTTTTGTGTAACTGTTTGCCGCAGATTATTATTTCCTTATTCGCCGGAGTTTGGGCAGATCGCTATAACCGCAAATTATTAATCATTATTGCAGATGCCTTCACCGCGTTATCCACTTTAGTTTTGGCTATTACTTGGCTTAATGGTAATACTAGTATGGCTTTTATCTTTATTGTCATGGCAGCGCGTTCCTTTGGTGCTGGTGTTCAGCAACCTGCTGTTAATGCCTTGATTCCGCAGATTGTTCCTATAAAGCAGTTGACCAGGATTAATGCGATCAATACTACAATCATGAATACCCTAACTTTGTTGGCTCCAGCCTTGGGTGGGGCTTTGCTTGCCAGTAGCTTTGTCAATGCCCTTTTCTTTGATGTTATCACTGCAGCTATCGGTATTCTCGTACTTTGTTTTCTAGCTGTAGGTAAGAGGGAAAAGAACGAAATGCCTGTTGATACTTCGATGGTAAGTGAGCTGAAAGAAGGACTAAGTTATGTTAGGCGTACCGATTGGCTGCGTTTTATGTTGGTTGTATATGCTGTAGGCTTTTTCCTGATATCGCCAGCAAGCTATCTTTCGCCTATTTTTGTCGAACGTATTTTTGGTTCGGAAATTTGGCGTTTAACTGCCAATGAGATTTTTTGGTCCGTAGGAGCAATTATCGGCGGTATCATTATCGCTGCCTGGGGTGGATTTAAAAATAGGATTTTTTCCATGGCCTTTTCATTTCTCTTTTTTGGCATTACTTTTACCCTGATGGCTATGGCGAATAATTTTTGGTTCTACTTAGCTATAATGGGGATAGCTGGTTTGTTTTTGCCTATGTTTACTACTGCTGAGATGACTTTTATACAGGAAAAAACAGATGAGCAGATGATGGGTAGAGTTTTTTCGTTGATCAATATTATTGTTGCTGCAGCGATGCCCCTGGCGATGATTATTTTTGGCCCTTTGTCCGATGCCATCAATATTCGTTATGTTATGATCGGCAGCGGGCTGCTAATAGCCATTTTAGCAATATGTTTGTTGACTAATAAACGGTTGTTGGCTTTTGATAGTACCGGTAGGCCAAATCTTAAGAAAAAATAAGCATTACTTGATATTGACAAGATTTAGGAGATAAAGAAAGCATGACTCAGGATAATATTATTATTAGAGGAGCAAGACAACATAATCTGAAAAATATCAATGTGGAAATACCTAGGGATAAGTTAGTAGTTATTACCGGCCTATCCGGCAGTGGTAAGAGCTCTTTAGCTTTTGACACCATCTATGCAGAAGGACAGCGTAGATATGTAGAATCCCTTTCTTCTTATGCCCGCCAGTTTTTGGGACAGATGAGCAAGCCAGATGTGGATCAAATAGATGGCCTATCGCCAGCTATTTCTATCGATCAGAAATCCACCAGCCATAATCCTCGTTCTACAGTCGGAACAGTTACCGAGATCCATGATTATCTGCGTTTGCTATACGCACGGGTCGGGCACCCGCATTGCCCAAAATGCGGCAGGCCGATCAGCCGCCAGAGCATTGACCAAATGATCGATACCATAAAGCTGTGGCCTGAAGGGAGCAAGCTGCAACTAATGGCTCCCTTGGTACGCGGACGCAAGGGGGAATATCAGAAACTTTTTGCCGAGATGAAAGGTAAAGGGTTTGTCCGCATTCGTGTGGATGGGCAGCTACATGAGTTGGCAGAGGAAATAACGCTTAAAAAACAGGTCAAGCATGATATCGAACTGGTAGTAGACCGCATTATCTTACGTCCAAATGGAGAGAAACGGCTGGCAGATTCGCTAGAACTCTGTCTTAATATGGCTGATGGTCTGGCTTTAGTCGTAGCGGATTTACCGGATGGTCAGCATGAGGAAAGCCTTTTCTCGCAGAATTTTGCCTGCCCTGATTGTGGCATCAGCATGGAAGAATTAACTCCGCGGATGTTTTCTTTCAATAATCCTTTTGGTGCTTGTCCGGACTGTTTAGGGCTGGGATTTTCCCAACATATTGATGAGAACCTGATGATTAATGATGAGAACCTCTCTCTGCGCGAGGGTGCCTTGGTGCCGGTGCATAGCAATAGCTGGTATTTTCGTAATATCGAAGCTGTAGCAGCTGCCCATGGTTTTTCTATGGATGTGCCGCTAAAGGATTTGCCGCGCACCGCTCTGGATGAAATTTTTTATGGCTGCGGACGGGAGAAGTTTGCCGTACGCTATCTCGATGATAAGGGCGTGACGCGTACTTGGATGCATCATTGGGAGGGGCTGGTAAAAAATTTCGAGCGCCGTTACCAGGAGACCAAGTCCGAGTTTATGAAAGAGGAGTTCGAAAAATATATCACCATTCAGCCTTGTGAAACATGCCACGGAGCTCGCTTGAAACCGGAATCCTTGGCGGTGACGGTGGGTGGTAAGAATATCCATGAGCTAAGCATGATGACCATTGCTGATGCCAAAGATTTCTTGAATTCTTTGCAATTAACTGAACGTGAAACGATGATTGCCAGCCGTATTCTCAAAGAGATTGATGAAAGGTTGAGTTTTTTAATCCAAGTAGGCTTGGATTATTTGACATTAGCTAGGGGAGCTGCAACCCTTTCTGGGGGAGAGGCTCAGCGTATCCGCTTGGCTACGCAGATCGGTTCTCATTTGATGGGCGTTCTTTATATTTTGGACGAGCCTAGCATTGGTCTGCACCAACGTGATAATACCCGCTTGATCGAAGCGCTTAAGAATCTACGTGATTTGGGTAATACCGTTTTGGTCGTCGAGCACGATGAGGAGATGATGGAGAGCGCTGATTATATCATTGATATTGGGCCTAGAGCTGGGGAACATGGCGGCGAAGTGGTTGCTCATGGCACTTTGGCAGATATTATTGCTACTCCTGAGTCAATCACCGGCCAATATCTTTCCGGCGCTAAAAAAATTCCTATGCCAGAGAAACGACGTCAGAGCGATGGCCGTAAACTGATAGTGCGCGGCGCCCGGGCTAATAATCTGAAAAATATCGATGTGGAATTTCCTTTAGGCCAATTTATTTGTGTAACCGGGGTGTCAGGCAGCGGTAAGAGTTCACTGATCAATGAGATACTCTATAAAAGTTGTGCCCGTAAACTCAACCGCGCCCATACTGTACCAGGAGCACATACAGATATCGAAGGCTTGGAGTATCTGGAAAAGGTGATTATGATTGACCAATCGCCGATCGGCCGTACTCCTCGTTCCAATCCGGCTACCTATACCGGTGTTTTTGATCTGATTCGCGATTTATATGCGATGACTCCAGATGCCAAAGCTATGGGTTATAATAAGGGGCGCTTTAGTTTCAACGTCAAAGGCGGACGCTGTGAAGCTTGCCAGGGTGATGGTATTATCAAGATTGAGATGCATTTTCTGCCGGATATTTATGTGCCTTGTGAAGTATGCCGGGGCAAGCGTTATAACCGGGAAACCTTAGAGGTACACTATAAGGGGAAAAATATTGCTGATATCCTCGATATGACTGTTGATGAGGCGGTAGAGTTTTTTGCCAATATCCCGCGGATCAAAAGAAAAATGACCACACTTCAGGACGTTGGTTTGGGATATATCCGTTTGGGACAGAGTGCGACCACCCTTTCAGGAGGGGAAGCTCAGCGAGTCAAGCTAGCCACTGAGTTATCCCGTCGCTCCAACGGCCGGAGTATCTATATCCTTGATGAACCGACCACTGGGCTGCATACTGATGATATCCGTTCTTTGTTAGATGTACTGCAACGTCTGGTGGATGCTGGTGATACTGTGGTGGTTATCGAGCATAATCTAGATGTGATCAAAACCGCTGATTATATTATTGACTTAGGTCCTGAGGGCGGAGACCGGGGCGGCCAGATAGTAGCATGCGGCACCCCGGAAGAGGTTGCTGCTTGTCCGCAAAGTTATACCGGTCAGTATTTGCAAAAGGTATTGGAGAATGAATGAGAAAATCCGCCAAAAATTAAAACAGCTTCCTGATTTGCCGGGTTGCTATTTGATGAAAGATAGCAGTGGGAAAATCATTTATGTCGGTAAGGCGGTTAACCTCAAAAATCGGGTCCGCTCCTATTTTCGTGGCAATCATGATTCTAAAACAGAGCGCCTAGTGGAAAAAATAGCTGATTTTGAAACAGTAATCGTTAAGAATGAGGCAGAAGCACTCATTTTGGAAGCCAATCTGATCAAAGAGCATGATCCTCACTATAATATCCTGATGCGTGACGATAAGCATTACCCTTATCTGCGTTTGACTTTAGATGAGGAGTTCCCCCGTTTATTGGTGGCTAGGTGTGCTAAGTCAGATGGCAGTAAATATTTTGGTCCTTATCCTTCTGGTTCTATTGGTAGAGCACGTGAGATAGTGCACGATATTTTCCCGCTGCGCACCTGTTCTGGTCATACTTTTAAAAAAGGGCAGCGCGCTTGTCTTAATTCACATATCGGACGCTGTTGTGCCCCCTGTGAAGGGAAAATCAGTGCTGAGGAATATGCCAAGATCGTAGAACAGGTCTCTTTGTTTTTGCAGGGAAAAATGCCTGCACTGATCAAGGAGCGAGAGAGAGAAATGGAAGAGGCCGCTGCGGAGCTGCGTTTTGAAGATGCCGCACATCACCGTGATGTTTTACAGGTGTTAAAGAATTTAGCTGACCAGCAGGAGATCGATAATAGCAGCGGTAAGGGTGATTATGACCTGATCGCTATTGCGGCAGCAGAAGAGTTAGCGGTTGTGCAGCTCTTTTTCGTCCGCAATGGTACTGTGATCAGCAGAGCTAACTACCGTCTTAGCCGTGGTATGGGCGAAGATGAAAGTATTTTGCTCCGCCATTTTTTACAGGAATACTATGGTGGAGGCGACCGTATCCCGTCAAAGCTTTTGGTTGATCGTCTGCCTGAGGATGCGCCCCTATTAGCGGAGGCCTTTTCGGCTCAGACAGGGCACAAGGTGCAGATTATTGTTCCACAGCGCGGGGATAAGCTGAGGTTATTGAAGCTGGTTAAAGAGAATGCTAGGGCGATCTTGACTAATTATCTTAATGCTAAAGACCGCCAGGAGGAAAGAAATGCTGCTGCGTTAGAAAAATTGCGCCATATCTTAGGACTTGATGTTACTCCGGCGCGGATCGAATGCTATGATATCAGCCATATTCAAGGGACTGATATGGTAGGATCAATGGTCGTTTTTATCAATGGGGTCTCTTCGCCTAAGAATTACCGCCATTTTCGTATCAAGACCTTAGATGGTTCCAATGACTTTGCTGCCCTCCAGGAGGTTTTGGAGCGGCGGTGGCGTAGGGGACTTGATGAGCGTGCTAAGGGAAAAACACCGCTTGATTTTGGAGATTTTCCTGATCTGATCGTTATTGACGGGGGCAAAGGACAGCTTTCCTCAGTTGTTACCAGACTGAATGAATTGCCAGGCAAAAAGCCATATATTATTTCTTTGGCTAAGCGTCTGGAAGAAATTTATTTGCCAGATCAAGAGCAACCATTGCGGTTGCCATATGAAGATCCTGCCTTGCAGCTTTTACAAAGGTTGCGTGATGAGGCCCACCGCTTTGCTATTACCTATCACCGCCGACTGCGTAAAAAGCGGCAGACCAGGTCACTTTTAGACGATGCCCCAGGCATTGGGCCACAGCGCCAAAAAAGCCTGCGTCAATGCTTTGGTTCTCTCAAGGCAATCAAAGCAGCCTCTGTTGAAGAACTGGCTGCTACACCTGGCATGACGAAAGCAGCTGCTGCTAGCCTCTATCAATTTTTGCATCAAGATGATGAAGGAAAAGATTAATGCCAGGCGAAACTTGTTAAGTAGATACTAATAATGGTATGTAGTAAGGTGTTATCAGCATAAGGAGATGGAGATATGTCGGAAAAACGCAATGACTCCTCAAAAAATGCTCACGTTAAGCCAAAAGGGAAAATTCTTATTATCACTGGCATGAGCGGTGCTGGTAAATCTCAGGTGATTATGGCCTTAGAAGATATGGGCTTTTTCTGTGTTGATAATTTGCCGCCAGCCCTTTTCTCTAAGATTATCGAAGGCATGACTTTGGCCAATAATAATAATCTGCCTAAAATGGCTATAGTCGCTGATGTGCGGGCGGGAGTTGAAGTGATTCCGCAGATAGAGGAAGCTCTCAGTGAATTGCGGGCAGCAGGCGTTGATTTTCAGGTTATCTTTATGGAGGCGTCGGATAAGATTATTTTGGACCGCTATAAAGAAAACCGCCGCCCCCATCCCTTAAGCCGCCAGGGGCAAAGTACTCTGCAATGCGTACAGGAAGAGCGTCACCTGATGGAGGGTCTGCGTGGTTGTGCGGATATTATTATTGATACTACTGAGTTCACCAATCAAATGCTAACCAAACATTTGGAACAGCTTTTTATCGATGATAATACGGTTGGAATCACGGTTTCTGTCACTAGCTTTGGCTTCAAATATGGCATACCTATTGATGCAGACCTGGTGATGGATGTTCGCTTTTTGCCCAATCCATATTATATCAGCGAGTTAAAAAGCCTTAGCGGTCTGGAAAAGCCGGTTGCTGACTATGTGATCAAAAACGATACTACCCGGGAATTTCTTCGTTTATACATGAAGCTATTGCGGTATCTCCTGCCTCATTACCAAACAGAAGGGAAAAAACATATTTCCATTGCTATTGGTTGTACGGGCGGAAGACATCGTAGTGTGGCTTTGGCTGAGCATATTGGCAAAAGATTACGCTCCTTAGGATATAGCACCTCAGTATCGCATCGTGATATGGAACGAAAAAGGGAGAGAGTATGAGCTTTTCAACACAGGTGAAAGATGACCTGACACGCGTCATCTCCTCTAAACCGTGCTGTCGCAGGGCAGAGTTTATCGCTTTTTTTCTCATCAATGTCAATATTCGCATCGGCAATGGACGGCGGCTCTCCTTTTTTATGCAAACTGAACACTCTGCATCAGTACGCAAGATGTTTACCTTGGCCCGTGAGTTTTCTCTGGAGCGGGAGATTACGGTCCATCGCCGGGCGCAATTACATAAAAACCAGGTGTTTACTTTGAATGTTCCGCCGCAAGAACAGCTAACGCATTTTCTGCAGCAACTCGGTATGGTAGATGAAAATGGAGCACTACGGCTCGTTTTTCCGGAACAGATTCATGAACAGTTTTTGGCTTCCTCCTGCTGCCGTCGCGCTTATCTACGAGGAGCTTTTTTAGCTAGTGGATCTATTAGCGAGCCAGAGGGAGCTTACCATTTGGAATTTAGTTCTTTAGAAAGTCCTCAGGCTGATTTGCTGATAGAATTATTGGCTGATTTTGACCTCAGGGGGAAAATTGTACGCCGCAAGGATCTGGAGACTGTTTATCTCAAAGGAGCAGAGGAAATCAGCCAGCTGCTCAATATTATGGGCAGTCATCGTTCTTTGTTGGAGTTTGAGAGTATTCGGGTAACCAAGGAGGTCCGCAACCAGGTTAATCGACAGCGTAACTGTGATACCGCCAATATTAATAAGGTAGTCAATGCTGGAATGCGGCAGGTCAAGGATATTAATTATATTGAGTCTACTATTGGTTTAGATAAACTACCCCGTAATTTACGCGTTGCCGCTGAGCTGCGTTTAGATTATCCGGATTATTCTTTGGCTGATTTAAGTGAGATTTCTGCTTTGGGCCGCTCTGCGCTTAACCATCGTTTGCGTAGGTTAGCGCAGATTGCTGAGAATATTCGTGAATACGGCGTAGAAGAATGGGACAGACAGGAGTAGCAGATGAAAAAACTAGTATTAACTTTGTTAATGATAGCAGTGGTCTTAGGCGGGTGCTCTTCACTCGCCGTTCTTGGTGAGGAAACACCTACATCTACTGCTAGCGATGAAAACAGTGTTAACGATGAGAGTAATGTTGATAGCAATATCGCCACACAGGATGAGGGACTTTATGAAGTGTTACGGGTGGTAGATGGCGATACTATAGAAATCGATTATAACGGTGAAAAAGAGAAAGTACGTTTGATCGGTGTAGATACGCCTGAATCTGTTCACCCTGATGCAGAAAAAAATACTGACTATGGCAAGACCGCCGCTGAGTTTACCACGGAAAAGCTCGAAGGCCAATTGGTCTCTTTAGAATTTGATGTTGAACAGCGGGATAAGTACGGGCGCCTTTTGGCTTATGTTTATCTTGACGGACAGATGTTTAATTCTTTGTTGTTAGAAGAAGGACATGCCATGGTTTCTACCTATCCGCCTAATGTCAAATACGCTGATTTGTTCCTGGAGCAGCAGCAAGAGGCACGTGAAGCTGGGGTAGGATTGTGGGCAGATATCCTGACTAGCGGAGAATATGTAGCTAGCTTGAATGGCAGTAAATATCATCTATCTTCATGTTCTAGCGCTCAAAAAATCAAAGAAGAAAACCGGATCTGGTTTAAGGACTCAGATTCCGCCGAGGCAGCTGGTTACGAACCATGCAGTATTTGTAATCCATAATCGATTATCAATTTTAGCTAAATAAAAGCGGGATAGCTAAAGCTATCCCGCTTTTTGATTGAAAATTTTTATCGCTTATTTATGCAAAAGTTTTTCCAAGGTGGCTATTTTTACTGCTACGCAGAAAATATCCATCGTTTTTTGCAGCTCTTCCAGTGAAGGGAAGGTAGGGGCAATACGGATATTGCTGTCATGGGGGTCGTTACCATAGGGATAAGTAGCTCCGGCAGCTGTCAATTCCACTCCGGCCTCTTTGCAAAGGGCAACCACACGCTTGGCACAACCGTCCATGGTGAAAAAGGAGATGAAATAGCCTCCTTTGGGATTATGCCAATGGGCAATACCATAAGGCTTAATCTTTTCTGCCAGTGCATTGAGCACTACTTGGAATTTAGGTTTGATGAAATAAGCATGTTTTGCCATCAGCTGCTCTATGGCTGCAAGATTAGGCAGATATCTGCTATGCCGCAATTGGTTAACATTATCATGACAGATAGTTTGGATCGACAGTTGTTTAATGGTCCAATCATAATTGGCCTGGCTCATAGCCATGGCACAGATGCCAGAACCAGCCATGGTTATTTTGGAAGTAGAGGCGAAGGTATAAAATTTATCTTCAGTACCGTGTTTCAAACATTCATTATAAAGATTAAGTAGATAGTCCCGATCATTAAGATCAAGATGGTGAACACAGTAAGCATTATCCCAGAAGATACGGAAATCATCAGCCGCTGTTTTTAACGCAGCAAAACGTCTCACTGTTTCATCGCTATAAGTAATGCCATCAGGATTACTATACATCGGTACACACCAGATGCCTTTGATTTTTTCATCATCAGCCACCAGCCGCTCAATGATATCCATATCCGGACCATCTTCAGTCATCGGTACTGGTATCATTTCAATGCCAAAGCTTTGAGTAATCAGAAAATGACGGTCATAGCCGGGAGTAGGGCAAAGAAATTTGATTTTTCCTTGCTGGCTCCATGGTTTGCTGTCTGGGAGCACACCATGAAGATAGGCGCGGCAAACAGTGTCATACATCATATTAAGGCTGGAACTACCGCCGACAATAACATTGCTGGCCGGCATACCGAAAATTTCCCCAAATAGCCGCTTGGCCTCGGGGATACCATCTAATACACCATAGTTGCGGACATCAGTCCCATCTTCACAGATAAAATCAGTAGGGCATTCGTTGACCCCAGCGCATAAATCCAACTGCTCTGGAGCAGGCTTACCGCGGCTCATATTCAGTTGTAAGCCTTGCTGTTTATAACCTACATACTCAGTCATTAAAGAATCATAAAGTGATTGTAGTTCTTCCTTTCCCATTTCAGCAAATCTCATGAAATCATCTCCTATGAAAATGCCCTTGGCATAATATTGCTATATTATTGTGCTGCGCCTACCAGCTCTTGAATGTCTTTAACTCCATGCTTCTCGCACCATTGTTCCAGGCCGGCTAGGATCTGCGGAGCTGCGTAGGGATTATGAAAATTAGCCGAACCTATTTGAAAAGCGCTGGCTCCAGCTAGTAAAAACTCGATAGCATCTTCAGCTGTAGTGATGCCTCCCATACCAATAACGGGGATAGAAACAGCCTGTGCTGTTTGCCAGACCATCCGCACAGCCAGCGGTTTGATGGCCGGACCGCTTAATCCGCCAAAGCCGTTAGCTAATAGAGGCTTCCGAGTCTCAATATCAATAACCATGCTCAGAACAGTATTGATCAAGGCTAATATATCCGCGCCCGCTGCTTCACAGGCCTTGGCTATTTCCGTAATATCAGTAACATTAGGCGTGAGTTTAGCTATAACCGGCAGTTTGGTTTTACTTTTTACTAATGAAACCACTTGCGCTGCTACTTGCGGATCAACGCCAAAAGCCATGCCACCGGCTTTGACATTAGGACAGCTGATATTAATTTCTACTGCTGCCAGGTTGGGCACTTCGTCTAATCTTTCTGCGATTAAGCCATATTCTTCTATACTGTGCCCAGCGATATTGAGAATGACTGCAGTATCGAATTGGCTTAAGAAAGGCAGTTCTTTTTTTATTACCATCTCAATTCCAGGATTTTGTAACCCGACACTATTGAGCATACCGCTAGGCGTCTCAGCGATCCGCGGCGGCTTATTGCCTAGCCGTGGTTCTAGAGTTGTGCCCTTGACCGAAATGCCACCCAGAATAGACAGATCAAAAAGCTCTGCCATTTCCCGGCCATATCCGCATGTGCCAGAGGCAGTAATAAGAGGGTTTTTCATCGATATGCCACCGATGTTGGTTATCATTCTAGTCATTGAAAAACACCTCTTCCGCTGCGAAGACAGGACCTTCTTTACAGACCCGTTTGTAACAGATATGTCCAGAGTTGTTGTCTTTGGTTTCACAAACGCAGCCCATGCAGACGCCATAGCCACAACCCATACGTTCCTCTAAGGATACTTGGCATTTCAATCCATGGCTGAGCGCCCATTGGGCAGCTTTACGCATCATCGGTGTCGGGCCGCAACTAAAAACCATATCATAATTAGGGTTATCCCTAAAATAGATATCTACCATCCCTTGCTGTCCTAAAGAACCATCCTCAGTAGCGATCATAGTATTACCGCCATGGGAAAATTCTTCTAAGCAAATAATATGTTCAGCACTTTTGCCGCCGAGGATGATATCGATGTTTGCCACACCCTTTTGTTGCAGTTCAACGGCCAATGGCAGCAGGGTCGCTATTCCTGACCCGCCACCCACTAGACAAACGCTTTTCATATCGTCTTTGATCTTCCAGCCATTGCCTAATGGTCCTAATACTTCGATATGTTCGCCGGCACGCAGATGGCTCATCGCCTTGGTACCTTTACCTTTAAGCTGATAGATAATACGCAGGCTGCCAGCTTGTTTATTGATAGCATTGATGCCCATCGGTCGTTTGAGAAAAGGAGAGTCATTGGCTAGCGCAGTAAGCATCATGAATTGGCCGGCGCGAGCTTCTTGGGCGATCTCTGGGGCTGCCAATTCCATCAGGAAGAAATCAGCCTTGATGCGGATGCGTTCATTTATTAAGATTTTAGCATTGGTTAATATCATCGCGATCCCTTCAAATGCAATAATATTTTAGCGTATTTATTTATTATAACATATCTGCTACAGCTCCGTCTAGAATTCCGCCGCCACAAACGAGAATTTTGTCAAAACCCAGCAGATCTGCCAGTCCTAACCAGATTTGCAGCCCTTGTTCAATAATTTCTCCTCTTTTACTCAGTAGCGGAGAATAGTTGCACCGTTGGATAATTGATAAAGGAAGCAGCTTATTTAGCAAGCCCAGGATTTGCTCCTTAGTAATTATAGCTCCTTCGATAGCAGTACGGTCGTAGGACTTGAGTCCAGCCAAGACTCCAGTTGTAGCGGTGATAGTACCACCAATCCCTACAGCAAGTTGCGAATTACCCTGACGAATAAATCCATTAGCTAAAATCTGCCGCATTTCCGCTTCTGACCAATTGTTTTGTTTCATTCTGACTGAGCCAATATTAACGCTGGTACAATTGATATCATTGTCGGAGAAACCATAAATTAATTCTGTGGAAGAGCCGCCAACGTCTAAGACTGGCGTTCCCGGAGCAAAGGATAATAGAGAAACAGCTCCACGATAAGACATTAATGCCTCTTCCTGTCCACTGAGGATTTCCACTGGTTGAGATGTTACCTGGGCGATAGCTGCTAAAAAGTCGTCTTTATTGCTAGCGTCTCTTACTGCGGAAGTTGCTACTATTCGCATGTGGGTAGCGCCGGCTTGTTGTGCTAAGGCTGCAAACTCGTTAATTACTGTTGCTGTGCGGGAGATGGCCTCTGGTGAGAGAAGGTTAGCTTTTGGTCCGGCGCCTAGGCGTGTCGTTTTAATATAGTTGTCTCTAGAGATGATTTGGCTATTGACAGTTTTAGCTATTAATAACTGAACCGTATTGGAGCCAATATCAATGGCAGCTAGGGTATTATTCATCATTGACACCTTATTATCTGAATTTTTTATGATCAAAACGTTTTTTGACCGCATTTTGTTTAGCTTCGCTGTCTTTGAGAAATTTAGCTAGCTTATCCTCAAAGCTATCATTAATAATTTCTTGAGGTTTGGTGATAACCGGCGGTGGCGCAGCTTTCTTAGGTGGTTGCGCCTGCTTAAGGGAAAGTCCTATTTTGCCAGCTTGGTCATTGGTAATAATTTTGACTTTGACCGTATCTGCTACTTGCAGAAAGTCATTAATATCTTTGACAAAAGTATCGGTGATTTCCGAGATATGGATCAAGCCACTGATACCTTTATCTAGCTCAACAAAAGCGCCAAAAGATGTGATACGGGTAACTTTACCTTCAAGAATGTTGCCAACAGTTAAATCCATGTAATGTCTTATCCTTATATTCTGCCAAAAATTATATAAACCAAATTATATAATTAATGAAACGATTTATCAATATTAAAGTTGGTTAATTTTCCTTTAATTTTAAGAAAAACAGCGGCTTATTAATAACCGCTGTTTTTTATCAGTATTTCTTTTTTGAGTCTTAGCGAATGATGATCGCTTCTCTTTGGGCTCCTACTGAGATATAGGTAATGGGACAATCCATAGCTTTTTCGATGTTGTCAATATAATTACGTGCTTCCTGCGGCAGGTCTGCCAAAGTGCGGCAGCCGCTAATATCGCATTTCCAACCGGGCAGATACTCGATAACCGGTTTAGCTTTATTGAGTTTATCGCCGATAGGAAAATAATCAATTTTTTCGCCCTCTACATCATAGGCTACACATACCGGGATTTGGTCCAGATAAGAGAGGACATCCATCTTAGTAAGCGCCAGTTCACTAGCTCCCTGCATTAATACTCCATAGCGAGAGGCCACAATATCAAAAGGCCCCACTCTTCTGGGACGTCCAGTTGCCGCACCATATTCATTGCCAGCTGCACGCAAGGCCTCGGCTTCTTCGCCAAATAGCTCTACTGTGAATGGTCCCTCACCAACACAGGAAGAATAGGCCTTGATGACGCCAATAACACGGTCCAATTTAAGATTGGGAACTCCAGCTCCTACAGGAGCATAGGCAGCAATAGTTGAGGAGCTACTGGTAAAGGGATAAATGCCGAAATCTATATCACGCAGAGCTCCTAGCTGTGCTTCAAACATGATGCGTTTACCAGCAGCTTCTGCTTGACGGAGATAGTTGCCAGTATCACCAATATAGGGAATCAAGGGAGCCCCATAAGTGTCGAGCCATTGCATCATTTCTTCGAACTCAAAAGGCTGGCTATGATAGACGTTTTCTATAGTGAGATTCTTCCACTCCAAGATTCCCTGCAGCCGCTGCTGCAGATAATCCCGTTGTAGCAAATCTCCCATCCGCAAGGCCTTTTTGAGATATTTATCACCATAAATAGGGCCAATGCCTCTTCGGGTAGAACCAAATTTAGCATCAGCCAGCCGGTCTTCCTCTAAGCAATCCTGAGCTACATTATAGGGCATGCAGATAATAGCTTTATCGCTTATTTTAAGATTTTCAGGACTGATTTTGACTCCGGCCTGACGGAGGCGTTCCATTTCACCCGCTAGATGAGCCAGGTCAATGGCCATTCCATTGCCCAATACATTGACGACATCAGGACGAAGAATGCCAGAGGGAAGAATATTGAGGATTACTTTTCCTATATCAGTGACAACAGTGTGTCCTGCGTTATTGCCCCCTTGATATCTGACTACGATATCCTGATTCTCGGAAAGCAAGTCGACCATTCTTCCTTTGCCTTCATCACCCCAGTTGATTCCAGTTACAGCGGTTAGCATGGACATATCCTCCTTGAATTTACTACAAGTACTAAAAACATATATATATTATAGGTTGAGATCATTATTTCCTTTGTCTGGTTCTTTTTTTCTCCGATTATCTGATGTGGGTGGCATATTTAGCCTTTCTTAACGCATAGTTTGAGTTATGACGTAGAATGTAAGATAGGTGTGTGCCGATGACTACATACTATAATGAAGAAGAGTATCAAGATTTTTTAAATGAATATACCGGTAGAGGCGATTTGAAAATTCACTGCTTCCAAGTAGGAGGTGCCTTACCGGTTGAAGGAGCTACTGTCACGGTTCATAAGTTGATTGGGAATGACATGGTGAAAATAGGCGAAGGAATAACGGATATCAGCGGAATTGTCGAATTCGAAGATTTGCCTTGTCGGGCAGTGGAGTATTCTTTGGTTCCTAATGCAGTTCCTTACGCTGGGGTTTTTTATGAGATAATTCTTAGACATTCGGATTTTGGCGTTATTTTTGATCGGGTAGCTGTGTTTGATGATGTCACCACAGTTTACCGCGAGGTTTATGAACCGCCAGCAGCTATTAATTAAAGCAGCATGAAAGATTCAATATTGCCGGCAGGAGGAATCAGTATATGGTTGTTATTATCCCAGAATCAATAACGGTTCATCTTGGCGCTCCTAGTGAGGACGCTCCGAACGTAACCGTGCCGTTTATCGACTACATCAAAAATGTCGCCTCAGGAGAAATTTATCCTACTTGGCCGGAAGCTGCTATCAGAGCTAATATTTATGCACAGATAACTTTTGCCCTTAACCGTATTTATAATGAATGGTATCCCAGCCAGGGATATGATTTTGATATTACTTCTGTTACCCAGTATGATCAGACGTATTCGCCAGACCGGGAAATTTTTGCTAATATTTCTGCTATTGTCGATGAGATCTTTAATAGTTATGTGGTTTTGGAAGGGAGTGTTGCACCATATTTTACAGCTTATTGCAATGGTACTACTACAGTTTGCGCCGGTCTTTCGCAATGGGGTACGGTAGAGCTTGCCGAACAGGGATTGGGAGCCTTGGATATCCTGAAGTATTATTATGGCTCTAATATTGAATTGGTGGAAGATGCTCCCACCGGGGAGAATCTGCCATCTTTCCCTGGTTTTAATATTGAGATGGGCAGCATCAGTGAAGAAGTACATATTATCCAGCGGCAATTGAATAGGATTAGGGAGAATTTCCCGGCTATCCCAGTCATTTCAGAAGAGGATGGTATTTTTGATGCTGAGACTGAGGCGGCAGTTATGGCTTTTCAAGAAATTTTCGATCTGCCTGTTACTGGTATAATAGATCGAGCAACTTGGTATTCTATTAAAAGGCGTTATGTCGCAGTTAAACGTTTATGCGAACTGATTAGCGAAGGCTTAACTATTTCTGAAGCACAAAGAATTTTCCCTGCTGTCTTGCAGGAGGGAGATACTAGTAGCGGAGTGCGGGCCTTGCAATATTTTTTAGCTTTTATTGCTTATTTCGATAATAATATTCCTCAAATATCGATTACCGGAACTTTTGATGCTAATACTGCTAATGCAGTAAGGCAATTTCAGAGTCAGCAAGGCCTCACTGTAGATGGGGTTGTCGACCGTGTTGATTGGCAGGAATTGTTGAATACCTATAATTCGATCTTGGCTGATTTGCCAAGCGAATACCAGGAGTATGCCTCGCTCATTTACCCGGGATACTTTTTAACATCAGGAGAGGAATCACCAGATGTAATAACATTACAAAATGCTATCAACAGGATTGCTGCTACCGACAGCAGTGTGCCGACCTTAGAAGTAACTGGAATTTACGATGAAGCTACTGAGAATGCAGTAAGGACATTGCAGTGGCAGTCAGGGTTGCCAGTTAATGGTGCGGTGGGGCCGATTTTATGGCAAACAATTATGGACCGTAGTGTGGGAGAGTCATCCGCAGCGGGTGCTTAAAATAATGTTATTTGAAAAATAATTTGTGTTAAGCTGAGAAAGCCTTATATGACAAAACAAAAACCAGGCCAGCAATGATGCTTCAACCTGGTTTTATTTTTTATAATAGCGCTAGCAAGTATTTAATGTTGGATAGGTTTTATTAAATCATACTGTGATAGATGATAAATCATGATATATAGAATGGCTCGTTAATCATTGTTATTCCGGGGAGGATTGTTGACATGGTCTTTGATCGCTTGGAAGCTTTCAGCGCTAATTACATGTTCAATCCGGCAAGCATCCTCGGCCGCAATTTTGGGGTCGACTCCTAAAGTAATCAACCAATCCTGAAGAAGAGTGTGGCGTTCATAGATCATTTCCGCTATTTGGCGTCCTTTTTCTAGGAGAGTAATGTTGCCGCTATCATCGACAGCAATATAACCGTTTTCGCGCAGGTTCTTCATCGCGATACTGACACTAGGTTTAGAAAAGCCGAGTTCGGTAGCAATATCGATAGAGCGTACTGAGCCTTTTCTATTGCGCAGAACAAGGATAGTCTCCAGATAGTTTTCGGCTGATTCATGAATCTGCATTTTTTTGCTCTCCTTTTTGAAAATCTAGTTAGCAAAATTATATCATAAAAAAGAAAAAAAACAAGCTAAATCCTATTGACAAATAAGTTAGGTTGTGCTAACCTGTTAATGGTTATATGAGGCTAACTTGTGGCGTATTGTATTTAGTAGTGTTTGGAGTTGATCGGAGGATGATGGCTATGCCTTTAACCATGGCGAGAACAGGTGATACTAATTCTATTAAAAAAGTTGGCGGCAAAGATGATGTTCGTAGATTTTTAGAGTCTTTAGGATTTGTTGCTGGCTGCCCTGTTACTCTCATTTCCTCTAATCAGGGGAACCTTATCGTGGGTATTAAAGATTCACGTATTGCGATAAGTAAAGAGATGGCAAATAAAATTATTATATAGAAGGAGTATGCTGAGAATGAAGACATTGAAAAATATTGCCTGTGGCAAAACAGTCAATGTGGTCAAGCTGCATGGTGATGGATCTGTGCGGCGAAGGATTATGGATATGGGTCTGACCAAGGGTACCGAGGTTTATGTCCGCAAGGTGGCACCTTTAGGTGATCCTATCGAGATAAAGGTTCGCGGCTATGAATTGTCGATCAGGAAAGCTGACGCGGAAATGATCGAGGTTGAGTAAATCTAAGCATGTAATGAATTTGGCCCAATAGTTAAAATGAGCTAATAGCTCATAATTTTTTGGCAGTCAGTTAGCTATTGCTAACTAGAATATTCGGGAGGAAAAGTTATGACTGTGACAATAGCTTTAGCCGGTAACCCTAATAGTGGTAAAACAACGCTTTTTAACGCTTTAACCGGTGCTAACCAGCGTGTTGGCAACTGGCCTGGGGTGACGGTTGAGAAAAAAGAAGGACATGTAAAAAAACATAAAGATACTCTTGTTATTGACTTGCCGGGTATTTATTCTTTATCTCCTTATACTTTAGAGGAGGTTATCGCTAGAAATTATTTGATTAACGAAAAACCGGACGTCATACTTAATATTGTCGATGGTAGTAACATCGAGAGAAACCTTTATTTAACCACTCAGCTATTGGAGATAGGTATTCCGGTAGTTGTTGCCGTTAATATGATGGATATTGTTAAAAAGAATGGCGACAAAATTGATTTGGCTAAATTAGAAAAAGAATTGTCCTGTCCGGTGGTTCCGATTTCTGCACTCAAAGGTACTGGTGTGGATACCTTGGCGAAAACAGCAGTCTCTTTAGCTGGTCAAAAACCACCGGTTCCCCAGCATAAGTTCTCTGCTGATGTAGAGCAAGCTTTATCGGAGATAGAAAAGCTTTTGCCGACAGAGATAGCACCAGAGCAACGTCGGTTTTATGCTATTAAATTCTTTGAGCGTGATGAGAAGGTTCTCGCTCAGTTTAAGCCAGCGGCGGCCGTAGAAGATATTATTAAAAAACTTGAAGAAAAGATGGATGATGATGCGGAAAGCATTATTACCAATGAGCGTTATAACTATATTTCTTCAATAATCAAGTCTTTCTATTCCCGCCACTCCAGTGGACTGACTCTTTCCGATAAAATCGACCGCATTGTCACCAATAGATGGGCGGCATTGCCGATCTTTGTCGCCATTATGGCCATTGTCTATTATGTCTCTGTTACCACAGTTGGCACTTGGGTTACTGACTGGACCAATGATGTTTTGTTCGGCGAGATAGTTCCGGGTGCTGTCAGTAGCGTTCTGGAGGCAGCATCAGCTCCGGCGTGGCTTAGCGGTTTGATCCTTGATGGTATCGTGGCCGGTGTCGGCGCAGTGCTCGGCTTTGTGCCGCAGATTTTGGTGCTGTTTATTTTCCTCGGTTTCTTAGAAGGCTGCGGTTATATGGCCAGGGTAGCTTTTATTATGGACCGTATCTTCAGACGGTTCGGGCTTTCTGGTAAATCCTTTATCCCGATGTTGGTTGCTACTGGCTGCGGTATTCCGGGGGTTATGGCGTCCCGTACTATTGAGAGTGAGCGCGACCGCAGAATGACGGTAATGACCACCACCTTTATGCCTTGTGGAGCTAAATTGCCAATCATCGCGATGATCTCCGGTGCCCTCTTTGACAATGCTTGGTGGGTTGCTGTCAGCGCTTACTTCATCGGTATTGCCGCTGTTATCGTCTCTGGTATCATTCTCAAGAAGACCAAACGCTTTGCTGGCGATCCGGCACCATTCGTTATGGAACTCCCTGCATATCATTTGCCGCCAGTCGGCCATGTTCTGCGCAGCATGTGGGAACGTGGTTGGTCCTTTATCAAACGTGCCGGAACGATTATTCTTCTCGCAACTATCGTAATTTGGTTCTTGCAGTCTTTCGGTGTCGAAGGCGGCGTCTTCACTATGGTTGGCGATTTGAACAATAGCTTGCTGGCTGTTATCGGTACTGCACTGGCTTGGATTTTTATCCCGCTAGGCTTTGGTACCTGGCAGGCTACTGTGGCCACTTTCACGGGTCTGGTTGCCAAAGAAACTGTTGTTGCTACATTAGGTGTTCTGTATGGCTTTGCAGCAGTGGCAGAGGATGGTGCAGAGTTCTGGGGGCTGTTTGCGGCGGACTTCACCGGTTTGGCAGCGTACTCCTTCTTGATCTTCAACCTGCTGTGCGCTCCATGCTTTGCCGCTATCGGCGCTATCCGCAGAGAGATGAACAATCCTCGTTGGACCTGGTTCGCCATCGGATATCAGACGGTCTTTGCTTATGTGATCGCACTATGCGTTTACCAATGGGGTTCACTCTTTACCACTGGTGTGTTCACCATCGGCACTGCAGTAGCCTTTATCCTTACTGCACTCATCATTTATCTGCTCTTTAGACCTAGCTATGAAAAACGAATGCTGAAGAGCAATGCTAAAGCCCAGTCGGTTGCTTAACTGATTTGGAGGTGGGAATGCTATGCTGGCCTTTTTAAGTGAAAATTGGGCAACTATTTTGATCTGCTTGGCCCTGGCAGCCATTATCTTTCTGGCTATCCGTAAAATTGTTCGTGATAGACGGAAGGGAAGTAGTTGCAGCTGTGGTTGCGAAGGATGCCCCAATTCAGCGTACTGCCACCCAGCAGCTCATAAGGGGAAACAAAACGATTAACCGTTAATAATGTTTATGATTGGCATATAAATATGCTCCTTTGATTTCTCTAGAAACACGCTTGTCGCTAGATAGGCGTGTTTCTGCTTATCGAAAAAGTCTCCGGTAGAGGGAACAAATAAGCCTTTTATCCGTCTAATAAAATGGTAAAAAGAAATACACAAGAAAGGGGACTGTAAAATGAAGCGTTATTGGGCCATGGTGTTATTGATATTGGCAATGGTGTTTGCTTTAACTGCCTGTAACGATATACCAGCGCAAAATGGGGAGGGCGATCCTACCGGTGGCGAGGATGATACTGCTGGAGCTATTTATTATGGAAAAATCGTTGCCTTAGACGGCGATACGATGATGTTGGTAGCTACCGGTGAATCAGCTAATTCTGCTGATGTTTGCCGTAATTCTTTAAGCGGATTGACCATCACTGATAATGACGGCAATGCTATGGAAACAACGGAGTTATCGCCAGGCATGTTGGTGGAAGTCGCCTTTAGCGGGCAGATTATGGAGACCTATCCTGCGCAGCTAGATAACCCTACCACAGTAAAAGTTGTTGGACAGGAGGCTGATCTGGTTGGTTTTTATTTAGGGGTGTTAAATGATCTTTATGAAGTAGACCCTGGCCTCAATAGCGATATCAGTATCTTAGGATTTGATTTATCTGAGGTGGAAAATTTAAGTGCTGCTGAAAAATCTGCCTTGGTATGGCTAATGGGTGAAGAAAAAGGGCTGGAAACTGTTACCGGTACTTTTGACGAATTAGCTGAGAATGGATATATTGATAAAGAGAATCTCTATTTTGCCAATGGTATTTTGTTGAGTATTGATACTGGCGATATCAGCGAGAATAGTTTTAAGTTTGATGCAGAAAAATGGCGGGGAGGCTTAGGCGCTTATTTCTTCACTGATTGCACTGCCACCAATAATAATGGAACCTGGAGCTATAGTGTTGGTGCTGAAGCCATTTC
>CALYAP010000046.1 GCA_944393575.1 uncultured Clostridia bacterium
GTTTTACCAGTAAAATCATTAGCTTCAATGAAACTATCTACTGGCCAAGCTGCAATTCCCCACCAAATCGGATAACCAATAAATACAGTATCATAGGAATCCCAGTTATCAACAGTGGCAGCCACAAGCTCCACATTTCTTTCATCTGGATTATCATGTTCTGAGACAACCCTGCTGCTATCATCAGTCCAGTTCAAATCGGCATCTGTATATGGTTCAACAGGTACTAATTCGAAAATATCAGCATTAGTTGCCTCGGCAATTAAATTAGCTGCTCTTTCTGTATTACCGGTTGCCGAGAAATAAACAACCAGTGTCCCTCCAGATTGCGTTTCTGAATTGACATCATCAGTGGTAGCTGGATCATTAGTAGAAGGTTCATTGATAGAAGTATTAGAATCATCTTGAGTGGACGAATTCGGTGAATCCCCCGTGCCATTGCTACTGCAAGCAGCAAAACCTAAAACTATCATTAAACCCATCAGTACTACGATTAATTTTTTCATTTTAATAGCTCCTTTCATTCAAAACATTCATTCAAAATCATTAAAATCTCTTCATGAGTCATTGTTTTATAGCTACCTGCAGAAATGCCACAGGAATCAGCTATCTCCTTGAGCAAATTTTTATCAGTTATACCAAGCTCCCTTAGCGTGGTGGGCAGACCAATTTCTTTAATAAAGTTTGCCAGAGCATTAATACCGGCAAGAGCTATCTCCTCTGCAGATTTTCCTTCAGTTGCAATACCCCAGACATTTCCGGCAAACTTAACAAATTTTGACAGGCCAGCTTTATAAATATGTCGATAATATATTGGGTGTAAAACTGCTAGCCCACAGCCATGATTGCAGTCAGTATATGCTCCTAGCTGATGTTCTATATTATGACATTCGAAATCACATTTCTTACCCATTTTTATGATCCGGTTTTCCGCCATCGTGGAAGCCCACATCAAATTGCTTCGGGCAGTATAGTCTTGGGGGTTTTTTATAGCAGCGCGTAAATTAAAGATAACGCTCTTCATCAAAGCTTCCATAATATCATCAGATACATTATTTTCATTTGGCCCGCTAAAATAAGTTTCCATGATATGACTGAGAATATCAAAGCCACCGGATATCATCTGTTTGACTGGTACACTATAAGTGTACGTGGGATCCATCAAAGCAAACTGAGGATTACATTGAGGATAATCTCGTCCTGTTTTTATTTTTTTCTCTTCATTAGTAATGACTGCCCCACCATTACATTCGCTACCAGTACCAGCTACGGTAACTATCACGCCTAACGGTAATGGTTTAAAGTTAATTACCCCAGGGTGCATCCAAAAATCATTCCAGATATCACCCTCATAACGGGAAGCTAAGGAAACTGCCTTGCAGCAATCCATTACAGAACCGCCGCCGATAGCTAAAATTATATCCACATGATTTTCTTTGGCTAATTGTGCACCTTCCTGCACCTTCGCATAAGTTGGGTTGGCCATAATGCCCGAAAACTCTACAATTTTTTTACCGGCCTTCTCCAAAATTGCAGTGACTTCATCATAAATACCGTTTCTTTTAATAGATCCACCACCATATGCCAGCAATACAGTATCGCCATATTGTTTTAGCAAACAGGCAAGATATTCATTGACACATCCTTCGCCGAAATAAACCTTAGTGGCATTTTCAAAAATAAAGTTGTTCATGATCTATCTTCCCTTCTATATTAAAATATTAAGTAATTGGACAATTTTATTTTTCGGCTTAAGAGGGCCATAAAAATAGGAAGTAGTCGCCCCGTCATCAATGAGAAAATCTGAGCCAGAAATAAATGCTCATTACCAATCTGGTCGGCACCCAGCCACAGCATAACTTCTTTCATGTTTCCTGCATCCTTAATAAATTGAAAATACTAACTTTTCTTTAAGTCAATGGTTTGAATTCTGTATCACTGTATTTTTTATCAACATATCTTTGCTACGCCTAATATTATAAAAAAATCGAGACCTCAGCAGAAGTCTCGATTCGTTATATTGTTTATACCTAAAGGTTAATAGTTCTTATCAGCTTATGGTAAAGCTACTTTTGCTACTGCCTGCAGAAACTGCTCAACAGGAGGAGCTGGATTTGGCGAATGAAGCAGACCGAAGGGAATAGTGTAATTCCAGTCAACTGATAGAATTTTAAGCAACGGGTGAACATAGCGCCAGTTAGCCACAGCCATCAGTACATGGTTATTGTTCTCACATTCGTTAAATGCTGCGACATCATAAAAATCAAAATCAACAATATGAATCTGCGGGTGATTTTGCCATAAATCATCACGCAGTAAATCAACATAATGGCTCCATCCTCGATGCATCAACATCAGATTTTCACCATAGAGATCTTGTATTGTTAATTTTTCTTTCTGGGCTAAACGATGATGAATGGAAACAGCGCAACAGATTGGCTCTCGAGAGAGCTCTAAGCCTGCACACTGACGCAAATTAAGCATGGTTTCATCAAAGATACCCGCTACAACATCAATGTTTTGTCCTAAATTAGCCAAAATCTCTCTGGCATTTTCCGGAGTGTTGTCAAAAGGAATCAGTTGGAACTTAATATCCGGACAATACTCCTCTACTCTCGGCCACAAATCCACTAATACCTGCGCCGGAGTCATGGGGGAAGTACCGATCCTAATGATATTTGAATCCTTCTGCATGGCGTTTTTAGCCCTGACGATAGAATCTTTACAATATTGAATGATATATTTGGCGTCTTGATAAAAAGATTTACCAGCTTCTGTCAACGATAACCCACGGTGGGTACGGATAAAAAGCTGGATGCCTAAACTCTCCTCCAAAAGGTTCATCTGCTTGATGACAGCTGGAGGAGAAATATATAATTTCTCAGCAGCCTTGTTAAAGCTGCCGGAATCTACAACACAGATGAAGGTTTCTAATTGCGGATTGTACATGACCATCATCATCCTTATAATTTACCAGTTGGCCATCAGTACATTCATTGTTGAGCTAAACTAATACTGCTCTGCCAAAGTACTACCAAATTAATGATTGATTTGATTGGTATTTGGCAGATCAAATATATCGCCGAATTTCAGCAGTTAAAATATCAGCCGCTTGCTCTATAGCCATTGATGGTTCAGTAGCAAATTCCACATTGCCCGGCTTGATCCCAATGACCACAACATCACATTGAACTTCTGATTTGATATAATTGATCAGCACCTTAAAAGGCAGCATATGAGTGGAAAAATTCATGCCATCAATATCGTTAGGGTCAATAATGGCGATCTCCCCTATTTCTCCGTCAATATAAGCAGCGTCAACTATTATTAAAGTATCTGGAGCAAAGGATCTGATAACGCCAATAAAATTTTCCGGAGCAGTACTCCCCTCCATAGCCAGAAAATTGGGGTGATCATCCGCTATTTCTTTAAGTTTATGTGCAACCAGCATACCGGCTGCATCATCACCGCATAATTCAGAGCCAGCCCCTAAAACAGCTATTCTATGTGAATTTTTCAGTAGCTTTTGTAAATCAAGAGACCAGTGGCTCATAGTTTCACCTTAAAATTTTTACGATCCATAACTGCCAACTCTATATCCTGGGTAAATGCTAAACATCCTTTACGACAGCTATCTACGCATTGAGCACAGAATATACAATGACCTAAATCAAGGTGGCACTCAAATTTTTTATCTTCTTTAGTGCCAACATTTATTATTTTGATGGCACCAGTTGGACAATCTCTAACGCATAAATTACAGCCGATACAATCATCAGCATCATATTTGAGTTTGCCGCGGTAATTGGGTTCTATTTTTAGTTTATCATATGGATACTTGATTGTAGCTGGCTTTTTAAACAGATGTTTCATTGCGTAGCCAGTAATTACTCCAGGCTTTCTCTTCATTATGCCAACACTCCCTTCAGGAGCAAATTAACGATGAGCTGAATCAACGCCAATGGGACTAAATATTTCCAACAAAACGCAACCATTTGCTCAATCCTGATTCTGGCCATAATAGTGCGGAATAAGGCGAAGATAAACAAAATAACTATCGTTTTGACTATATACAGTCCAAAATCTGCCCATGGGTTGCCAGTATAGAAAGGCAAAAAGACAGCAGCAATCAAAGATGCAACTACTACTAATTCACAGTCAATCGCCATTTTAAAAATAGCATATAGTCGTCCACCATATTCAACAAAAGTACCGCCAGCCAATTCCGTTTCCGCCTCAGGCAAATCAAAAGGAACCCTTTCTAATTTCCCCTGACAGGCGATAACGGCAACAATAAAAGCAGGAATATTAATCAGAATATATAAAGGGTGGGCGGCATAATACTGGGTTATACCTGAAAGCGACCAAGTATTAGCCAGTAAAGCTGGAGTCAGCAGTGCCATAAACAATGGGACTTCATAAGAAAAAAGCTGTGTGATAACACGTACTGAACCCAAAACTGCATAAACGCTTCCTGAGTACCATCCGCCAAGGAAGAAGCATAATGTTGGTAAGGTCAATAAGTATAAAATAACGATCAGATCCCCTTCAAAGGGGTATAAAGAAGACATGCTCCATAGCGGGATATATAAATACGCTGTAGTAACAGCGGCCAAGGCTAATACGGGCAGAAAAGGAAATGCTTTTTTGTTGGCTAACTCAGGTACAATAGTTTCTTTACCCAATAGCTTTAAGAAGTCAGCTAAAGGCTGAAACCAGGGTGGTCCTTGTCTATTTTGCAGTCTGGCATATATTTTGCGGTCCAGATAAGCCATTATAAGCCCATATACCCCGAGGAAAAGCAGCCCAGGGAATATTAAAATATGAAACAATGCCATTAGCATATGGTACCGTCCTTCCAGCTGATTAGATAATTATTTTCTTCTCAGCTACCTTAATTTGACTGGCATCAAAGCCACGTTTTTTATAAAAATCAATACTATACTGACGCAGCCCCTGCCAATCCCAAATTTTTTCTTTGCCACTATCACTATCTTGCAAGACAATTGCCCTATCGGTACAAGAATAGCAGGGATCAATAGCAGCAATAATTATCGGCACATCAGCTAGATAGTCACCTTCTAACATATGAGCCATTGCATGCCAATTAGCTTCAGAAGGAGCACGAACATGAACACGATCTGGTTTATCTGTACCATTAGCACGGATATAGTGGATATCCTCACCTCTTGGTGCTTCAGTTCGGCTAATAACCTCTCCCTCAGGGATACGTCGCGGCATTTTAGCTACCAACTCGCTGTCAGGCATATTGTCTAATGCATAGCGAATGATCTTGATGCTTTCCATTATTTCTAAAACACGTACCACTGCACGACCAAAGACATCACAATGATCATCAGTTATTGCATCAAATGGGATATCATCATAAGCTGCATATTGATCAATAACACGTACGTCGTCAGGAATACCTGAAGCACGGGACACCGGACCAACGCTACCATATTTAATTGCATCGTCCCGAGATAGATAACCGATGCCACCCAAACGTGCAGCTAAAGTAGCCTCAGAAAGCGCCAAATGGATATAATATTTATTCTGCTCTTCTATATAGTCCAAAACTGTTTTAATATCTTCTGCCATTTGCGGTTCCAGGTCTCTTCTAACACCGCCAGGGGTATTAATACCATAATTAACTCGGTTACCGCCCAACATAGCAAGCAAGTCAAGAACTTTTTCCCTATCTCGCCATGAATACATAAGAAGAGTATCAAAGCCTATTTCGTGACCAGCAATACCCAACCACAGCAAATGGCTGTGCAATCGCTCTAATTCAGCCATGATTACCCTGATATAGGCTGCTCTGCGGGGAATTACCACGCCAGCAAGTTCTTCCACTGCCTGACAAAAGGCAGTGCTATGAGTATGAGAGCAAATACCACAAACTCTCTCAATAATATACAAATCTTGAATATAAGTTCTAGCTTCACAAGCTTTTTCTAAACCACGATGGTTATAGCCAACACCAACAACAGCTTTAACTACCTTCTCACCATCAAGGGTTATGGTAAAACAGCCCGGTTCTTTCAAGGAAGGATGTTGGGGGCCTATAGGTATAGTTATCTCTTTACTCATTTGCTGCCTCCATTCGTTGACTGTTCCTCATTTGCGTCTTCTTGAGGCGGATTATAAGTCATGGTTTCACGATCGAAATACTCTACCTTCCACTCTTTACGCAGTGGATAGTTACCGGCGGGCCAACCATCTGGTAACGGATAAGTTGGACCAGGTGGCAGATTTTCAACCACTGCGCCAAAAAGATCTACCAGTTCACGCTCATGCCACAGGGCATTAGGAAAAGTATCACATACTGATTCTATAACAGGATTAGATTTAGGTGCGCTCTGCTTAAGCATCAATATGATATTATCTGCATTGGAAAGAATATAGACAAATCCTAAATCATCCCCATCATCAACACCTATTATTAGATGAAAAGTGGTAAAACCGGCTTCCTGGGTAAGAAATGCAAAGACTTGCTCAAAATTCTTTCGTACCAAAGAATCAATAATAATACGCTGTCTTCTTTGGACTTTTATATGTTCTTCCAAAGAAGGAAAACGCTCTACTATTGTCTTAACGACTTTTTCTTCTAATTCCATTTTACCACTCCTTTCTATTCATCAGTATTTTCTTCACTTTTTTGCTGCTCTTCTAGCGACGCCAGCAGTTTGTTAACAGCATCAATAATAGCTTCTGGACGTGCAGCACAACCAGGCAAATACACATCTACCGGTATTACAGAATCGATGCCGCCATTGACACAATAGCATCCATCAAATACGCCACCAGTACAAGCGCAGGTCCCAACCGCAATAACAAATTTAGGTTCAGGCATCTGCTCATAAATCTGTTTAAGTCTATCTTTAGTTTGCAGGGTAACAGCACCGGTACACACTAAAACATCAGCATGTCTGGGAGTTCCCTGTTGCAAAATACCAAAACGCTCGACATCATAACGCGGAGTTAGTGCATCAACTACTTCAATATCACAGCCATTACAGGCTCCGGCATTAAAATGAATGATCCAGGGAGATTTTCTTCTCCCCCAATCAATCGCTTTTTCAATAAGATTTTTAGCCATTTGCTACCTCCGGAAAAGAATTAACAATGACAATATCCCTGCGCCAACATAAATCAATGGCAAAGTTATGCTATCTTTCGGTGCAGTGGCCACAACCAGAACCAGAACATGCATAATGGTGAAAAAGAAAGCAAAGGGGAAAAATTGCTCATAGTCAGGGCTAACCATATGATCAACATTCCGTTGTCCGCAGGAATAGGACTCATTCTTTCTTACTGTAGGAATACTACGAGGCGCTAGGTATGAGACCATCAATGAGAAAAACACTCCGCAGAGCAATAATATGATAAAGACAATCGGCGGTGATAAAAATAACTGCTCCATAATATCTTCTCCTCTAACCCTTCAGCTTTTTAAGCTCACTTACGTCCATATTGCCTTTATTTTTGTAAACATTAACGGCAATACCAGCAGCCACCACAGCAACCACAACTTCGATTACGATCATAGTAATGATAAAAGCTTCAACAACCGCATATTGTCCAGTAACATAACCGGCAAAAGCTAAAATAAGGGTAACAGCTTTAACGACAATTTCAATCGCAATAATGATCTTAATCATATTATGAGTATTAATCAACATATATAATCCTGTTAAGATCAAAAGCGCTGCAGTTATTAGAATAGCTATATTTAATATACTCATTCTTTCGTACTCTCCTTGAACAGAATAGCAACAGCAAAAGCGCCTGCCAAAATGATGATAATCTGACCCAGAATGTCTGCTTGTCTAGTATTCCAGAATACCTCTTTAAAAGTATCAACTGCAGTAGTGGATTCGGTAGCAGTAATATTAACGTCAAAGCCAGAAATTAAAACAACTGCAACTAATACAACACCTACCAAAATAAGAATAAATGGCAATGGGGCAAAGCGCACATGATATTCCGAAGGCGTCCCATCTGGCTGCCGGTATTCTCTGGTCATGCTGATTGTGCTAGCAAAAATAACTGTTACCAGTCCAGCACATACTGAAAGTTCAAATAAGGCTGCCCAAGGAGCATGCAAAATAAATAAGATCACAGCTAGAGATACACTGGTTAAAGCCAGGCACATCGCAGCGGTAATTCTGCTCCATAACATAGCCGCAGCTACTGAAGCGATCAACATTACAGCCAAACAAATGAACATAATTACAGTTTGCATCTATCCTCACCCCTTTACACTATTCCCTGCGCCTGCAAAAGTAAAAGCAAGACCGGGAATAGAAGCCCACAACCAATAGTGATAACACTCAAAGCTATTTCCGTTAACTTAAATCCTTTAACAGCTTCTTTGATATCAGCAAATTTTTCATTAACTGGACCAAAGAAAATATTTTTTTGAATGCGCAAGAAATAAACTGCAGTAAAAATACTAGCTACTAAAGCAATGCTAGCGATGATGGCACCATTGGTCTGCCACACTGCAATAATAATAAATAATTTACTCCAGAATCCTGCCAAAGGTGGAATGCCTACAGCTGAAAGGAACGCAATGATATTACTCGTACCGGTAATAGGCATTTGTTTATGTAGACCACCCATCTTCGTTATATCACTAAGTCCTGTTTGCTGTTCTACAGCAGCAGAGTTAACAAATAGAGTGGTTTTAAATGTCGCATGATTGAAAAAGTGAAAAATAGCTCCGATGTATCCCAGAATATTGCCAGTAGACACGCCCAAAATAATATACCCGATCTGGCTAATGCTTGAATAACCTAATAAACGTTTAAAGTCTTTTTGACCAGCAGCAGCAACCGCACCGTAAATAATTGACATAAGCGCCAGAACCATAAAGCAGGTATTAACAACGGTGTCGGATTCAACTAATAAATTGCTCACAATACGGATAATGGCGTAAACACCAACCATCTTAGTAACGATACCACCCAGCATTATTGAAACTGGGGCAGGGGCGCTTTGATAGGCATCAGGTAACCAGCCATGGAAGGGCACCAGACCTGATTTAATAGAGAAACCGCAAATCAAAAAGACAAAAGCAACTAAAATTAAAATCGGATTAGATAATTCCATCCATGAAGATGAAATAGCGCTGATATCCTCATATCTCAGGCTGCCAGTATTGATAAAGATAAGCGCTAAAGAAACTAAAATAAAGGCAGAAGCAATGGCGCTCATAATTAGATATTTAAATCCGCCTTCAAGGCCTTTATTATCACGGTTAATAGAAATAAGCACATATGAAGAAACACCGGTTATTTCTAAGAATACGTATAAAGAGAATAAATCCGTTACTAAGGCTAAGCCATTCATACCTAAAATCATGACCATCATCAGATTAGTAAACTGAAATGCCTTTTTACCAATCATAGTCTTCGCAGTATAAAAAGCAGCAAAAGTAACCATGCCAATGCAAAATAGCGCTATCAAAGAAAACACATCTGCTGAAAAATAGGCAGCGCCATCATTAGCTTGAATACTCCAAAATTGGGAGAAAGTAATGGATGCTTTATTGTATTGCCACAGTAGAATAATGGCGATAATGGATGTTAGCATCTGGATGATGCCAACTATATACCCAACAGTGAGTGCCCATTTCTCAGCAAGTTTACGTCCAGCTAGGGTTAATACTAAGATCACCAGAAGGGGGGCCCCCATGAAAGCATACATTGATGTAGCAAAATAAGCAGGCATTAAAAATCACCCCTTCCCTATAGTAAAAGAATAAACATCATCAACACAAAAGCCATACCAGTAAACATCCAAGCAATATATCGCGATGTACTGCCGCTGTTAAAGTTTTTCATCGCCGTAGTAGCACCTTGTATCGTCTTAACAAACAATACATCATAAATCCAGTTGATACAGCGGTCAATGGCAAAACAGAGATAAGAGATAAATTTAAATAGCAACATCAAGATATTATATGGATCAAAATAATGCTTCTCCGCACAATTATAAACTTGATGTAACCCCGGCAAATAATGAATATGGTCGACTGCTTTTATTCCCTCTCCAGTACGACGATAGCCAAGATAATGATTTAGAACTGCTAGCAACAAAACGCCAATCGAAATCAACACCAAAACTGTTGAATGTGGCCATCCGGCAAAATTGGCACCGCCTAAAGCATCTCCCAACAATGGCTGAATGATAGAAAGAGGAATTGCATTTCCCACACCAAAGAAGATGCAGAAAGCAGCCAATACTATCATCGGCAAAAGCATAGCTCCTGGAGCTTCCATCATATCTTTCTCGCGGACGTCTTCTGGCAACTTTACAGGCCCGAAGAAAGCGGCATGTCCAAGTTTGAGGAAGGATGCAGCAGTCAGGAAAGCGCCTAAAATGGCCGCGATATAAAAGATCACTCCGCTTTCTAAAGCAGCATCAAAAATCAACTCTTTGGAGAAGAAGCCGTTAAATGGAGGCACACCGGAAATCGATAACGCAGCGATAATAAAGCAAATAGCAGTGATTGGCATAAATCTGCCAAGACCACTGATCTTATTCAAATCAGTAGTACCAGCCTGCTTTTCTACTGAGCCTGCAGTAAGGAACAAACAACATTTATAGATGACATGGTTGATCATATGGAAGATACCGCCAACAATGCCCACTGGCAATGCGGTACCAATACCCAAAATCATATAACCCACCTGGCTAATGGCATGATAAGATAGGAGTTTTTTCATATCTTTTTGGATCAAGGCCATCGCTACCGCTAGCACCAAAGTTATAGCACCGATTGCCATGACCACAATGCTCAATGTGCTGCCAGGGGTAAAATCATAGAAAGTCAAGCAAACCCGAACCAATAGATAAATGCCAAGCATTTTTTCTAATGCCGCAGGAAGAATCGCCATGAAAGGCAATGGGGCTTGTTCCGCAGCATCTGGTATCCAACTGTGGAATGGCATGGATCCGGCTTTGCCTATAGCGCCGAGCATCATGCATACAAAACCAACAATCCCCAATCCCTCCATAGGAATATCAACTATCATATCCATAGCCATAGTGCCAGCTTGCATGGCCGTGATAGCGATACCGAACATTAGCAATAAATCAGCCACGCCATTGAGGATCAAGGCTTTCATCGCAACAGCCGGTCTTTTGGCATTGCCAATAATGGTCATGCCAAAGAGGGTGACCAACAGTCCTTCCCAGAAGAACAGCATCACTACCAGATTGTTAGCTAGCAAAGCACCATTGACTAACGCTAAGGTAATGAGATAGTAGAAAAAGAATTTTCCACTATAGGATTTATTGCGCATAAAGGAGATTGAATATAAGGCCACCAGAAAAGCAAAACAAGCAGCAGCCAATACCATGAACTGGGAGAAATCATATACCCTTAGGGATAAATTGATACCAAAGTCAGCCCAGGGTATCAGCATGGTCATTTCTTCGCCAACAAATAATGAAATGGCGAAAAGCAAATTGACAACAGTAGCAATCAAAAATAATATCGCTCTACCAAAATAAGAACGCTTAGGTATTATGATAGTGATCAAAGCCAATAAGGCTGGCACTATAATCATAATAATAAGCAGATTTACCCCGCTCCCAGAGGTAATAAGAGAATTTAGCGCATTAAACATTTCTTACCACCTCCCTAGAGATTCGACAATGAATGTAGTTAACTGTGAAGGAATATTGATGAAAATACCAGCCAGCAAGGACATAATGCCTAAAATCGCGACCGAAGTCACCATTTCCCAGGTGCCCTCCTTGATATCTGGATGGCTAAGCTCACCGAAAAAGACTTTGCAAAATACCCGCAGTAAATATATTACCGTCATCACTGCGCCAATAATAAAGACTGCTGTTATCCAAGGTTGTCCCGACAGCAGGGAGCCGTCGATGACCATGTATTTGGAGAAAAAGCCGCCAAATGGGGGTATGCCCATTACTGAAAAGGCACACATAGCAAATGCGACACAGGTCACAGGCAACCTTTTGGCCAAACCGCTCATCTGACGAATATCTTTCGTATGAGTAGAATGTTCAATTATACCAGCACAGAGGAAAAGGCCTCCCTTGGCTAGTGAATGCATCAAGATATAGAGCAATCCGCCGGCAACGCCAATCATAGTTCCAGAAGAAAGTCCTAGGAAAATAAAGGATAATTGACTGATAGTAGAATAAGCGATAATCCTTTTAATATCGTTCTCTACTATAGCTGCACCAGCAGCAACTATTGCTGATATAGCTGCTATAATGGGGATAGCAGTGCTCCAAACTACATCAAGATGGAAGTTAACTAAGAACAGTCTGGCATAGACGTAAACACCAATTTTAACCAAAACTGCGGCATGCAACAAAGAAGTTACCGGAGATGGTGCGACACCTGCATCCGGTAACCAAGAGTGAAATGGCAATGTTGCTGATTTAGAAAGAATACCAAAGAGGATCAAAATTACAATCCAGCTATCTAATCCTTGACCTTGAAGGGCTAATAAATCAAAGGTTCCTGTTTGGATATAAATACCAATAAAACCGGCGAGCATAAAAATAGCACCGCCAACAGTGATCAGGTAGGCCTTATTAGCCTTAATGACAGTATCTTCTTTGCGGTAAAAACCAATTAAACGCCAGCAGCAAATGGCGGAAATCTCCCAATAAGTATAGATGAAAATGAGGTTAGTAGAAAATACCAGACCCATCATCGAACCAATAAACAGCAAGACCATGGAATAATATTCATTTTGGTTCGGATATTTTTCTATGTACCCAAAGGAATAAAAAACAATAATTGCTGCCACCAGCGAAGAGGTCATTGCCATAAAGACAGCTAACGCATCGCCATAATAAGAAAAGCTAAAACCTAATGGCAGCTCTAATGAAGATACCAAAGGAGTACCATTAAGAGCAGCTGGCAAAGCACAAGCTGCAGAAATGAAAGATATCAAAACAAAAACCAAGGCTGAAATATTTCTCAGCCCGGTGTTTATCTTCCCTAGAAAGGGAACAATAATGGCTCCCACTATTGGAACAAATATACATACTAGTAAAATGCCTGGACCTACCATTAGTTCTCTCCTTAATGGATATTAATGTCAAAAAGCGAAATGAATCTTGAGCAAATTAATACATATTGAGTCGCTATTCTTTATTATTTTATAATGTATTTGCTTTTTGGTCAAGATATCTTTCACAATCTAGAAATAAAATAAGCAAAAATCAATAATTCAGAGTGCTTCTACAAAATATTTCTAGCATATACGTGGCAACTGTTCACCATTGATCGTCATTACTATCCTTTTGCTGCCAATAGAAGTACGGGCGTAAACCCCACGAGGCTTATCCTCCGTAACCTGTCCAATAATTGCGCTTTTTTCTCCTAAAGGATGTTCTTGCATTACATTAAGCACTTCTTGGGCCATCCCGGCATCCACAATTGCCAAAAGCTTTCCTTCGTTGGCAGAATAAAATGGATCAACCCCTAATAGATCACAGGCTGCATGTACAGTTGGAGATATCGGTACATTATTTTCGACAATCTCAATTGACATATCGATATCATCAGCCCACTCATTCAAGGTTGAAGCTATCCCACCCCGAGTTGGATCTCTCAGCAGTTTAACAGCTCCAGAAACAGCTAACATTTTAGCAACAAGTGAATTTAGCGGAGCCACATCACTAGCGATAGGCGGGCTAAAATCCAAATTATGACGAGCTGTCATAACTGCCATTCCGTGAGTGCCAATTTCTCCAGAAGCAATTATTACATCACCTGGCTCAACTAATGCGGGAGATAATTCTTGTGGCAATTCAAAGATACCAACACCAGCCGTATTGATAAAAATGCCGTCGCATTCGCCTTTATCGACAACCTTTGTATCACCAGCAACAATAACCACATTAGCTTCAGCAGCTGCTGCTGCCATCGAACGACATATTGTTTTTAATTCATCCACAGGGAAACCAGCCTCAATAATCATGCCTGTGGTTAAAAATAGCGGCCTGGCACCACTCATTGCCAAATCATTCACGGTGCCGCATACAGCCACCCGACCAATATCGCCGCCAGGGAAAAAAAGTGGTTTGATAACAAAGCTATCCGTAGTCATAGCAATTTTTTTATTATCAATTGAGCAAAGAGCGGAGTCACTTAAAGATTGTAAATAAGGATTGGCAAACGCTGGAACAAAGACCTCTTTAACCAATTGATGATATTTGTCTCCCCCACTGCCATAAGCTAAGGTAATATGTTTATCATTCATTTAGCTTTTCTCCTCATATATTTATAAGTCGCCGCACAACTCCCTTCAGCAGAAACCATACAAGCTCCCACTGGGTGTTCTGGCGTACACTGCTTATCAAAAAGCTGACAGTCTTCTGGAGAAGACTCACCTCGCAAAATAGCACTACACATGCAGGCAGGATTATCACTTATACTTACTGGCTCTGGAGCAAATTTTTTTACCGCATCAAAATCACTATATTCATCGCGCAAAGATAGACAACTATCCTTGATAAGGCCTAGCCCCCGCCATATACCATCTGCAGGCATAAAAACTTGATCAATTATCTCCTGCGCAGTAATATTTCCGTTATCATCTACTGCACGAGGATAACAATTATACAGATGTGCTGCGTTTTCCTTGATATCCTTGATTAAATAGGCTATAGCCAACAAAATATCAAAAGGTTCAAAGCCAGCTACAGCAGCTGGTCTTTTCAATATTTCTGCTACGAATTGGAATTTTTTGCACCCAGTAATAACAGCAACGTGCCCAGGACAAATCAAAGCGTCAACTGCTGAACCAGGCAATAGCGCCTTAATAGCTGCCGGCATTGTTTTATGAGCACAAAGAATACTAAAATTAGTTATCTGTTTTTGATTGGCTAAATTTATAGTAGCTGCGGTCAAAGGCGCGGTTGTTTCAAATCCCACAGCGAAAAAAACGACTTCTCTCTCCGGATTCTCAACAGCTAATTGCAAAGCATCCATTGGTGATAAGACTATTCGAATATCCGAGCCAGAGCTTTTGAGCTGCAAAAGACTCTTATCACCAGCGGGTACTCTCAGCATATCGCCAAAGCACGTAAAAATTATTCCTGGTTTTTGCGCTAGTGAAAAAGCAGTGCCCATCATTGATGCATCTGTCACACAAACAGGACAACCGGGGCCTGAAACTAGCCTAATTTGGTCTGGGAGCATGGTTTTAATCCCCCAGCGGGCAATGCTCATAGTATGGGTGCCACAGACTTCCATGATCGTGCATGGACGCACTGCATTATCATTAATAAAGTCCCTTAATGATTGGATAGTATGGGCTTCTCGTAGCATTTGATAATCACTCAAGTCCTAGGTCCTCCGTTAATTTCTGTAAATTTTGAGCATAATCAGGAGCTAATATTTGAATGATAAACCCAGCATGAACCAAAACATAATCTGCGATTTGTACTTGAGGCATCAACATCGTCGAGGCGCTTTTAATCAATCCATCATAATCGATCTGGGCAGTTTGCTTATTGTTATCTATTTCAATGATTTTTCCCGGAATAGCAAGACACATGTTACCAATCTCCTTTTTCTATCTGTGCAGCAGCAACTGCCGCCTGACCATAAGATATCCCACCATCATTGATAGGTATAGAAGAATTTATCAATACTTTAAAACCATTTTCGGCTAATTGCTTTTTAACATTATTTATTAAAAAAAGATTTTGCCAACATCCCCCGGATAAAGCCACTATATTAATACCAGTCTCATCACGCAGGCGTATACAAATATCCAATGATATATTGCAGATAGCACGGTGAAAACGGGCAGAAATAACACCGACATCAGTTTTATTATTGATATCGGTTAAAATTTGCGTCAACATCTCCCGCCAATCAAGCAGATAACTATCATCTTCTGCGGTAATTGAAATATCATAACTTCCCTTTTCTGTCCTATCTAGCAATTGTTCTAATGCTATCGCAGCCTGTCCATCGTAATCGACAATCCTACCAATACCAGCTAATGCTGCAACCGCATCAAACAATCTGCCCATTCCTGATGTAAAAGGAGCATTAAAGCCGCTACTGGTAGCCTGCAAGAGAATCTGCCAATTGTTTATCAGCAATCCCTTAGGAGCTATCTTTTCAATAGTATCAGTATCATAAATCATCGAAAGGTAGCCTAAGGCCGTTCTCCATGGCTCTTTAATGGCTTTTTCCCCACCAGGTAAGGGCGCATAAAGCAGATGTGCTGCCCTTTGAAAAGAATAACTATCACCTACTAAAACTTCTCCGCCCCACAACTTCCCGTCAGTACCATAACCAGTGCCATCATAAATCAGACCAATCGCTTTTTCAGCACAACAATGCTCAGCCAGGACAGAAGCTAAATGAGCATGATGATGTTGTACTGGTATCTTGGGTAATTGTGGGTATGCATCATGAGCATATTGCGTAGATAGATATTGTGGATGCATATCATGAGCTATATAATCTGGTTGACTATCGAATAATTTGCCAAAGAAGGCAATCTCTTTTTGGTATCCACTATAAGCCAAATGATTGTCCAAATCACCAATATGCTGGCTGATAAATGCCTTATTGTCTTTAGTCAGGCAGAAAGTATTTTTTTGTTCAGCGCCTACAGCTAAAATACTATGTCTGCAGCCATTGATACTTATCGCTTCTGGAACAAAACCACGTGAACGACGGATAAAGATGCTTTGGCCATCTTCGGTACAAGAGATAACACTATCATCACAGCGGTGTAAAATTTCCCTATTATGTTCCAATCGCGCATCCACCAGAGCAGCTAATTTATCAGCATTTTCACCATTATAAATGATTGGTTCATCAGAATAATTAGCGCTGGTCATTACTAAAACCTCAAACCCCTCCATCAATAAATAATGGATAGGAGTATAGGGCAACATAGTACCTAGATGCTTATTAGCAGGGGCCACTGCCTCTGCTACCTGAAGTCCGCCGTCCTTTTTCGCTAATAACACAATAGGCCGGCGTTGGGATGTTAATAATTCTTGTTCTTTTGGCGTGCAATCACAGTACCGTTTCAGCGTATCAAGATCGGCAAACATCACCGCGAAGGGCTTATTCTGACGTAATTTGCGCTGGCGCAGCAACTCTACCGCATCACTGTTCAAAGCATCGCATACTAGATGATAGCCACCAATACCCTTAACAGCAATAACTTTGCCCCTGTTGATATCGGCTTTAGCATTTTGTAGGGGATCTCCACTGATAGGATTGCCATCGCGGTCATAATAGCTAAGCTTAGGACCACATTCTGAACAACAATTCGGCTGATCATGAAAACGCCTATCCAATGGATCAAAAAATTCTTTTTGACAGGCATCGCACAGAACAAATTCTGCCATAGATGTATTATGCCTATCATAAGGAAGGTCTTTGATGATAGTAAAGCGTGGTCCGCAATTTGTACAGTTAGTGAATGGATAGCGGTATCTGCGATTATTTTTATCACGTATTTCAGCTAAACAGGCCTCACAAATACTCATATCCGGCGGAATAAGCGTAGTCCTTTTCCCATCGCGGCTGGGCAAAATAACAAATGAATCTTCATTAGTAATAGCAATCTTTTGGATATCAATATTATCAATGCGGGCTAATTCTGGGACTTTATTGCGTAAATCAGCCAAAAATGCAGAACATTCGCTAGCAGTTCCCTCAATCTCAATAGAAACACCTGTTCCGGAATTGAGTACCCAGCCAGTTAAATGATGGGCAATAGCCAAAGTATAAACATAGGGACGAAAACCTACGCCTTGTACGATTCCCTGCACTTCTAAGGCATATCGTTCTCTATTTTCCATAATTAGCTAGTCTCCCTTGGATACTTTCAAGAAAGTTTTTTCTCATTAACCAAATTAATAATGGCATTGGCAACTTTATCAATACCGGCTATTTCTTTTTTACTGCAAGAAGTTTGAAAAATCTCTATTGATGGTTTGATATTTTTGACGTCTGCTTGCGCAGCTTGCAAATCAAAATCCAGATATTTCAGCAAATCCATTTTAGTGAGTATTAGCCAATCGGCAGCCAAAAAAGCTCCTGGATATTTCGCCGGTTTATCGCTTCCCTCTGCTGTACTCATCACCACGATGCGTAAATCCTCTCCTAAATCAAAACCAGCAGGACAAACGAGGTTACCAACATTTTCTATAATTAATAAGTCTACTCTTTCTAAATCAAAACCGCCTAGCACCTGAGAAATCATTTTAGCATCTAAATGACAGGCTCCATCCGTATTGATCTGAATAACATCAATACCCAAACTAGCTATTCTATCAGCGTCTTTAGCAGTAGCCAAATCACCTTCAATAACGGCAATATGCAGCTTATTCCGTAGCAAAGAGAGTAAATTTTCCAGCAAGGTAGTTTTACCTGCGCCAGGTGAGCCCATAATATTGAGAGTCAAGATATGTTTATCAGCCAAAAGCGTGCGGTTTTTAGCCGCATAGGCATTGTTAATATCCA
>CALYAP010000047.1 GCA_944393575.1 uncultured Clostridia bacterium
AGGGGACAAAATTGACAGAAGTAAGCAAAAAAATTGCCGTTTATCAAGGTGATATTACTAAAATGGGCGTTGATGCTATTGTCAATGCAGCAAATCCTACTCTTTTGGGTGGCGGAGGAGTTGATGGAGCAATCCATAATGCTGCTGGCCCTCAGCTATTAGAAGAATGCCGTGAGCTGCATGGATGTGTAGTTGGCGAAGCTAAAATAACTTCTGGCTATAACCTTCCGGCTCCATTTGTTATTCACACGGTTGGGCCAATCTGGGAAGGTGGGCATAATAATGAAGAAAATAAATTGCGCTCTTGTTACCGTAATAGTTTATTAATAGCGCTTGATTATCATCTAGCAACAGTAGCTTTTCCGGCTATTTCTACTGGAGTATATGGATATCCTAAAGAAGCTGCCGCGCAAATCGCTATCGATGAAGTAGCAAAATTTTTAACAAAACATCCTTCATTTCACAAAATATATTTTGTTGCTTTTGATAAAGCTACTGAGCAGATATACCAAAAACTTATTACAGAACTTGCTAACAGCGAAAAAGAGGGTTAATAATAACCCTCTTTTTATTATAAATCCGGATTAGCATTCCTGAAAAAGCTTAAACTAATAGTATCCAGCTCATTTCTGGCGCCTGGATGCAGTTCTCCATAGCCATAACCATATTTTTTTCCCTCCTGGTCATATATACCAACAAAAGGGCGGCATACAGGAAGTGTAAAATGGCTTTTAATCAATGGGATTAGATAATATGGCCCTCTATTTATCGCTGGTACATTTAATTCCCAACGTGAAGAAAAACGCCATTCATCGATCTCGATATATTCTACTGGGTCAAGAGAGAATTCTTGAATTCTCATTGGCTCAAGATTATGATGTAAGTACATTCCCTCCTTGTGATCGGCTAGAGGAAGATTGATCAAGGCCATCTCATCCATATCATCGAAAAAAAGATAAAAGCGTTCCCAGTGCACGCTCGCATGCTTTAAGGGAACCTTACCCCAGCTACGTTCAACAGCAGCGATTCCCTGCACCCGAAAATCCCTTTCGCCTAAAGTAATGCGACCAAAAGTATTCATCCTGGGCAAGGCGCAGCAGAACATTGCCCGTGTTTCTTTCTCGGTTGGAGCCAGGAATACTTTACCTTCATCGCCATACCAGATGGGTGGATAATCTTTATCCATTCTTAATTCTATGGCAAATTCATTACCCCGTAATCGCAAAACCATTGCATGCTTTGTATCTAATACCTGGGCCATGTCGCCAAAGAGGAAGCTCTCATCATCAAAAGAGAGCTGCATTTTTTTGCCAGGTTTGATCGGAATAACTATACTTTCCGTATAATCAGTAGTTTTAAGTACTTCGCTTAAACTATAATGAATCAAATAGAAAGACTCCAGCAGATAATTCATTCTATATATAACTAGACGAAATGCATAAACAGATTGCGGGTCATCAATTTCATGGACTATACCTTGAAATTGCCAAATATCCGATGCATCTCGGTGTGGAAGCCATTCCTCCATAAATGTTTCGCCATGTTTTTGTTTATTATATTGAATAGTTTTTTGCATAAAATGCCTCCAAATATCTCTCTTATTTTAACTTAAATTTCTTTTAATGTAAAGTTCCCCTAATGGCATAATTACAAAACAGGCACCATAGTTATTAGTTAAAGGGGGTTTGCACATGCGAAAAGTTTTATTTTGCTTAGTTTTAATAGCAATTATCCTTTGTCCCACCATAGCTTTAGCTGATACCACTGATTTGCAATTAGATTGCAAAAGTGCTTTGCTTATGGACGGGATAAGTGGAGATATCCTTTATGAACAAAACAGCCAAGAAATTTGTTATCCCGCAAGTGTTACCAAAATCATGACCTTAGTACTAATTTTAGAGGCTGTAGATGCTGGCACCATTAGCCTTGACGATATGGTTCCGGTTAGCGAAGATGCTGCTTCTATGGGTGGTTCCCAGGTATACCTTTATCCTGGAGAGCAGCGGACTGTTGATGAAATGCTCATTGCTATTGCTGTTGGAAGTGGCAATGATGCTGCTTATGCCATGGCTGAATACATTGGTGGCACTATGCCAGGATTTGTAGAACTAATGAATCAACGGGCCAAAGAGCTGGGGATGGAAAATACCCATTTTGTCAATCCCCATGGTCTGCATGATGATGACCATTATACTACGGCCTACGACTTAGGAATTCTGGCATATCATGCTCTTAGTGTACCAAAATTTCTTGACTATACATCTATTTATGAATATGAATTCCGTCCAGAGCCCAAACTTTTGACTCTTTGGAACACCAACCGCCTGCTGAAATGGTATGAAGGCACAGATGGAATGAAAACAGGTTATACTGAAGAGGCCGGTCGAAATCTAGTAGCAACAGTAGAACGAGATGGCATGCGGCTGATTTCAGTAGTACTAGGTGCTCAGGAACGCCAAGGCCATTTTAATGAAAGTATGAAGCTGCTAAACTATGGATTCAATAAATTTGAATATATTCCCATCAGAGAAGCGGGAGAAATTATCTGCGATGCTCCTGTCAGCAAAGGCACTAAAGACAGTGTAGGCTTAATGACAGAAAATGCTATTGGTTATTCTAGTGAAAAGGGTCAATCTGGTGAGATTACTGAGAGCATTGTAATTAACTCCACCTTACAAGCACCTCTTAAAGCTGGTGATATTGGCGGACAGCTAATTATTTATAAAGATGGCGAAGAATTCAAAACAGTGGATTTAGTAGTATCTGAGGATATCGATAAGGGCGGATTTATCCGCACCTGGGGAAAATTGCTTAAGACAATATGGTAATGTAATGAAAGTTTTTATAACAAATAAAACGCCCTAGATAGGGCGTTTTATTTATAATCTAATTAACAGTTGATATATAGTCTTATTATATCTCAATCTCTAAAACTACCGGGCAGTGATCAGAACCCATAACTTCAGGAAGTATATATGCATCAGTAACATTGTGGCGTAAGCTTTCAGAGACAAAGAAATAATCAATTCGCCAGCCGATATCTCTTTCTCTAGCCCTAGTCTTCATATCCCACCAACTATAATGTCCGCCGTCCTTATGAAAAAGTCTAAAGGTATCGATAAAGCCAGCTTCAAGGAAGCTATCTATCCATGCACATTCCATCGGCAAAAAACCGGTATGATTGCGGTTTTCTTTAGGTCGCGCTAAATCAATTTCCTTATGGGCTGTATTAACATCTCCGCAAACAATTACTGGCTTAGAAGAAGAAGTGGCATATTCTTGGAAAGCTTCATAAAAATCCATTTTGTATTCAAGCCGCTCTGGTCCATTACCTCCATTAGGGAAATAGCAGTTAATTAATCTAAATTGGGGATAATCAACAACAAGAGTCCTACCTTCTGAATCAAATCGCGGTTCGCCAAACCCATAAAAAACTTTATCCGCCTTTAGTTTAGAAAAAACCGCTACTCCACTATATCCAGGTCTTTCCGCTGAACAAATATACGGAGTATACTCATCCCATGCCATTAATTCAGCAGGAATCTGTTCAGGCTTTGCTTTGATTTCCTGGAGGCATACAATATCGGCATTAATCAAATCCAGTGCTTCACGTGCGCCTTTTTTGACGGCAGCCCGAACTCCATTGACATTCCAAGATAAAAGTTTTATGCTATTCATAATTAAGTACCTCGTAGTTAAAATAAGGAGAAAAATATGCTTAAAGAATTGATGGAAAAAGGCTATCCAGATGAATATAATTGTGCTGAAAAAATAATTAATGGTGCTAATGAAGCCTATCATTTAGGCTTAGACGAAGATTCTACTCGTCTTTTTGCTGCTTTTGGCGGTGGACTTGCTATTGGGGATACCTGTGGTGCAGTCTGCAGCTCTTTAGGAGTAATTAGCCGACTATTTGTTGCTGATACGGCGCGCAAAAGCGAATTATTAAAGCTCATTATCTGTGATTTTATGAAAAGATTTCAAGAAAAAACCGGTTCACTCAAATGCGCTGAGCTAAAAAAGAAGTATGCCGCTAATGGTCAAAAATGTGCCTATATCTTAGAGAGTGCTGGCGAAATATTAGACCAGATCATTGAGAAATATGCTGATTATATAATCGAAGCATATCGTCAAGATGTAAATCCTCAGCCCGAATGTTCGCCGCAAGACCGCAGGATTGGATAATTGCCGTCCAATAATTACGATCTCCGCCATAAGCAGAAGCAGCTAATGAATTAGCTAATGTTTTGCGTCTTAGGCTAAAAGAAGCTTCTAGAAAAGGAATCAACTCCAGGAAGGTGTGATCTATCTGTGCACCTTCCCGTTTTTTTATCCTGATCACAGCAGATTCCACTGCTGGTTGCGGATAAAAGGCTTCTCGAGGAACCAAAAAAGCAATCTCTTGCTCTGTCAAATAATCCAACATTAATGGCAAAGGGCCATTTTGGCGTTTCTTGCCGTAACAAAGACGTTCTGCTGCTTCTTTTTGTAGCATCAGGATCATCATTTGCCAGTTACCGCCATTAAGGAGCAGTTTTTTCACCAACGGACTAGTAATATTATAAGGGATATTGCCAAATATTACATATGGACATTCGCCATAGTTTGCTTGATAGTCAAAGTCAAGAGCATCTATGCAGTGAACCGTAACCTGGCTATTGTTGGCAAAACGTTCTTTTAATCGCTGGGCAAAAAGGGGCTCAATCTCCAGTAAATCCAACTTCCCTGCCCTGTTTGCAAGTGAGTCACTTAGTGATGCTAAACCAGCGCCTATCTCTAAAATTGGCATATCCGAATCGAAAGGATATAAGGAGATTATTTTGTGAATTATCTCCTCACTGACTAAAAAATTTTGCCCCCGCAGACTATGTGGCCTAAGTTGAAGCGCATTGAGTGCCGCAATGATCTCGCTGGTAAGATTTTGATCCATATTTACTCCAAAATGTAAATAGTAGTTTGCCTTCTCCCCCATTGAATACATTCTTCATAGGTATCCATATAAAGGTCGATTATGTAATTATTGATCGCTCCACCAGTATCTTCGGCAACAGCAAAGCCATAGCCGCTAACATAAACCCTTGTGCCCAGTGGGATCACATCCGGATCAACAGCAATAGTACCAACCTTAGGCCAAGTACCAGTAGCTGTAGTATTGCCCGTCCAGGTATAGGCGGTAGCCTCCACTGTAAATGAATTTTTATAATAGAACGAAGCGCCATCATCAGTGGTAGCCATGGCCATAGTTGCTGTACCCGTACTATCGGCCGGGCCAACACCTACTACACGCTCCTCTGGTTCCCGTACCCTTTCTGTGGATAGCAATACTCTATTGATCTCTTCACCATCACTGTAGGTCACTTCATAGGTATTCCTATCGATACCCGGGCTTCCCTCTGTAATCGTTGCCCGTACTCCCGCAGCAAGATAAGCATACTCTACTTCTGTTTCTGGTTGCTCAATATACTCATCTACCGTTTCAATGCGTACATCAATTCTATCTACTTCAATAGTAGTCTCTTCGTAAATATAAGAAAGAAGCGGTTGAGATAAAACATCATTTTCACCAACAACGATGCCATATTGACTTAAAGCATCTTCTACCGTAATAGGCTGGCTTTCAAACGTATAGGTAGTACCATCAGCAACAATCGTTATCGGTACAGACAAGCGTATCCAAATTTTCATACCTTCGGTCAGCGGCTCGTCTCTTTTCTTATCCATATAATCGTCTTTAGTAATAGTGAGATCTAATTCATGCAGCAAATCCCCTACTGTTTCAGCATTGGTGGATATAATTTGCGGAGTACTATTGATATTAACCATAACAGTTTTAGCTGTTAAGTCAGCAATAGCAATTTCTCCACCCTCAAAATTATCTAAATAAATTGATACCCCAGCCACACCAACAAGTAAAACTACAGCCACAATTAACAAAAATTTAGGGACAAATGCTTTACGGTGTAGTTTTTTGGCGAGTTTATGTTTATGCTCTGAAGAAGATTTATCCTCCTTTTTATCGGAGGATTCATCACTAATTTTAACTTCAGAAAGCTCAAGAAATTCCTTGGTTTCAATTTTACCTTTGATTTTATACATTAAAGCCTCCGCCTAAACGCGTTCTAATAGTTAATTATAAAATATGTTTCTGTCCAAGTCAAATATGCTTAATATTAAACAAATGAAAATGCTAATTAACTATTCATAAATAAAAACACATAATAATTAGTGCAGGATACTTAACTAATATCATACCATCTACATGCATCATAAGGGAAAGATAATCACAAAAGAATCAGAATAAAATCCCCTGTATGGCCGAATGTTCATTTGGCTACCAGGGGATTTGAATTATAAACTAGGCTAAATATTCTTGTGGATGGGTAAAATATTGTACCATTTTTATATTCGTAAGTTATTTCATCCATTTTTAACGGTAAATATACCCAACCCGCCGATAATACCGGCAATAATACCAGCAGGATAACCCAAAAGCAAGAAATGCGCACTGAGGGAGCCGCATCTCTGGTATTGACAGTTACTATCCGCACATATAATCCCAACTCAGCACCTGATATCGCCAGCAGGCCAAAGACCATACTGATAATCACCTGCTTTTTTCTTATATGAGAATCTGGCCGAAGAAAGTTTTTTCCCGGCCAGATAGGCAATAAAGATGCTAATGGCAGTAATAATGCCACAACAACTAATTATAGATAAACTAACATGTTAATAGCACTATAATATACTTATAGTCTAAAAATACGCTTAGCATTAGCAGTTGTTATTTCCGCAATTTCTTCATAGTCCATCCCGCGGATCTGAGCTAATTTTTCAGCAGTATATATCACTCGTGCTGGTTCATTGGTCTTACCCCTAAAAGGATGTGGAGTCAGATATGGACTATCTGTTTCTACTAAAACCATGTCCAAAGGGACTTTACCCGCTACTTCAACAGGTACTCTGGCATTTTTATAAGTCAATGGTCCAGCAAATGAGATAAAAAAACCCATTTTAAGACACTGTTTAGCCATTTCCCAGCTACCGGAAAAGCAGTGTAGAATTCCCCCATTGATACCAGCATGTTCTTCTTGCAAAATATCTACTACATCCTGATGTGAATCCCGGTCATGAATAATTATTGGCTTACCAGCTTCTTTGGCCAAAGATATTTGCAGTCTAAGGTATTTTTGCTGCAATTCTTTATTAGTATTTTCATAGTGGTAGTCTAAACCTATTTCACCCCAACCAATCACCCGCGGTGTTTTAGCTAATTCTAAAAGTTTAGCTAGAACTTGTTCATCAATGTCGGCTACTTCACTGGGATGCACCCCTACTGAAGCGTAAATCATTTCTGGGTGCTTTTCAGCCAAATGGACGTTTAGTAAAGAAGAGCGCCAATCGCAACCAACAGAATTGATCAAAGTTACTCCGGCTTCTTTCGCTCTTTTTAAGACATTATCAATGTCTGGATATAAGGCGGGATCATCCAAATGTGCATGAGTATCGAACAACATTGCTATCTCCTACTAAACTATACGGGAACCAATAGGCATATTAGGACATTCAACTAACTGCAGTTTACCGTCTTTTTCAGCTGAGAGCAGCATGCCTTTTGATTCAATACCGCGGATAACAGCTGGCTTTAGATTAGCGATTAAAATCAATTGCTTACCGATGAGGTCTTCCGGTGAGTAAAATTGAGCTATACCAGAAAGGACTGTTCTTTCCTCTGTGCCCAGCTGTAGCTTGAATTTGAGTAGTTTGTCAGTTTTAGGAACTTTTTCACATTCCATAACCTTGACTACGCGTAAATCTAATTTCTCAAAATCGCTGATCATGCACTCCGGAGCAATGGGCGCTATAGACTCAGTTTCAACTTGTGCTTTAACATCACTTTTTGCAGAAGGAATTTCCTCAGCATCTATTGCATCTAAATCGATTCTCGGGAACAACGGCTCACCGCGGTCAATGGCTATTCCGGAGGGCATACCACCCCAGGTGAGACTATCCCAGGTGTGGAGATCTTCCCTATCCGATATTCCTAGCTGTTGCCAAACACGCGTCGGTAGCCCAGGCATAATGGGTGAAACCATAATGGTAACCTGACGGATGACCTCTACCATATTATAAAGAACTGTAGCCAACTTCTCTTTTTCTCCAGCTTTGTTAAGCGCCCATGGTGCAGCATCTTCAATATATTTATTGGCTTTGTTAACTAATGTCCACAATTCCGCCAAAGCATTGGCCCATTCCATTTTATCCATTAAGGCAGCATAACGATCAGGCATAGCTCTGGCTAAATCTATCAATTCTTGATCATACTCAGTTCCTGCGCCTGGAGCATCAATAATTCCCTTTTGAAATTTATTAATCATACCAGTGGTACGGGACAGGAGGTTACCATAATCATTGGCCAAATCATTATTAATCCTTACAGCCAGCAGCTCTTCATTATAATTGCAGTCTAATCCATAGCCCATCTCTCTCATCAAGAAATAGCGGATAGCGTCTACACCATATTTATCACAAAGCTTAAAAGGATCTACCACATTCCCTTTAGATTTGCTCATCTTATCGCTATTAATCAACACCCAGCCATGACCTAAAACACATTTAGGCAAGGGCAAATCAGCTGCCATCAGCATTATAGGCCAAATGATGGTATGAAAGCGGATAATATCTTTCCCTACCAAATGCACATCTGCCGGCCAAAATTTGTCGTAGAGACTACCGTCCCCACGTGCCTTAAGTGCAGAATAATAGTTGATCAAAGCATCAAACCAAACATAAATGACATGCTTATTATCAAAAGGAACTGGAATACCCCAATCGAATGTTGTCCTGGAAACACAAAGGTCATCGAGGCCTTGTTTGACGAAATTGATCATTTCATTGCGGCGGCTTTCAGGTCTGATAAAATCAGGATTCTCTTCAATAAATTTGAGCCAACGATCAGCATATTTGCTCATTTTGAAGAAATAGCTTTCTTCTTTCATCATCTCTACAGGCTTACCACAATCTGGACAAATATGCTCTTCGCCTACCTGCAGCTCAGTAAAAAAAGTCTCACAGGAAGTACAATACCAACCAGAGTACTCGGATTTGTAGATATCTCCTTGATCATATATTTTCTGGAAAAGCTCCTGGCAGGTTTTCATATGGTAATCATCAGTAGTACGGATAAAATGGTCATAATCTATTTCCATTTTTTCCCACAGGGCTTTAAAATTGGCGATGATTTCATCTACAAATTCTTTTGGTTGTTTGCCTGCTTCGGCTGCACGGCGCTGAATCTTCTGCCCATGCTCATCAGAACCAGTTAAAAAATAGGTATCAAAACCACGCATCTTTTTATACCTGGTCATTGAATCTGCAGCTACCGTTGTATAGGCATGTCCGATGTGTGGATTATCACTAGGATAATAAATAGGCGTAGTGATATAAAAGGTTTTTTTATCACTCATTTTTGATACCTCCGAGATTTTTTATAAATATTAAATTATAATAACAAACTGCAAGCTAATGTGTCAATATATTTAAAGCACCGACTGATTCAACTAGCTACAATATCAGCACCGAAAGGCATCAGGGCCAATTTTGCTATTTTAAAGCATTGCATACCAAACGGAATCCCAATAATAGTGATACATAAAATAGCACCAATAATCAAAGCTACAACCGCTATTTCTATCCCTCCAAAGATAATCCATAAAATATTAAGTAATAAGGAAACTGGAGAACCTCCAAAATAGACATTGCGGCCAAAGGGCCATATGCAGAGGCTGGCAAATTTAAAGCACTGAATGCCTACTGGAATACCCACAATAGTTATACACCATAGCAGTCCAAAAATAAACCATAAAAGCGCCAAAACTAATCCGCAGAGAATAATCCATAAAAGATTGCCAATTAATTTCATAATTACAATCTCACTATACAGACATCAAATGGCAAGCATCGATATATGGAGTACCGTCTATATCCAAAAAGACTATCGATAAAGTGGTCATATTATCAACATTAATATAAACAATATAGTCACCAAAATGACCATCATAGACTGCCTGGAGTGATACAGGATCCGTATAGGTGAAATACTGGCTCATGTTAAAAATGATATCTACCCCATTGCCAGTAGAAGATCCTGAATTGTTAGCTATAGCAGCATTGAGATCATCAGTACAAATTGGAGCTATGGCTTCATAATTCTTATTATAACAATTTTGATAAAAAGCTATTGCATTATATAGTAACTGATTTAAGAGAGTTTCTTCTATATCATCACTTTGATCTTTCAAATAGGTGGTAGTTATGCTGCCAACTGTAACCTGTTCACCGTTAAAATCTGTCGTCTGTAGATTTGTTAACACATATTCTTCGATAATACCAGATAAATTACTTTCATTTATTGAGCCAAAAATGCTGCTATTGATAGCTACAACATTGGCAGCATCACTGTTAGCATAAATGGCATAGATCACTTCATCAGCAATAAAATTCTCGTTATCTTGAGTTATTGGTAAATTTACTTGATCATTATATACTACCTCAAGACAGGTATAAACTGAAGTCAGTTCGTCAACTGAATCTACAGTATCTGCAGCAAGAAGAGAATTATCCTGGTTAGCTGCCAACAGCGTATCTGCTAAACTTTCCACTAACAAAACGCTGATATTATCATCTATTGGAATAGTATTTTTTACACCATGAAGGTAAATATTTATCTCCTTGATATTCTCAATATCAGTCATTTCATCAATGGCCTGTGAAGCTGGTATAGTCTGCTGTTCATCAGTATTATCGTTTTGCACAATATCACTTTGGTTTTCATCATCCTGCGGAGCAGCATCATTGCTGCAGGCAGCAACAAAACAACAAAGAGCTAACGCTAGCATCATTATCAACAAAATTTTGCCACTTTTTTTCATCATAAGCACCTCCATAATTTATTTATACTTAAAAGACACTTGTCAGTGGTTAAATGTTCCTTTTATGCCCTATTAGATTTTTATTTTAACCCCAGAGCATAGATATCTTTGCTTTTGATATGATATTTTTCCGCCAATTGTTTTGAGGCTTCTTTTCGGGAAACTCCTGCTCCAAGCATTGCTTTCAGCTCCATCTCAATACTATGCCAATCAATAGGTTTGTCTTCTTCTGTTTGACCAGCAACTACTAAGGTGAATTCCCCCCTTGGTGCATTTTCGTTAAAATGGGCAATCATTTCCTCTATTGTACCGCGTCGCTTTTCTTCAAACATCTTTGTCAGTTCCCGACAAACCGCAATCTGGCGTGAAGGTTCCCAAATAGCCGCCATATCCTCCAAAACTGCTAATAAGCGGTGTGGAGCCTCATAAAAAACCATTACTCTTTGTTCTTGTGCTAATGCCTGTAGTGCTTTTCTTCTGTTCCCCCTCTCTCTAGGTAAAAACCCTTCAAAACAAAAACTACCACTATTAAGACCACTTACCGTAAAAGCGGTTAAAAGCGCTGATGCTCCCGGGATAGCGATAACCTCAATATTTTGTTCTATTGCCGACTTAACTATATCTGCTCCGGGGTCAGAAAGGCCTGGTGTTCCTGCGTCACAGATCAAGGCAATATCTTTTCCGGATATTAATTCCTGAAGTAATTTTTCCTCACGCAGTTTTTTATTATGTTCGAAATAACTAATAAGCGGCTTTTTAATATTTAGATGCTTTAACAGCAAACCACTATTGCGCGTATCTTCAGCAGCCACCAAATCCACTTCGCTTAAAATCCTAATCGCCCGCAAAGTGATATCCTCTAAATTGCCAATAGGGGTAGCCACCAAATATAGTTTACCTGCCATAAATATCCAGTATCTCCTTTGTATATTGCCCTTTGCTCTCGTAGACTATCAGTGGTGGCAAGATCTGCATAGACGCCTTTCCGCACTTTCGGGCAGCAACCAATACTAGATTAGCATCTTTATCACGATATGGTTGAACAATGCGTAATTTTTCGGGATTAAGAGAAGATGTTGCCAACAATACGAGTAATTCTACTAGCCTTGATGCTGTTAAAATTAGATATAATTCGCCAAAGGGCTTCAAGAGTGTTTTTGCGGCTAGAATAATATCTTCTAAAGTGCAATATTCCTCTACCCTAGCGGCTGCAAAAGCATCGTCTTGATTGCGCCGACCATGGCCTTTTTTATAATAAGGGGGGTTGACAACAATAATATCGGCGCTATCTTTGCCAAAATATTGTGTAGTATCCCGTAAATCCCCATGGATTATTTCAATATAACTCGTTAAATGATTAAGCTCGACGCTCCTTTGAGCCTGGGAGCACATTTCGGCAATTATTTCTATCCCTGATATTTTGGCTGTAGGCATTTTTTGTGCTAATAATAGCGGTATGATACCTGTGCCTGAGCCCAATTCAATGATCCTAGCATTAGAACGAGCCGGGACAAAATCTGCCAGCAAAACCGCATCAATGGAAAAACAGGGGGTAGAAGAACTTTGGATTATCTTCATCCCCCTGTTAAGGTCATCTATTCGTTCATCATCTTTTAGCAAAATATTCATTTCTTACCCTTATGGAGCAAAAAATTGAGGCAGAAAATACATTCATCTTCTCTACTTTGACCGAAGCTTTCTGGGCATACATGGAACCCCTCTTCATAAAGGCTGGTCAAAGCATCAAAGCCTCCTCCGGCATCACCGTTGGCCAGTCTTTGCCGCAATTCTGCATTTTGTCTTTCTAATTCTTCAATTTGTGTATATAATTTCTCGCCTTCCTGCTGAAGAGCAAGCAATTTATCTTGCCATTCTCTGAATTCGTTCAGAAGAGTCATTATTATTCGTCATCCTCTATCAAAGGTTCATCATCCTCAGGTGGAATATCAAACACCGGTTTAGCCTTATTTGAGCAAGGGCAATCATCATAATTTTCGTATTTCAAACAACACATCAATCTACCGCATACCCCGGATATTTTTGCCGGGTTTAAGGAGAGATTTTGTTTTTTAGCCATTTTAATAGAAACTGGCTGGAACTCACCCAACACACTATGGCAACATAACACTCTGCCACAAGGACCAATGCCACCCACTACCTTAGCTTTGTCGCGAACACCTATTTGCCGCAACTCAATACGGGTGCGGAAAACAGCAGCAAGGTCCTTAACCAGCTCTCTAAAATCAACTCGACCTTCCGCAGTAAAATAAAAGATGATTTTGCTGACATCAAAAGTATAAGATACCTCGACTAATTTGATCGGCAAATTATGCTGAGCGATCTTTTTTTCACAAATGGCAAAAGCCTCTTTTTCTTTTTTTAAGTTTTCTTCATGCCGTTTATCATCGGCTTCAGTAGCTTTACGCAGGATGTCCTTTAGCGGACTCACAAGATCTTTATCATCAACATCTTTAGGCCCAAGCACAACAGTACCATATTCTAGTCCCCGTGCAGTCTCAACTATAACATGATCATGTACTGCTATTCCTTCTAAAGGACGAAAGTAATAAATCTTACCATTTTTTTTAAAGCGAATTCCCACAATTGTAGTCATAAATATTCTCCAAAACTACCTCTATATATAAATAATTATATCCTAATATCCCAGAATAAGCAATATTTTAGTTTATCGCTCACAATTCTGCCACAGACGTAATAGGACTACATCCATGAGTAGTTTTTGATTGACATTATTATCAATAAGCTCCAAGGAGCTTTCTACCATAGTCGCTGATCTTAAAATAGAGGCATACGCCATCGGCAACGATATTTTGCCAATAGCCGCACTATGTAAAGCATGCAATAGTCCCAATAAAAAGACTCGTTGTTCGTCTCGTTTTTCCTTTTCTCTGGCTTTGAGAAGAACTTCATAGATATGCATTTTTGGCAGCTCCATGAGCAGAGAGATTGCATCATTTAGCGTTATATCATCAATCTCCCCTTGTCGATGGTTCAGGTCTCCAGTAAAGATAAACAATTGGCAGCGTGAAAGTACCGTAGGTAGCAATTGTTCTGGCTGAGCTGTTAGCAAAATAAAAACCGTCTGGGCTGGTGGTTCCTCTAATAATTTAAGCAGATTGTTAGCAGCCTCTACGCTCATCTTTTCTGCTTGCGTAATAATAAATACTTTCCAGCCATTATCCATACTGGAAAGACCGGCCTGTGCCCCTAAGGTTTTCATTCCTTCCAGACGGTGAGTACCTTTATCCGGCTCCACGATATGGCAATCCGGATAAGTACCAGCAAGAATATTACGGCAAACAGTACAACTTCCGCAAGGCATACCATAGTCTGCATGTGGACAATTGAGGTTAGCTGCTAAGGAAAGAGCTTGTTCCATAGCCTGCTGACCACGAAAAATATAAGCATGAGATAATTGTCCGCAATTTATCTGGTTAAGAAGTAATTCATTTAGTTGAGAAAAATCAGCCATGACAAATCCTGCCCCGATCTTTAAATAGCGTACCAATAGCTGTCTGAACCAAAGCAAATACGTCTTGCGGAGAACCGCTAGCATCGATTCTTTGAATACGATGTGGATACTGATCGGCCAGTTGGTCATATGTAGCTGCAACCCGAGCAAAAAACTCAACATTCTCTTGCTCCAGGCGATCTTTGGTTCCTGGAATACGTTGCATAGCTTGCTCTATAGGTAGGGATAGGTAAATAGTCAAATCAGGATAAACTCCATTAATAGCAAAATCATTGAGGCGAGTAAGTTCATCAATATCCAATCCCCTACCTCCACCTTGATAAGCGATGGTAGAATCTATATAGCGATCGCAAAGCACGATCTTGCCATTTGCTAAAGCGGGGCGAATAACATCAGTCACATGACGTGAACGGTCTACCATAAAAAGCAACGTTTCCGTATGTGAATCTACGCTGCCATAAGAACTATCCAAAAGCATTTGACGGAAAACTTTTCCTAAATCACTGCCGCCAGGCTCTAGGGTAGCTAATACTTCATATCCATTTTCTACTAGCCAGGTTTGTGTCATCGCCGCCATTAGTGACTTACCACAACCATCAATACCTTCAAAAGTAATAAATAGTCCTTGCCTCATTAACCGCACCCCATATTTTAATATCATTTATTTTCGCCGAAAGAGCCTTTTTGTCCTGCAAAAAGGAGGGGCCGAGGCCCCTCCTTAGCTTATAAATTAACGGCTAGTTTATTTAGCAAGATGCGGATAATCTAACGTTGCAAAATAATCCGCTAAAGTTTCAGCACGCCGGATTTGTTTAATGCTGCCATCTTCACGTAGCAATAACTCCTTGGAGCGAAGTTTACCGTTATAGTTGAACCCCATCGAATAGCCATGAGCGCCACTATCATGGATAACCAGCAAATCTCCCATATCGATATGGGGCAACATCCTATCAATAGCAAATTTATCATTATTCTCACACAAGGATCCAGTAACATCATACATAGTATCACAGGGAGCATTCTCCTTCCCCACCACAGTGATATGGTGGTATGCTCCATATAGGGCTGGGCGCATCAAGTCAGCCATGCATGAATCCAGTCCGATATAATTTTTATAGGTATCCTTATAGTGAATCGCGGTTGATACCAGGTAACCATAAGGTCCTGTCATCATACGGCCGCTTTCAATGCAAATAGCAACCTCGGTAAGTCCTGCTGGAATGAGAATACTCTCATATGCTTCTTTTACTCTATTACCAAAGACTTGCAGATCCACCGCTTCTTGCTCTGGCCGGTAAGGAATACCGATACCTCCACCTAGATTGATAAATTCCACACTGACGCCAAGTTGATTTTTGATTTTAACTGCCAGATTAAACATCATTTGGGCAGTCTCAGCCAGATAATCGCAATTAAGCTCATTGGATACAATCATGGTATGAATACCGAAACGCTTGGTGCCTAAAGATTTACAGCGGGCAATGCCCTCCAAAAGCTGCTCCTGGGTGAGGCCATATTTGGCCTGTTCCGGATAACCAATGATTTCATTGCCCCCATTACGCAGTGGTCCAGGATTATAACGAAAAGAAATTAGTTCTGGTAAACGGGCATTATCCAACAAATAATCAATATGGCTGATATCATCCAAATTGATTATGGCTCCCAGTTCTAAAGCCTTACGGTATTCAGCAATAGGCGTATCATTGCTGGTAAAGCAGATATTTTCACCTTGGATGCCAACCGCTTCGGAAAGATAGAGCTCAGCCATAGAGCTGCAATCAGCACCGCAGCCCTCTTCCTTTAATATTTCTAAAATATATGGGTTAGGCAAAGCTTTAACTGCAAAGTATTCCCTAAATTTAGGTGCCCAGCTAAATGCGGCAAATAACTGGCGGGCATTTTTACGGATAGCTGCTTCATCATAAAGATGGAAAGGCGTGCCATATTCCTGGGCTATTTGTTTAATCCTCTCGCTGGATAAAGGCAATGTCTTAATGCTCATAACTTTCCTCCAAAAAATTAGTTAAATATGATATGGGTATAGCCAAACCAGCATTATCTTGATTTGTTAGCTTAGCAAATATTACCCCGATAACCTGAGATTGATCATTAAAAACCGGGCTGCCCGAACTGCCGGGCTGTACAGGGCCTGAAAAATAAATCAAAGGCACATTATCAATGGCAACCATACTGATAACAGTCCCCTCAGAAATGGTCCAATCATAGCCAAGGGGATTGCCGATAAAGATAATCTCATCATCAGCAGATGGATATTCATCATTCAGCTCAACAAAAGGGAGATCTTCGCCGTCAATATCAATCAAGGCCATATCCACTTCTGGGATATCGATCCACTCTCTGGTAGTAAAAGTTTCAGCACCATCCCCACCAAAGCGAATCGTAATAATCCGACTATCCTCCACAACATGGCGATTGGTCACGATTAATCCATCCTCTGAGATATTAAAGCCTGTCCCATTACCACCGGTGCCCTCAATCACCACAACTGCTTCTTGTAACGCTGCCAAAGATTCATCTCGAGACAGTCGTGAGCTATTGCTTAAAACACTCCAATCAATATAATTGCCTAACATGGAAATGGAAATCCAAATCGTGATCGCAACGATAATGAATAGAGCAACCACCGCTTTTATCCATGGGGAATGAGTAGGAGGCTCATTACTTGTTGTTTCGAAGTCAGAATTATTTTTTTGTCGGGCTTCCTCCTCTTCTGCTTTGCGGTTAAGCTCCTCAATTTCCTCAAAATCAAGATCTCGAGCAAATGACGGATCAGTTTCCCGCCAATATTCATCAGGCGGATAATCACTAGCCTTAATCAGCTGGTCATCAGTCACAGTATCGTCTTTTTTAATCCGATACATCGCCATCTACTGCCACAACTCCCTAATAAGGTCACAAGCTTCCTTATCCCATTGAGTCAATTGCAGAAGTGGCACAATATTCCATTCGGCCCAGTTTTCCATACGGCTTCGGTTATAAGCTACGAACCCGATTCCGGCAGCCTCTGCTGCCTGGGCATCAATCATCGCATCCCCAATAGTCAAAGTATTAGCTAAGGTGATAGTTGGATATTGCGACTTAACGAACAGCATTCCATCAGGTGAAGGCTTTAAATTAGGTACACTATTTCTCCCCGCAACAAATGTCAGATACGGGGCAATACCCAGCCGATTTAAGTTATCGCCAATGGCGGAATCAGTATTATTCGATAAAACCGCCAGTTCAGCATATTGCCCTAAATAATCTAAGGCCTCGATAGCTCCTGGCTCCAAAACAGCCTGGTCCAGCCCTTCAGCCTCAACCTCAGCGACCTTTTGCCATATTTCTTCAGCTACTTTTTCATCATAATCGGCAGAGTTAGTGAATTCTACCATTCTAGTAGCAACAGAATGATGGCAATACTTATCTAATCCATGAGCCAACATGATTTTCGTAACTTCACGGGTCATTAATGGAAAATCTATTCTTGATTGAAGGATTGTATTATCCATATCAAAAATGATCAGTTTATCCTTCATGTCATACTCCTTAGAGTTCTATCCTAGCTCGTCCAATGTCTTAGTAAAAGCGTCCAAGCAATTATCAATAAACCAAGCTACCTCCGGTAGCTGTGCATATTTGTTTAGTTCTTTTTTGATGCTTTTTTCCGCCTGATCAAATTCACGATTGCCAGCGGTTCCTTCCTCTAGGCATTTCACGTAAGCAGCTAATTTATCAGCAGCCTTGACAAGTTTATATTCATAAGTATCTTCATCGGGATAAAAAAATGTTTTATATTCGGCCGATAATTCTTCTGGCAAAAAGCTCAGCAGTTTAGCTTTAGCCACATCTTCGATCTGCCCATAAGAAAGGTTGATCTGCGGGTTAAAGTATTTCACCGGGGTAGGTAGATCACCGATCACCACTTCTCCAGCATCATGATACAATGCCATTAAAACAACTTTACCTACATCGACCTGGCCATGGAAATAAGTATTGGAAACCACAGCCAAGGCATGGGCAATCACCGCTACCTGATGGCTATGCTCAGCGATATTCTCTTCCTGTATATTCCGCATGAGGCTCCATCTTTTAATCAGCTTCATCCGGGATAAATAAGCATAAAAGCTGTTTGCCATTTTATCATACCCAAAAAATAATTGTAAGATAATGTTTGAATTATATGCTTTTTTAAGGTTTCTGTCAACCAAAGAGCACAATATACTTCTTTACCTAAAGGTTGTGTAGTTGATACTGACACCAAGAAAATAATAACTCATAATACTGAGATAGATCCTCAATCTTTTCTTCTTTTAACAATAGAGAAACCTCTAATACTTGTTGGTCTATTCCGGTCAACAAAAATAGAAGATCCTTTTTAGATAAAACAAAGTTGCCTTTTTGCAAGTAATATTTGTTTTGCAGAATATAAAAAACCGACTTATAAGCCTGGCGCAATTCACTCAAGGTATAGCTGTCAACACCATGGATATATTGATGACAAAGTTGGTGATAGAGATCGCCTACCTGCCTTTTAATGTAATTGATAACATCTATATCAGTATAATCTGGCAGCAAAGTTTTTAACTGTCCCCAATAGTCTTTAGTCTCATGAGAAAGCTGACAAATCTCACCTGGATTCCAATTAAGCAGCTCTTGGCGGCCACAAATAAAACCACATGATTTATCAGCATAATCCATTGAATTAATTATTTGCCGGTAAATATCAAGATCCTTGATCGTTAAAATATCCAAAACCAAAAAAATATCAATATCGCTATCAGGAGTAGCTTCCCCTCTGCCATAGCTTCCCTGGAGCCCCAAATAGAGTATGCGCCGTGGGAAATGGGCAAATAAGTGCCCAGATAATTCCTGCATGTATGAATCGATATCGATAACTTGCTTGTCCATATTCATTTTATCGCATATATACCTGCACGGTAAGTGCAGCTGCTAATTTATTATCTCCAATGATTCGGTGAAACGCTTCGACTACATCCGGATCCAAAGCAGTACCGGCATACATATCCAGCTCATCTAATGCCTCCTGTGGCGTCATCGCTCTGCTTATATTATGAGGATGTGTTAAATGGTCAAACATCTCCACCGCAGCAAAAATACGGCACGCCAAGGGAATGCTTTTCCCATACATGGCAATAACACCACTGCCATTATATCTTTCCTCATGGCAGTTAATCAAGCGAGCAGCGCGGGCTAGTTTAGGAATATTGGCAATGATATCAGCCCCATAATTAATATGTTCATCCCAGACTTTTTGTTCATCCACAGACAGCTTACTCCGTTTATACAGGACAGAAGAATGTACCCCCACTAAGCCAATATCATAACAATAACAAAGAATACGCAAATTATGCTGCTCACTACTGCCCATCTTCATCAAAGTAGCTAAACGCAAAGCATAATACAGCATTCGCTGATGGCTGTCTGGACTATCAGGGGCGCCAAAACGGGCAATCTTAGCATCCCTGCCCATACGCATTACCCGCATATAATCCATCTCTCGACGCAAGACCTTAGTAAAGCCGATTAACAAAATTAGCAAAGCTATTACTAAGCGAAAAATAAGCCGTGTCGAAGTAACACCATCCCATAAGCAAAAAAGGAAACCACTGCCGCTGGTGATAGTAAGAATTAATGAATCAGCAAGCCAAAAAATCACAGCCGCTAATATAAATGGCAATAGAGCACGAAAGTGACGCAAATAGTCCACCTGCTTAAAATCATAAAATACACAACATATAGTATTATTCTATGCTTTTTTATCACATCCTGCATATTTATGGAATGTTTTGCTGTTATTTATCAGTAGCGAAATTGGCGGTTTCTAAAGCCTCTGGATAAATCTTTTCTATCACCTGGCAGACGGTATTGATTGGTATAGCAAACCCCATACCTTCAAAATCAGCATCGACTATTTTTACACTATTAATGCCAATAACCTCTCCTCTGCTGTTAACCAAAGGCCCCCCACTATTACCAGGGTTTATAGCAGCGTCCGTCTGGATAAGGGTATAATGATGTCCGTCATTAAGAACCATTTCCCGACCTGTTCCAGAGATAACCCCCATCGTTAAGGAACGAGCAAATTGTTCGCCGCCAGGATTACCTATGGCAAAGGAGAGGTCCCCCACTTTTACCTCATCAGAATCACCTAATTTGGCCACCGGCAGATCGACCAAATCTATTTTTAGCAAAGCAAGGTCACTTTCCGGATAGACACCAATTACGACCCCTTCGCTATTTCTGCCGTCTGAAAGGGCAATATAAATCTCTTGTGATTGAGAGATAACATGATAATTCGTAACAATATACCCCTGGGACGAAATGATCAATCCACTGCCACTGCCGATAGTAAGCTTACCAGAAGGGCCTTCTTCTTCAGAGGTACTAATACTTTGAACAGATACCACTGCTGGTGAAGTGCTAGTAAAAACCTCACTAATAAATTCAAAATCATCTGATGGCGTAAGACTATAACCAAAGAAAAAAGAGCTGGCAGATACCAATAAACATGCCAGCACTAAAAATACATTTTTCTTTCTATCACTATGATATAAACGCCGATATTTCAAAGGTAATACCTCCCCTAGGCAGCTATTACCTTTATCGCTTAAACTGCGATAAGCGGATGAGCTGCTCTTCTTGGGGCAATGGAAATATTTGGCGTGCCTTCATCTGAAGTAAAAGCATTAGATACTTCTTGCAAAGCCAGCTGGGGCATATTATTTTTCTCAGATAAATGGGCCAAAATAATATGTTTTGTTTTGGGACCAGCTAATTTAGCTAATGCCTCTGCAGCCTGAGCATTGGAAAGATGCCCTTTGTCTGAAGACACTCTCTGTTTGAGGAAAAGTGGGTAGGTTCCATGCTGTAGCATTGCTGTATCATGATTTGCCTCAAATACGAGCCCATCAACATTACTTAACTTACGATACATCGATGGTGTAACCATACCAGTATCTGTAGCTATCCCTACTTGATGCCCATTGTGCTCAAGCAACAAACCTACAGGCTGCACAGCATCATGAGATAGCCGGAAAAAGTCTAGCCCGATATCGCCTATTTCCATGCCATAGTCGAATATATGCCGTTCCCAGCGAAAATAGTCGTCATAAAAGGGCAAACTTTCCCAAGTAAGTTCACTGGCATAAACAGGGATATGATACTTCTTTGACAGCTGCGCTACCCTATTAATATGATCGCTGTGTTCATGGGTAACAAGAATAGCATCGATATCTTCTATAGATGAACCAAGCTCATGCAATGAGGCACAAACATGTTTCATTGGGCAGCCAACATCAATCAATAAAGTAGTATTACCACCTTTAATGTATATGCAATTTCCAGATGATCCTGAGGCTATAGTCGTGAATTCCATAATTTTTATTTTATCATATATAGTACTATTTGGGAATCCTTTAACTAAATATTGTTTCTCTTAAATGTTGAATTAACAAAAAAAAAATGTTATGCTAATTATTAATGATAAGATAAGGGGGCAATTTGTGTGTGTGAAACATGTGGATGTGGCCATAGTGATCATCAACATCTGCACATCATTATTCCAGTTAGTGGAATGAACGATGATAGCTGTGCTACTAAAATAGAAACTGCCTTAAATGAATTAACCGGCATTCATGCAACTGTTGATTATGAACTAGGCGCAGTATCTCTTCTTTTGCATGAAGATGGCGATTTAGCCATGGCTAAAAAAATTATTACCGACTTAGGATATCAATGTAAACGTTAATTGCGAAAGCACATTACAACTACAACAGCATTAATAATCCCCGATATACTAATTAAAAAGGAGACTCTCTTAAGAGAGTCTCCTTTTTAGCTGTCTAATTAACAACAACAATATTATGCCTCATGCGGAGCATCTACAGGACATACATCAGCACAGGCTCCACATTCAATGCATTTTTCAGCATCAATGATATATTGGTCATCCCCCTCATGAATGCAATGTTCAGGGCATTCGTCTACACAAGCCCCACAAGAAATGCAATCATTGCTAATCTCATATGCCATTATAAAAACCTCCTCATAATTTAACTGCTCAGTTAGCATATCCTAGTTGGCAAAATATATGCAAAAGGACTGCCCACATGGGCTGTCCTAAAAGCAATAAGCTAACAAAAATAATTAACACCGCATAGAGAATATTACAGATAATCCAATGGATTCACGGCCTCGCCATCAATACGAATTTCGAAGTGTACATGCGGCCCTGTAGTAGTACCAGTCATACCAATAGCAGCAATTGGCGTATTGCGGTCTACTGTATCACCAGGTTCAACATAGAACTCACCGCAATGGGCATATACAGTTACCATGCCATCACCATGATCAATACGAACAACTAAACCATATCCACTTTCATTGTTGGTTTCAATAACAGTACCTTCATTAGCGGCAAAAATAGTAGTTCCCAAATCAGCAGCAATATCCAAACCACTATGCCAGCCGCGAGAACGCCAACCAAATCGGGAAGTAATAACGCCATCTACTGGCCAACCGTAAGTTCCGTTACCGCCACCGTCACTACGTGAAGCGACATAATATTGAACACCAACTTCAACAACTTCGTCAACAGCTTCTACTAATACGTTGCTAGAAACCTCTTCAGAACCTATAACAACGCCATTAACCTCTGATACTTTATAAGTAACTTCTTGTACGCCATCAACGCCTTCAGTGAGAACATTCTCTTCACCGCGTGATAATGAAGCATTTTCCTGTTTGATAGTCTCAAATGCTAAGGTTTCTGTTTGTGTCTTAGTACGTTCAACATTTACCGTAATCAATGGCTGTTGAGAACTTGATTTTGCTGTAGTGCTACCAAATAACAACATATTGGTTGCTTGCTCGGCACTGAGCACTTCATCTAAAGCGACATTTTCTTTATCTATTGTTATTTCTTCACTAGTATATACACGAATTACAGAAGGATCCTCTTGAGGGTCCGCATAATAATTTTTCGCGTTATTAACAGCTTCTATAGCTTGGTTATCATCGGCAACATAAATCGTGTTAGTGCCGCCAATATTAATAGCTGTCGCTTCAGCGACTATATCTAATTTATCCAGGAGAATTTCAGCTACCTCATTGGTGCTAGAATATACTACACCGGCTGCTGATACTTGTTTAATCTCCACATCATTAGCATAAGAAAGAACTAAATCACTGCCTTCAAAAGCATCAGAGTCATTGATATTCTTGAAGCAAAGTTCAATAGCCTCTTGAGCCTCCTTTTCACTAACAAAAGTAGCGATTTCTTCTCCATCAATCTCTAGAAGATAGGCATGGGAAGTGGCGGAAACCAGATTAGCTCCTCCCATGATCAGGAAAGCCACACAGAACAAAACTACCACTGAAGAAACTATTCGCTGAATCAGCTTAACACGATGTTTTTGCTCTTTCTTTTTATCGTCTCTTTTGATGTATTGCGCCTCGCGCAGATGGTTATTATGCACAAATAATACCTCGCTTTAAACCACATAGCCACCAAGCTTATGTAGATTTAATCTAGGGTAATTATACTATATACAGTATTACAAGACAATGCATACCCCATTAAAAGACAGAAGATAACAAAATCAGCTCCTTGGCTATGCTGCTTTTTGTGGAGCGGGTGATGGGAATCGAACCCACGTTATCGGCTTGGGAAGCCGACGCTCTACCATTGAGCTACACCCGCATTACTTTAAAAAGATAACATAAATCAGCAGTATTGTCAAGTGAAGGCTATCTGAAGAGAAAAACTGAAAGCCAAATCCCCAGCTTGAGGACCAGCTTTCAGTTTTCAAAATATACACACAACTTCTACAATGACGATGTTTTGCAATTCGCCATATACATAAAAAGTTAATTCACAGCATTCATGCCGGCTTTGATAGCCTCAATATTAATATCTACAAAAGCAGGTTTGACATTTTGAGTGATAATACGTTCCCAATCTATCTGAGTTAAGCCCATAGCCTTAATGATGGTACCGAGCAAAACAACGTTCATAACACGCGGATTACCCAAGTCGTTAGCAATAGCAGCGGCATCTACAATAGTTGTTTGAGCCAAAGCACATAATCTTTCTGGGATATCTTCGGGATATTCACATTCCCCCATTACTACTGGCATTGGCGGAATTTTATAATTATTGACGATGATTTGTCCGTCCGGTTTGAGGTATTCTATCCAGCGCATGGCTTCCATTAATTCAAAGCTGACCAGGATATCAGCTCCTCCAAGTTCTATTACCGGCGAAAACACCTCTTCACCGTAACGAACCTGAGATGATACCGAGCCACCTCTTTGGCTCATTCCATGTATCTCACTCATTTTGACTTCATAACCTGCTTCCAGCAGACCGGTAGTTAAAAGTTTACTGGCCAAAATAGTACCTTGTCCACCAACTCCTACCAGCAATACGCTCTTAGCCATTTTGCCGCACCTCCTTTTTAATAGCGTCTTTAGGACATACTTGTGCACATACACTGCATCCCAAGCATTGGGTGCGGGAAATTGCAGCTTTTTTAGCTTTGGTATCAAAAGAAAGAGCAGGACAACCAGCTTTCATACATAATTTGCAGCCAATGCAGGTATCTTGGTCAACCGCGAATTTATCCGTATAGGCTCCAGCAAACTCCATCTTATCTTCTGGAGAGAATTTTTTCAATGCACAAGGCCATCTCGTAATCAGCACGGAAGGTTCATCCAAAGCGAGTAATTCATCCAGTACGTCGCTCACCTGTTGTAGATCATTAGGGTTAACTACCCTGATATTACGGAAGCCAAAGGCCTTGGCCACATCTTCTATCTTAATCATCGGCGCAGATTCACCGCTAGCAGTGTAACCACTGCCAGGATTATCCTGGTGCCCTGTCATGCCGGTAATGCGATTATCTAAAATAACGTTGATAGTATTGCTTTGATTATAGGCCACATTGAGCAAAGAATTCATACCGGTATGGAAAAAGGTAGAATCCCCCAACACTGACACTACTCTGGTGCCACGGTCTGTCATATCAAAGACACGCTGAGCTCCATGGCCAATGCTCAAAGAGGCACCCATGCAAATGGTGGAATCCATCGCATTGTATGGAGGAGCCATACCCAATGTATAACAACCAATATCACCAGATATCATCACATTTTTACGTTTTGCTATCTCATAAAAGAACCCGCGGTGAGGACACCCGGCGCACAGGGTCGGCGGACGGTTAATCACAACCTCTGTATCAGCAGAAATAGTAGGTAAAGTCTCGCCGAAAAGTGACTTACGGATGGTATCTGGAGTCATTTCATCATACGGGGGGAAGATATCCTTGCCTAATGGTTTAAAACCTAGTGCCCGAACAGCCTCTTCCAAATAAGGATCGTTTTCCTCAATTATGTAGATTTTCTCCATTCTGTCACAAAAATCTTTAATCAGGTCTAAAGGCAGCGGCCAGGTCATAGCTAACTTCAAATGGGAAACTCCGGAACCAAAAACCTCCTTGGCATAATAATAAGAGATTCCCGAACTAATTACCCCTATATTAGACTCAGCATTATACTCCGCTTTATTATAAATACACTTCTCAGAAAACTCTTTGAGTTTGGCGGTACGGCTCTCGATATTAACACGCAGTTTTTTAGCCACTGCCGGAACACAGACATATTTATTGCCTTTACGTTCATAAGGCTTTAAAGTAACTTCTGGTCTTTCACCAGTGATAACCGGCGATTTAGAGTGGCAAACACGAGTAGTCATCCTGATCAATACTGGAGTATCAAATTGCTCTGAAATATCAAAGGCTAGTTTAGTCATATCTAGGCATTCTTGCGAATCAGACGGTTCCAGCATGGGAATCTTAGCTGCTTTGGCATAATTGCGGTTATCCTGTTCATTCTGAGAAGAATATTGCCCCGGTTCATCTGCAGTAATGATCACGGTTCCCCCATTTACCCCGGTATAAGCAAAAGTAAAGAGTGGGTCTGCTGCTACATTTAGTCCGACATGCTTCATCGAAGCAATAGCTCGGCCGCCGGCGATGGAGGCGCCAATGGCTCCTTCTAAGGCCACCTTCTCATTAGGCGACCATTCACTATATATTTCAGGATAGTGAGCCAAGTTTTCCAAAATCTCCGTACTAGGAGTACCAGGATAAGCAGCAGCAAACACTACGCCTGCCTCATACGCTCCTCTGGCAATAGCTTCATCACCAGTCATCAGTGTTCTCATGATATGCCTCCTTTAATATCTGCTTTTACAGATATACATAGTAGAAAAATCTATTAGAATACAATATGAAAACAATTTTATTTTATCATAAAAACAACAAATTGAACAATTTTTATTTATTATGTTAGTATATGGCAATTATTGTCTCACCATAATCCTACCTAAAGACTGTCCCATAGCAACCCCAGCAAGACATAACCCCACGCTCAGTACTACATAAAGTCCTCCTTGCCATATTTTACCATTTTGAAAAAGCTGCCAGGCTTCAGCCGAAAAAGCAGAAAAAGTAGTAAAACCACCACAAACGCCAGTTTTCCAAAATAACAAAGTATTAGCGGAAAGATTAGCGGCCAGAGACAAACCGATAATAAAACCAATAAGTGTGGAACCAAGAAAATTAATTACTAAAGTCAGCACCGGAAAAGAATATTTGACAGGGATCAGCGAGATACCATAACGGCAAATAGCACCTAAAGCTCCACCAATCCCAACAATAACAAATTTCAGCACAATAAAATTCTCCCATTTATAGTACGCAGCCTTGTTCTTGATTTTCTAAGAGCAAGGCTGCACAATTATTATTTTATCATCCGAAAAAGGCCTTAAAGTTTACAGTTATCAATTATATTGTCTAATTCACCTTCCACATGCGGTGATAATTTCGGTTGCCGCAATTTACAATACTACTGCTATACCCTACTAAAATAAAATCTGGGGCGGGATACAAATCCACGCCCCTTGTTGAAAAAGCAAAATGCCATTATAAGAGCATTTTGGTGACGCGTAGGGGATTCGAACCCCTGAATGCCAGCGTGAAAGGCTGGTGAGTTAAGCCACTTCTCCAACGCGCCATATGGTAGCGGTGGCTGGAATTGAACCAGCGACACCCCGGGTATGAGCCGAGTGCTCTAACCGCTGAGCTACACCGCCATAAAAACGCCGCTTGTTCATTATGCAAAAAAATAGCTTGTTTGTCAAGCATATTTTACTAATTTTATCAAATTTTTTATTTACCGAGCAAAAGTTTGGCGGCAATAGCCATTAAAACTAAACCTATTCCCCGTCCCCAACTCATTGGAACCTTATCTAAACCAAACAGACCAAACTGATCGATGACCAGTGACATAGCCAACTGCCCCGTGATAATAGCAGTAGTAGCCACACCTGCACCAGTTTTGGCGATAGAAAGCATCACTCCATAGATGATAGCAACATTGATGACACCACCTAGATACAAATACCATGGGGCCTTGTCCACTGCGTTTAGGTCACCTTTTCCCAACCCCAAGACAAAGAGCATTATTACCACTATTAATAAACCGACTGCATGGAGAATAAAATTCCCCTCCAGAACTCCGATCACCTTTGATAAAGCGCTATTCAAGGAGCCTTGTATCGCCATTAATACTCCGGCTCCAGCCGCAATGATCAAAAAAATCAATCCTTGCATAAAATATCCTCCAATTTTATTCACCAGAGGATATTTTATGCAAAATCAAATTAATTATTAGGGAAGCTTGATATTGATATTAAAAGCAGAAATTTCCACATTATTATTTTGTGCATCTACCGATAAGCGAGGTAATCCATGACTACGTCTCACCTTTTTAGGTTGATCCGTCTCTTTTGGCGTCTCCGTATTATCGGCTGGAGCCATTGCTTCCACTGCTTCTTCATCTTCACTCACATCTGCTATGGTTTGTTGTGGCTCGTCATCAATTTCGGCAGAAGATGTTGGTTGGCTAACAGCCTCTGCTTTTGCCTGAGCAATGGCGGCTTGGATCTCCTTTTCGTCCGGCTGTGGACCATCACCGAAAACGATTTTCACTATCTCTGGCTCATCATCAGGTGCCATTGCTGCTGCAGATGATGCATTAGTTATCTGTTTCTCATCTACCACCATTTCTGGTTCTATTATTCCTTCTGCCATGGTTTCTTGCACTGGAGAATCCATGTTGTTAATATCGCTACCGGTTACCATCTCCGAATCTTCTTCTATATCTGTTGATATGTTTTCTATATCAGCAGATACAGCTAGTGCATCTCCTCTATTTTCTACACTATCAGCATTAATATTCTCATCCGTGATAACTGCCGTTGGGTCTTGCTCCTCAATATCTGATTTTGGTGCAGTTGTGGTGCTAATATTTTCATTAGCTTCGACCACATCTTTTTCCATATCGCTTATACTTACCATCTGCCAACCACCATCCTTTTTTAGCTCTTTATCCTTAATCCTTTTTGCGTCATCCTGTCTGATACTATATGGAATTTGGGCATTACTTGTTGTAACTGTCTGCTCCGTGATAATTATTTCCATTTCCATCTCAAGGGCCCGGGGGGCAACCATAAACCATTTGAGATCTCCCAAGGATGCTATGTATTCAGCATTTGCCGCCAAATCCACTCTTTCATTGAGCGAAAAGGGTAAATTGATCATAGCCTGCCATTCCCTACCGCCACCGCCGGGATAAGTATCTGATTGGTCAGGAAAAAGATGCCTGCCGCTATTAGCTGAGAAAGATAGATAATCGATAATAATATCCATTTCTCCCAGGCAGTAGAGTTGCTCCCCTTCCACATGAATATCAGCTTTGCCGATATCAGCTTTGATTTCACAAACACTGCCTATAGGTGGCGATCCTACCGGTAAAAAAACGGTACGCAATAGTGTTAAACTGATCTTATTCATGTGATGACCTCCATTTCTCATCTCAACTTTATGCATCTTACGCACCGAATATGACGAAGCGCATAATTTGTTTATTATTAAATGATTCAGGAAGTGATCATATGCGGCAAGGAAAGGCTAAATATCTCTTTCCGGGCAATAATACCCCTAAAGGATTTATCTCTCATTATCATGAGGGACTCCGGGGAATGCAGCAGATTTTTATCCTTAAGGGCGGCCCCGGTGTTGGTAAAAGCACTCTCATGCGTAAAATAGGTACCGCGATGTTGGAACGCGGTTATGATGTCGAATTCTGGCAATGCAGCTCGGATAACGATTCGATTGACGGAGTACTGATCCCGGCAATCTCTACTGCGATTATTGACGGTACATCACCCCACATAGTGGATCCTAGATATCCAGGTGCAGTAGAAGAAATCGTCAATCTTGGTAATCATTGGAACAGGCTACTACTTAGGAATGATAAAAAAGATATCATTGAGCTTACTGACTCAATCAGCGAACATTTTACGGCCTGCTACGCTAAATTGGCTAAGGCTGGCAGCTTACTGGAAAGCCAGATGAAAAAAACAGCTAGCAAAATAGATATGCCTACGCTGAGAAATATCATCCAGGAGTTAACCAATACAGTATATCGTTCTGGGGCCTCCCGTAGCCGTAATCTTTTCTCTACAGCGGTAACCCCCAGAGGACTAATCAGCTTTGCTGAACCACTTTCGCGCTCTGTAGGCAACCGCTGGCTTTTAATAGGGCCAGTAGGCTGCGGCAAGGAATTGATCCTCAAGAGCCTAGCGGACGAAGCAGAACGCAAAGGCCATTATGCGGAAATTTATCATCCAGCATTACTACCTGAACAGATCGAGCTCTTATTGCTGCCTGATCTCGATATCGCTATTCTTGATGCTGGAGATAAAACGCCATCTTATGCCACTGATGAAGATCATATTATTGATTGCAGTGAATTATGCGATATTGATAGTGAACAAATAGAAGAAGAAAATGGAGCTATCGCGACCTTAGTAGAAGAAGCCACTGCCCAAGTGGCTAAAGCTAAAGAACTTCATGACAAATTAGAACAGCATTATATTAGGGCAATGAATTTTGAAGAGGTAGATGCTGCTGGCTCAACATTATTCAACCGTATTCTTGCCCTCTGTGCTGAAAAAGAATCAGGCGGCAATTAACTAACCACAAGGTCGTAGATTGCTATAAAAAAATAAAACCACCTACATAGGTGGTTTTATTTCTACATCTTATCAATATTTGCATTAAAAGCCTCCAATATTCTCTCCTAGCTGACTATCAGGATAAATAGGATAATCAGCATCGTTTAGCTCAGGGAGATCAAGCTCCACACCGCCATATTGAATAAAACTGACGGTGTAATTGTGATCTCTAGTGAAAGCCCGGTCATCAGAATTCACTGTACAAAAATGACCAGTAACCTGCTTTATATGCTCCTGCTCATCTAAAAGCACAGTATAAAGCGGTGGCTCACGGTAGGAGCTAAAGACACCATACTGATAATCATCAGAGATAGGCGGATAAATATATTCATAATACTTCTCACTATCCAGTTCAAAAGTTAGAAGAGTTCCCTCGTCAGTCTCTTCAGCTGTTTGCTTAGCGATAGTATTTTCAGGAAAATCGATCACTCCTTCAATAGCCATTTTAATAGCAAAGTCATCGTTTTGAAGCTGTCGAAAATTATTTTCCGGGGCATCATTATAATGATTATATATCCAGCCACCATTATAATAAGTGGTCAAATCCAATATCTCTCCACTATCATCATAGATAAGTAAATCCGAAATAGATAGATAGCCATCTGAAGTATGCACCAGTTGGGTAGCGATTTCCCCGCTAAAACTATAGGCTTCCACAGTATTATCAGGTAAGGTTCTTGACTCAAAATCACTCTCTGCTATTTCCGTAATAAAAGAATCAGCTTCCCATATGTATTGATAAGCAGCTACATATTGGTCATATGGGCTATCTTTAGCACAAGCAGATAACAAAAGAGTCATAAATAATATGCAGATTGTTAAAAAGAATATTCTTCTTTGCATCTAGAGACCACCCTTTCAAATATCTGCAAATATCTACTGTGAAAAAATATTTAATTATAACCATTAAATAAGCTAAACGCGGATATCCTCTTCATCATCGGCCTCTTCCTCGCCCAGATCCAAAGTTTGCAAATAAGCTGTGACTTGTTCTGGGCAGCGGCCAATAAAATCTTTAGGCTGGAGAATAGCAGCGATTTCCTCTGCATTAAGCGGGAAGGCATCATCAGCAGCCAATGCCTCTAAAAGCTGACAATCGTCACCTTGCTTAATTCTAGCAGTCTGTGCCATTGAATGCTGACGGATAATCTCATGCATCTCTTGACGATCACCGCCTTTTTTGACTGCACACATCAACAGATTCTCAGTGGCAATAAACGGCAAATAACGCTCCACTGCTTTAGCAATTACATGCTCGTTAACGACCATGCCAGCGCTAATATTTTTCACCAAACGCAAAATAGCGTCCACTGCCAGGAAGCCTTCCGGCATAGAGATGCGACGGTTTGCCGAATCATCAAGAGTACGTTCAAACCACTGCACTGAAGCAGTCATGGGAGCGTTCAAGGCGTCGGCTATCACATAACGGGCCAGAGAACAGATACGCTCGCTGCGCATCGGATTGCGCTTATAAGCCATTGCAGAACTGCCAATCTGTTTCTTTTCAAAGGGCTCATCGATTTGATTCATATGCGCCAAGAGACGCATATCGCCGGCATAACGATAAGCACTCTGGGCAATGCCAGAGAGCACATTGAGAATTCTGCTATCTTCCTTACGTGGATAGGTTTGGCCACAGACAGCATAAACGCTGTCAAAACCAAAGGCCGCAGCAATCTTTCTATTCATCTCATCTATTTTAGCAGTATCACCATCAAAGAGGCGCATAAAGCTGGCTTCAGTACCAGTGGTTCCCCGGCAGCCGAAGAAGCGTAAGGTAGAGAGTAAATGATCCAATTCCGCCAAATCACTGGCAAAATCCTGTAGATAAAGACAGGCTCTCTTGCCAACTGTAACCAATTGAGCTGGTTGCCCATGGGTGTAGCCTAAAGTAGGCATATCCTTGTATTTATCAGCGAAGGAGGCAAAATTGCGCATTACCTGAAGCAATTCTTTACGCAAATATAGTAGTGCTTCCCGGTAGATAATCAGATCGCTATTATCAGTAACATAACAGCTGGTTGCACCTAAGTGGATAATACCGCGAGCCGTAGGACATAATTCACCATAAGCATGGATATGGGCCATAACATCATGACGCAGTTCTGCCTCTTTAGCAGCAATAAATTCGTAATCGATATCTTCCTTATGCGCCTCTAACTCCTCTACCTGCTCCATACTTACCGGCAGGCCTAATTCATGCTCTGCCCGTGCTAATTCGATCCACAGTAACCGCCATATCTTTGACCGATAGTCAGGTGAAAAAAGATGCTGCATCGTTTTTGAAGCATAGCGGGAACATAGTGGACTTTCATAATAAGGCTTGCTCATCTTTTCCTCCTTAGTTATCTACCAAACCCCTGAGCATTATCTTTCAATAGGACATCATGCGCCCCACCCTCCACGATACTTACTGAAGATACAAGGGTCAAACGGGCATTTTTCCGCAACGAAGCGATATCCAAGGCTCCGCAATTGCACATCGTGGAACGGATCTTGCTCAGAGTAATCTCCAAATTATTATGCAAACTACCCGCATATGGGACGTAGGAATCAACACCTTCCTCAAAAGAAAGCTTACCCGCTGTACCTCCAGTATCATAGCGTTGCCAGTTGCGTGCTCTAGCTGATCCTTCTCCCCAATATTCTTTCATATAGCTGCCATTAATCAAAACTTTTGAGGTAGGGCTTTCGTCAAAGCGGGAAAAATAACGTCCCAGCATACAAAAATCTGCCCCCATAGCCAACGCCAAAGTCAAATGATAGTCATGAACAATACCACCATCAGCACAAATTGGGACATAAACACCAGTGCGTTCAAAATATTCATCTCTGGCTCGGGCAACATCAATAACAGCAGAAGCCTGCCCTCTGCCAATACCTTTAGCTTCACGGGTAATGCAGATCGAACCGCCACCGATACCGACTTTAACGAAGTCTGCACCGGCATCAGCCAGGAAGCGGAATCCGTCGCCATCCACGACATTGCCAGCGCCAATTTTAACCCTATCACCATACTTTGAACGAACAAAATCAAGTGTGCGGGACTGCCATTCAGTATAACCCTCAGAGGAATCGATGCATAACAAATCAGCACCAGCTTCTACCATCGCTGGTATACGTTCCTCATAATCCTTAGTATTAACGCCAGCGCCGACAATATAACGTTTATGAGCGTCAAGCAGTTCCAAAGGATAGTCCTTATGAGCATCATAGTCCTTGCGAAAAACAAAAGATACCAGCGAACCATCTTCTTTGAGAATCGGCAAGGCATTGAGCTTATGATCCCAGATAATATCATTAGCCTGACTCAGGGTAATACCCTCATTAGCAAAAACAATCTTTTCCATCGGGGTCATGAACTCATGCACCGGAGTATCCATAGACATTCTGCTAACCCGGTAATCGCGACTGGTCACAATACCTAAAAGACGGCCATTGGGACTACCATCATGAGTCACAGCCATAGTAGAATGACCGCGCTCCTCTTTCAAACGGATAACATCAGCTAAGGTCTGATCTGGTTTAATATTTGAATCACTAGTAACAAAACCAGCTTTATAATTTTTTACCTTTCTGATCATTTCTGCTTGTGAATCAATAGACTGAGAAGCAAAAATGAAAGAAATTCCCCCCTCTTTAGCTAAAGCAATAGCCATACGATCATCAGATACTGCCTGCATAATAGCTGAAACAAGGGGAATATTCATCGAAATAGCAGCAGTCTCTCCCTTTTTATACCTCACTACCGGGGTTTGGAGTGAAACCTTAGAGGGAATGCACTCAGAAGATGAATATCCGGGAACAAGCAGGTATTCACTAAAAGTATGGGATTGTTCTTCATAAAAGTAAGCCATAGCGATCTCCTTTGCACCTTTCTTCATCCAATGCTAATTGCCACAATCAACCGCGAAAATAATCTACAGCAGCTTCAAAAAGCCTAATCTGATAGTTTCCTGGAACATTCTTATATAGACCGTAGCCCACTCTTTCAATATGCCCCATTTTACCTAAAACTCTACCATCCGGCGAGGTAATACATTCTACTGCATCCACAGAACCGTTAGGGTTAAAATGAATGTCCATGGTAGGCTCCCCAGCTTCATCTACATACTGAAGAGCTATCTGGCCATTAGCGGCTAAGTCTTTGAGCATTTCATCGCTGCAAACAAATCTCCCCTCCCCATGCGAGATGGGCACAGTATAAATATCTCCTACAATGGTCTTAGCCAGCCATGGAGATTTGTTGGAAGCTACTCTGGTGCGGACTAATCGGGATTGATGCCGGCCAATAGTATTGAAAGTAAGAGTTGGACAAGCAGCATCAGTATCGATGATTTTCCCAAAAGGTACCAATCCCAGTTTGATTAGGGCTTGGAAACCGTTACAAATGCCGCACATTAAACCATCACGCTGATCAAGAAGCTGGGTAACCTGTTCTTTGATAGCAGGATTACGGAAAAATGCAGTAATGAATTTTCCCGAACCATCAGGCTCATCACCCCCCGAAAAACCGCCTGGGATAACAATAGCCTGTGACTCAGCAATGGCCTTGGCCAACATCTCTACCGAGCGTTTAACCCCATTGGCATCCAAATTATTAATGACTAACATTTTGGCTTTTCCGCCAGCCTTCTCAATAGCGCTAGCAGTATCATATTCGCAGTTGGTGCCAGGAAATATCGGTAGTACAAACTGCGGCTGAGCTGTCTTGAGCAATGGCTTAGGCCAAGATGTTGTTTGATAGTTATAAGCTGTAACAGCAACCTGCTTTTGCTCTGGGTAAAGAGGGAATACACCTTCCAAACGCTGCTCAGATATAGCAAGCAGTTCTGCTAATGCAATGCTCTGCTTTTTATAAGTGATAAACGCATCTTCAGTGACATGGCCTAGGTCCTGGCCAATATCCATTTCTTCCGTCAGCTCTAGGATAAAGGCAGCTGGACAATAAGTAAATATCTGCTCAGTTGCAATGCTATCTGCAAAAGCAAAGCCTAAATTATTGCCCAGACACATTTTCATGATCGCTTCAGCGATGCCGCCATGTCCAGGGACATAAGCAGCACGGACTTTGCCAGCTGCGATCATCTTCTCTACCTGATGGAGAAGCTTGCAGAGACTATCCTGCTGAGGCAAACCGTTTTCCTGCAAATCGGCTTGTAAGAGCACTACCTTGGAACCAGCCTTCTTGAACTCTGGAGAGATAACGTTGTCAATTTTAGCCAAGGAAATGGCAAAAGAAACCAAAGTAGGTGGTACTTCTAACTTTTCGAAAGAGCCACTCATAGAATCCTTGCCGCCTATCGAGGCCAAACCTAAATCTAATTGAGCAGACAAAGCGCCCAACAGTGCCGCAGCTGGCTGGCCCCAACGAGATGGATCTTGTCCCAATTTAGCAAAATATTCTTGGAAGGTTAAATAACAACTAGTTAAGCTAGCCCCTGCTGCAACTAGTTTCTGGACCGATGACACTACTGCTAAATAGGAACCATGATAGGGGCTTTGTTGGCTTAAATAAGGATCAAATCCCCAGCTCATAGCAGAACAAGTAGTGGTATCACCAGATAAGACCGGCAATTTAGCAACCATTGTTTGAATAGGTGTTAGCTGTTTTTCACCACCAAATGGCATTAAAACAGTATTAGCGCCAATAGTAGAATCAAAACGTTCAGCTAGACCTCGATGGGAACAACAGTTTAAATCATGAGCCAATTCCTGGTAGGCAGCTATGAAATCAACAGAAATCTTTTTGATCTCCAATTGTTGTTTGCTAATTGAGCAACAGGTATGTTTTTCACTACCATTAGTATTAAGAAATTCCCTTGCTAGGTCTACTATCTTTTGACCTTGCCACTCCATTACTAGGCGAGGGGCATCGGTAATCTGTGCAACCACAGTGGCTTCCAAATTTTCAGCCTCAGCTAGTTGGCAAAAACGTTCGGCATCTTCTCTAGCCACTACTACTGCCATGCGTTCCTGGGATTCGCTGATCGCCAGTTCTGTTCCATCAAGGCCCTCATATTTTTTAGGCACCTTATCTAAATCAATATACAGGCCATCAGATAATTCCCCAAGGGCAACGGAGACACCACCAGCACCGAAATCATTACAGCGCTTGATCATCCGTGCAGCCTCAGGCATCCGGAATAATCTTTGCAGTTTACGCTCCTCGGGTGCATTACCTTTTTGGACTTCCGCACCACTAGTCTCAATAGATTTTACATCATGGGACTTGGATGATCCAGTAGCGCCACCGCAGCCATCTCTACCAGTACGTCCACCAAGCAAAATAACAACGTCTCCAGCAATCGGTACAAAGCGGCGGACATTTTCTGCAGGAGCAGCACCGATGACAGCACCAATCTCCATTCTTTTGGCCATATAGCCTTCATGATACCATTCATCAACCATTCCGGTAGCCAAACCCACCTGATTGCCATAAGAGCTATAGCCGGCAGCGGCTGCGGTAACGATCTTTCTTTGTGGTAATTTGCCAGGCAAGGTTTGCGATAGAGGTTTAGTAGGATCTGCAGCTCCAGTCAAACGCATAGCCTGATACACATAAGAACGTCCGGAAAGAGGATCACGAATAGCGCCCCCCAGACAAGTGGCAGCGCCACCAAAAGGCTCGATCTCTGTGGGATGGTTATGGGTCTCATTTTTGAATAGCAACAGCCAATCTTCCTCTTGGCCATTGACATCTACCTTGATCTTAACCGTGCAAGCATTAATCTCAGGAGATTCATCCAAATTAAGTAATATCCCCTGCTGTTTTAGATATCTGGCGGCAATAGTAGCCATATCCATCAAAGTCACAGGCTTATCATCACGGCCTAATTGATGGCGGATCTCCAGATAACGTTGATAAGCATCTGCCACATCAGCATCGTCGATCTTAATATCATCAATAAAAGTATTGAAAGTAGTATGCCGGCAATGATCAGACCAATAACCGTCAAGAACGCGAATTTCGGTAATAGTAGGATCACGTTTCTCACTACGGAAATAATCGCGGCAGCAGCGCAGATCATCGATATCCATAGCCAAGGAATAAGCAGATAAATACTCTTGGAGCTGCTGTTCATCACTATCTATGAAGCCGGTTAATACTGATACTGTATGGGGGATATCATAATGCATCTGCAAGGTATCATAAGGAGCTAAATCGGCCTCTCTACTTTCAACTGGATTGATAAGATAGTTTTTGATAGCGACAAATTCCGCATCAGTTATGTCCCCTTCTAAAAGATAAACTTTAGCTGTTCTGATAAGCGGACGTTCCTGTTCAGAAATCAATTGAATACACTGGGCAGCAGAATCAGCGCGTTGATCAAATTGTCCAGGCAAATACTCAACAGCAAAGATGCGTTCCGCTTGTGGCAGATCCTGATAAACATAATCAGTCTGTGGTTCGGCAAAAACTGTATAAATACAGGACTCGAATAGGTTCTGATCTATTTTTTCAGCATCATAACGATTCAATAAGCGCAAAGATTTAAGAGACGATATGCCCAAGAGATCTCTAATCTCAGTCAAGAGGGCATTGGCTTCAACTCTTAATCCTTCCTTTTTTTCCACAAATACTCGATATACCATTCGTCTTTTCCCCAGATCTATTTATTTTGTAATGCTTTGAGGGCTCTTTGACCAATATCGTGCCGGTAATACGCATTGGCAAAATCTATTTTGGCCACAGCTGCATAGGCCTTATTGATAGCGGTTGGAAGATCATCAGCAACAGCAGTTACACCTAACACACGGCCACCGGAAGTTACCACTTGACCATCAACCAGCTTTGTCCCAGCATGATAGACGATAGCATCAGCGGGGCTGTTATCAGTTATGGGATAGCCGGTTTGATATGACTGAGGATATCCCTCTGAGGCCATGATAACGCAGCAAGAAGCACCATCCTTAAATTTGATTTTCATTTGCGATAAGCGCTCTTCTTCTACCGCCATCATAATATCCAACAAATCACTTTCTAGTAGCGGTAGAACAACCTGTGTCTCAGGATCGCCAAAACGGCAATTATATTCAATAACCTTAGGCCCCTTAGCAGTCAGCATCAGGCCGAAATAAAGACAACCCTTAAAAGGTCTTCCTTCCTCGACCATCGCCTTGACTGTAGGAACGAAGATTTCGTCCATACAGCGTTGAGCTACTTCATCAGTATAATATGGGTTAGGAGCAACGGTTCCCATTCCCCCAGTATTAAGCCCCTTATCACCATCTTGAGCGCGTTTATGATCCATCGATGAAACCATAGGTACTATGGTATGTCCATCAGTAAAAGCCAGGACAGATACCTCAGGGCCAGTTAAAAATTCTTCAATAACGATTTTATCACCACTGGTGCCAAACATTTTGTCAACAAGGATACGCTGAGCAGTAGCTAGCGCTGTTTCTTGATCTTCAATAATAAAAACACCTTTACCCAGGGCCAAACCATCGGCCTTGATTACCAGTGGATATTCTGCATTATCCAAATATTTTTTAGCGGCCTCATAGCTATCAATCACCGTGTAGTCCGCAGTAGGAATACCGTATTTTTGCATCAATTCTTTAGCAAAACTTTTGCTTCCTTCGATCATCGCGGCTGAAGATTCCGGACCAAAGCATGGAATACCCAAAGCATGCAATTTATCGACTGCACCTAATACCAGAGGATCATCAGGAGCCACAATAGCAAAATCAATTTGATGCTCTTGAGCAAATTTGGCAATAGAGTCAATATCTTTAGCATCAATACCAATGCATTCAGCATCAGCAGCGATACCGCCATTACCTGGTAATGCATAGATATGCTCTACCTTATCATTTTCACGCAGCTTCTTGATGATAGCGTGTTCTCGCCCGCCACCGCCAACAACTAATAAATCCATAGTCATTACCTCGCCAGCTATTTTTAATGATGGAACAATCTAAGACCAGTAAAGGCCATCACCATGTTAAATTTATCGCAGCACTCAATAACAGCATCATCACGTATAGATCCGCCGGGCTGAGCGATGAAACTGACGCCACTAGCAGCAGCACGCTCGATATTATCAGAAAATGGGAAGAAAGCATCACTGCCCAGTGAGACCCCCTTTAATGTCGATAAATATGCCTTTTTCTCTTCACGGGTAAAAGGTTCTGGGCGTACTGCAAAATACTTCTGCCAGACGTTATCACCGATAACCTCCTCTGCGTCATCGGAAAGATAAAGATCGATGGTATTATTATAATCCTGCCGTTTTAAATCCGCTGCAAAGACTAGCTCCATCACTTTAGGATGCTGGCGCAGATGCCATAAATCAGCTTTAGTACCAGCAAGCCTGGTACAATGAATGCGCGACTGCTGCCCAGCACCAACACCGATGGCTTGTCCATCAACAGCATAACACACGGAATTAGATTGAGTATATTTTAAGGTAATCAGAGCAACAACTAAATCACGCTTAGCCTCATCAGATAATTGTTTGTTTTTGGTAACAATATTATCAAGCAAGGAATAGTCGATCCGGCAATCATTACGCCCTTGTTCAAAAGTCACACCAAACACCTGTTTATGTTCAATAGCCGGTGGCTCATATTCTGGATCGATCTCCACAATATTATAATTACCATTGCGTTTACTACTGAGGATTTTCTTAGCCTCATCAGTATAGCCAGGTGCGATAACGCCATCACTGACCTCTCTTTTGATAATATTAGCAGTAGTTTCATCACAGATATCGCTTAAAGCTATCCAATCGCCAAAAGAGGACATACGGTCCGTGCCTCTAGCCCTAGCGTATGCACAAGCTAAAGGCGAATCATTAAGTCCTTCAATATCATCAACAAAACAGCTTTTCTGAAGAACATCACTCAATGGCAAACCCAAAGCTGCTCCAGCAGGGCTGACATGTTTAAAGGAAGCTGCTGCTGGCATACCCATAGCATCCTTAAGTTCTTTAACCAGCTGCCAGCTGTTCAATGCATCGAGAAAATTAATATAACCAGGACGGCCATTGAGGACAGCCAAAGGCAGTTCGCCTTCTTCAACATAAATACGTGCCGGTTTCTGATGCGGATTACAACCATATTTTAATGCAAATTCTTTCATCCTTTGTTCCTCCTGTTATTGATTACGGTTGACTATTCTCGTCTGCCACTGACCAGAAGGCAAATCGATATAACGCACAGCCAAAGAAACTTTATTATCAGCGTTTAAACTATTCCACAGCATGGTAGTAAAATCATCTATATCGCCAATATTTTGTAAAGAAATGATTTCCGGCTCACCAGTAAACGTCGGCAGCGGATCGCCATCACCCAAATAGGTATGGATGAAATGCCCTTGCCCAGGACAGGCGTTGAACTCAAAAACATTACGCTGGCAAGCATCACTGGAAGGACTCTGTTTTTTAAGAATACTCATTTTATAAGTAAACGATTGATCATTACAAGCAACGATACCGCTGATCCTTGGGGTATAGTTAGGGGCATCCGGCTCATAAACTCTGCTCCTCAGTGCTTCTTCAAAAGATAAACCCTTTTGCATATATTCGTAGATAGTATCCGTCTGGTCACCATTGGTGACAATAGTACAGTTGTCCAGTACTCGTAAAGGCGAATAAATAATTAGGGTCGGGTCTTCAAGTTTGCTTTCATCAAAAGCCTTAATCAATAGACCATCACCGTCTTCGAGAAAGATCCTGTTGCGGCTATTGGAGCTGCGCCCCATCAGAAAATAGGCAATAATAGCCTTGCTGGCGTCACCGCTAGTACCAATAATAATGCCACGTCCTGCATAGCTATTGTTTTCTAAAATATTAACAATATTTTGTTCAATCATTAGCCTTCTCCTTATCTTCTATCATTGTTTTAGCAACTAATTCTGTAGCAGCTGGTAACAAAATCCATTCAGCTTGCTCCATAACACGTCTCTGCAATATTTCCGGAGTATCACCAGGCAAAACATCAACCGCTTTTTGCATAATAATCTCTCCGCCATCTGGCACCTCATTAACAAAATGTACCGTAGCACCAGTTACCTTAACCCCATAATCCAACGCCGCCTCATGAACTTTGAGCCCATAGTACCCCTTTCCGCAGAAGGAAGGAATTAATGCCGGATGAACGTTGATGATCCGCCGCGGCCATTGATTAGTAAAATCAGCAGAAAGAATCGTCATAAATCCAGCTAAAACAATCAAATCGATATGTTTTTGTGCTAATAATGCGAGAATCCTCTGCTCAAATTCTTTTTGGTCAGCACACTCTTTTTTTTCTACTATTGCGGTAGTAACATGGCGTTTTTCTGCCCGTTCCAGCGCATAAGCATCTGCATGATCAGAGATCACTAAAACAATCTCACCATGAGTTAGACGACCGTCTTGTTCTGCATCCAGCAACTGCTGTAAATTAGTGCCACCACCAGATACCAAAACTGCTATTTGTGCTTTTAGCATATAGCTACTCCTTCGTCTCCTTCAACTATTTCACCTAAGCACCAGGCCTCAATATTATGTTCCTTTAACACGGCAAGGGTCTTATTGACATCATCTTCAGCGACAATAACCGTCATACCAGTTCCCATATTGAAGGTATTAAACATATCGTGTTCGGAAATCTGCCCTTGCTTTTGAATCAAGGCAAATAATGGAGAAATACGGCAAGCAGAACGCTCGATCTTCGCCATTAATCCACTAGGGATACTCCTTGGAATATTCTCATAAAAACCACCGCCAGTAATATGGGAAATGCCATGTACAGATACCTGCGACAGCAAAGAGAGGATCGGCTTAACATAAATACAAGTAGGAGCAAGCAGAGCCTCGCCTAAGCTCATACCCAAATCATCATAATGCTGGGATAATGAAGAAGTGGTTATAGAAAAAATTTTCCTAATCAAAGAAAAACCATTAGAATGTACTCCACTTGATGGTAGAGCGATAATCACATCACCTGTATGCACCATACTGGGATCGATAATCTTACTTCTATCAGCAATGCCAACTGAGAAGCCAGCCAGGTCATATTCATCCTCAGGATAAAAGCCTGGCATTTCGGCAGTCTCGCCACCAATCAAAGCAGCACCAGCCTGTACACAGCCATCAGCTACCCCGGAAACGATTTGAGCTATTTTGGCTGGATCGTTTTTTCCACACGCAATATAGTCTAAAAAGAACAGGGGTTGAGCACCGCCACAAATAATATCGTTAACGCACATCGCCACACAATCTATGCCGATAGTATCATGCTTGTCCATCACAAAAGCCAGTTTCAGTTTGGTGCCTACACCATCTGTACCGCTTACCAAAACCGGTTCTTTGATTCCCTGAAGATCAGGAGCAAACAAACCGCCAAATCCGCCAATAGGTGATAAAACACCCTTGGTAGTTGTACGGGCGATATGAGTTTTCATTAGCTCAACAGCACGATAACCTGCAGTAATATCAACACCTGCATCTTTATAACTTTCGCTATAACTTTTCATTATTTCTCCTCCTGGGTAATAGCAAATAAGTCATACAGGAGAGATCTATTCGATCTTCTTATTAAGCCGTTCTTCCAAAGCCAATTTATCAATCGCTTCGCTAATATCTATTGGATATTTACCAGTGAAGCAAGCTGTACAAAGGCTGCCATGATAATTGTCCGGAATCTGATCCAAACAATTAACATCAAAATAGCCTAGTGAATCAAGCCCCATCTCTTTGGCAGTCTCCTCCACGGTGCGATGATTAGCCACCAAATAATCACGTTCGCTGATATCTGTACCAAAATAGCAGGAATGAATAAATGGTGGTGCAGTTACACGCATATGGACTTCCTTCGCCCCAGCCTCTCGCAAGAGACGGACAATTCTTGCACCAGTGGTTCCGCGAACAATCGAATCGTCAATCATTACTACCCGCTTATCTTTAACAGTGGAAGTGATCACATTCAGCTTGATACGAACTAATTTCTCTCGTTCTTCCTGACCAGGCTGGATAAAAGTCCGGCCAATATATTTGTTTTTAATGAAGCCGATCCCATACGGGATACCGGATTGGGCTGAATAGCCCACAGCTGCATCGATACCTGAATCCGGCACACCGATTACTACATCCGCATCTACTGGATGCTGCATAGCCAACATCGCTCCAGCTCTGTGTCTGGCCACATGGACAGTAGTCCCCTCTACAACTGAGTCTGGACGAGAAAAGTAAATATACTCAAAAACGCAAAAAGCTTTCGGGTATTCAGTACAGTGATCAGTTATCGAGCGCAGACCATTCTCATCAATGATAACGATCTCCCCTGGTTTAACATCACGCAGGAATTTAGCTCCTACCGCATCTAAAGCGCAGGTCTCAGAAGCTAAAACATAACCATTATCGAGCTGACCGATCGATAACGGGCGAAATCCTAAAGGATCTCTGATACCCATTAGTTTTTGTGGCGATGTTACTACCAAAGAATAAGCGCCCTTCAAACGGTACATTGCTTTTGACACTGCTTCTTCAATAGATGAACTAGCAATGCGCTGTTTAGTGAATTCATAGGCAATAACTTCAGTATCACTGGTAGTGTGAAAAATGGAACCATTTAACTCCAGCTCCTCTCGCAAGACAGAAGCATTGGTCAGGTTGCCATTATGAGCCAGCGACATCGAACCCTTAATATGGTTGATCGTGATCGGTTGGGCATTACGGCGAATGTTACCCCCAGTAGTACCATAGCGGACATGACCAATAGCAATATTACCATGCCCTAGCGACTCAAGCTGTTCCCGATGAAAGACGTCATTAACCAACCCGTTATCTTTATAACTGTGCATAACACCGCGGTCATTAACCACAATGCCACAGCTCTCCTGGCCACGGTGCTGTAATGAATAAAGCCCATAATAAACTTGACGGGCTACATCGCAACTCTCATTGCAATAGATGCCAAAAACACCGCACTCCTCATGAATGCCACGAGAAAACTCCGTATCCATTGTTACCTCCCCAGTAAACGTTTCATTATTTCTTGATAAGCGTCTTCCACGCCACCCATATCCCGGCGAAAACGATCTTTATCAAGCTTGGTTCCGGTCTTGCTATCCCAAAAACGGCAAGTATCCGGCGATATTTCATCAGCTAAAACAATTTGGCCATCAGCAGTTTTGCCAAATTCCAATTTAAAATCGATTAGCTCAATGCCCAAGTCGCTTAAATAATTAGTCAAAATTTCATTGATCTTAAAAGCATAATCAGCTATAGTATTCAACTCTTCTCGGGTAGCAAATTGCATAGCTAAAATATGATAGTCATTTACCATCGGATCATCTAAAGCATCATTTTTATAGCAATACTCTAAAACAGGACGGCTCATCTTATGTCCTTCTTCAAGCCCCAGACGTTTAGCCAATGATCCGGCAGCAATATTGCGGACGATTACTTCCAAAGGGATAATCTGTACTCTCTTGACCAAAGTTTCCCGGTCAGATAGTTGCTCAACTAAATGGGTAGGAATACCTTTGCTCTCCAATAATTTCATCAAATGATTGGTAATACAATTATTGATAATTCCCTTGCCGGAAATTGTTCCTTTTTTGGCGCCATTGAAAGCAGTGGCATCATCCTTATAGTCCACAATGCAAAGCTCGGGATCATCAGTGGCGTATACCTTTTTAGCTTTTCCTTCATATAGCTGTTCCATTTTTTGCATAAGACTCACCACCCTAAAAAATTTGCAAACTTATTTAGCTATTTTACTCTGCAACGACTGATCTTTAGACAATACCTTATTCTTCATCTCTTGACGATTCTTGTCTAGCTTGTCCGCTAGCTCTATGTCACTCAAAGATAGGATTTGTACCGCTAAGATAGCAGCATTAGCAGCCCCATTGATACCAACAGTTGCTACAGGGATACCGGGCGGCATCTGGACTGTAGATAACAACGCATCCAATCCATCTAAAGCCGACGATTTAATTGGGATACCGATGACAGGCACGGTAGTCTGAGCAGCGATGGCACCAGCTAAATGAGCTGCCATGCCAGCTGCAGCAATAATGACGCCAAAATCATTATCCCTGGCAGCTGAAGCAAAAGCTGCAGTCATCTCCGGTGTCCGATGGGCAGAAAAAACATGTGCTTCAAAAGGAACACCATATTGTTCAAATATGGGAAATGCTGCTTCCACTACTGGTAAATCACTATCACTACCCATAATAACCGCTACTTTTTTCATCAATAATTTCCTCCTTGATCAATTAACTAAAAAACGGCACGAACAAAGAGCCCTTATTATCAGACTTTTCTTTATCCTGCCGTTACAACATTATCTTAAATACCGCTGGTGGTACCCCAATAAGCATTTGCTTATCATCACCAGCTAAAGGAGACTTATCCAATTTTTGTTGCACAAAAGCAATATCGGGCTGAGAGCCCGACGTACACATACCACAAAAACAGCCTCTTATTAATATATCGACCGATTTATTCGCATTATAACGCGCCACAGCCGAAAATCCTTTCTCCAACAACTATTGGGAAACGTAAAAGGTAATATCAACAAAGATATCACCTTTTATATTATAACTATAGCACTTGACAAAGTCAAGGTATTTTACAGCATATTTAGTGTTTTTTTGCACTTGATGAATAATTGTTTCACTATTTGCAGTGTTTAATCAATAATATCGTCAACAGTTATTTTCTTCTCACTAATAATACGGTACATTTCAGCTGCTTCACTAGCTTTTATCGACTCAGCCACGAGCAAAACTTCAACTTCGGTAATCTTACCGCCATAGGCAATTTCCAGTATATCTCCCACAGAGATGTCGCTGCCTGCCTTAGCAACTCTTCCATTGAGTTGAATTCTACCAGCATCGCAGACCTCTTTGGCGATCGTTCTCCTCTTAATCAAACGTGATACTTTTAGAAATTTATCTAACCTCATTTTTCTTTCCCTTTCGCTTCATTCCAAATAGCATCCATATCGGCCAAACTAACATCCTCCCACTGCAAACCCTTCGCATTCAGTGTATCTTCTATATAATTAAAACGTTTGATAAACTTGCGTACTGATGCCCGCAGAGCATCTTCGGCATCAACATCCATAAATCTGGCAACATTGACTAAAGAAAACAAAACATCGCCGAGCTCATCCTGGCGTTCATCAGCACTTTCCGCTTGAGACAACTCTTTAAGCTCTTCAGTCAATTTTTCCTCAGCTCCACTGATATCCGGCCAATCAAAGCCTACCCTGTGAGCCTTATCCTGGGCTTTCTGTGCCAACATTAAGGCAGGGAGGTTCTCATTGATCTTCATTATTCCGCGTTTTTTCTGTTCCTGTGCGCCTTTTTCTTCGGCCTTAATTTTTTCCCACATAGTAAGTACATCTTCGGCATTATCAGCATGGGCATTAGAGAAAATATGTGGGTGACGGCGGATCATTTTTTGGCTGACATTGTCCACCACATCATCGATAGTGAACTTATTTTCTTCTGCTGCAATCTGAGAGTGCAAAACAACCTGTAATAAAACATCGCCTAGCTCATCACAAAGAGCGGCGTCATCTTGGCTATCGATAGCATCAATAACCTCATAACATTCTTCCAATAAATAACGCTTCAGGGTAAAGTGATCCTGTTTTTTGTCCCAAGGGCATCCATCCTTACCCCTTAGGCGGGCAATGATCGACACCAACTCTTGCCATTTATTAGCATCTGTCATTAACATTACCTTCTTCAAATAAATTAATAAAAAACTCATATTTAATTTATCATTATTATCTACTCGCGTCAATATTGCCCCGATAACAAACAAGCATTTTACAGGATAAACAGCTTATGGTATATTTAATTTACTATGTATTTGCAATTTATCAAGGACGGCGGCAAAAGTGAATTATATCTGGAATCCTTGGCATGGTTGTCATAAATATTCTGAAGGCTGCGCAAACTGCTATGTTTACCGTAGGGATGAAGCTATTGGCAAAGACGCTTCAGTTATTACCAAAAATGCCACCTTTGATCTCCCTCTTCGCCGTACGCGTAACGGGGAATACAAAATCCCCTCTGGTTCTACAGTTTACCTGTGCATGACCTCAGATTTTTTTATCGAAGAGGCTGACCAATGGCGTCCTGAAATTTGGCAGATAGTAAAAATACGCCGCGATCTCAAATTTTCTATCATTACTAAGCGAATCATACGTTTTTATGATTGCATACCAGAAGACTGGGGAGCTGGATATCCCAATGTGTCTCTTTGCTGCACTATAGAAAATCAACAACAATGCGATATTCGTTTTCCCCTATTTAATGAAATACCGGCAACCAAAAAATTTATTATCTCAGAGCCGCTGTTATCGGATATTGATATGAGTGCCTATCTTAATAAATCGATATCACAAGTGCTGGTTGGTGGCGAGAGCGGTGCTAACGCTAGAATATGTGACTTTAACTGGGTACTGCATATCCGGGAACAATGCCTGGATATAGGAGTGCCATTCTATTTTAAACAAACCGGTGCCCGGCTGCTAAAAAATGGCCACCTTTATCACATCCCTAGGCGCCTGCAACATATTCAAGCGCAAAAGGCCAAATTAAATACATCAAAATGACCTAAAATATAAAAATGACCCGAGATAATCACATCAACGGGTCATTTTTATTTACTTATTCCATTTGACGAGAGATGACCAAAGCAGCGCTTTGAGCAACTTTGCGCTCGATTTCACCGATATCTTCTTCCTTGCTACAAATCACTATCGCTCCGATAGGATCCCCCTGAGTGATGATGGGTATAACTAATTCACTATGAAAGAAATGCTTACTCTCGATATTGTCATCATCAATAATACCGCTATCTTCAGTCTTATCCTTATCATAATTAAAAAGCAAAGCCCGTCGTTCCTCCATCGAGCGTTCCACAAAGCGGCCGATACCTTTGCCTAAAAAATCTTTTTCAGAAATACCGGCAGCAGCTATAACGCTATCACGGTCTAAAATCAACACCGCTTTATTGATCGTCTCATTAATAGCGGCTGCATATTCCCTGGCTAAATTTCCCAGCTCACCTATGGGAGAATATTTTTTTAAAATGATTTCACCTTCACGATCAACAAATATTTCAAGAGGTTCTCCTTCTCTAATTCTTAGATTACGGCGAATCTCTTTGGGTATTACCACCCTACCTAAATCATCTATTCTGCGCACGATCCCAGTTGCTTTCATTTATTTACCTCCATCGGCAAATTATTCTGTCTGATTTATTGTTTGCCTAAAAACGAAGATTATACAAAAAATGTAAAGTAAAAGTTGATCTGCGATAATAAAAATAGCCCAAAGATTGCCTAATGCTTGATAAAAAGATAAATCCGGAGGAAACTAAACCATAAAACTTGCAATAATAATCCTTACAATATATAATTAATTAGCTATATTTGGTTATTATTTTACTGAAGAAGGTGAAAAGATGAGCAATAATGATTCCCTAATTAGCAGCGGTGATGTAGAATACGTGGCTAAACTAGCTCACCTACATCTAGACGAAACAGAAAAAAAAGATATGGAGACTAAATTGGGCTCCATCTTGGGTTATATGCAACAATTACAGCAAATAGATACTACCGGAGTAGAAGCAACTACCCATGTGCTACCATTAGCAAATGTATTCCGTGAGGACATCGTAGGCGAGACTCTCGATACAGAAAAAGCTCTTGCTCAGGCTCCAGAGCGCGATGGAAATTATTACAAGGTTCCCAAAATTCTATAAATAACTCATGCTAAAATATCAAAGAAAATAATGACGAGGTAAAAATATGACGATTACCGATATGTCGCTAAAAGATATGGCGATAGGCTTAGAAGAAAAACAATTTTCTTCCCAGGAAGCTACCCAAGAACATCTCGAGCGAATAGAAAAGCTCAATCCTCAACTAGGTGCATATATAAGCGTCACCGCCAAAGAAGCTTTGGCAGCTGCCGAAGCCTCTGATAAACGGCGAGCAAATAAAGAGAGCAAGGGCCCTCTGGATGGCATTCCCATGGCTCTTAAAGATATCATTTCTACTAATGGCATAGCCACTACATGTGCCTCTCGTATGTTAGAAAATTATACTCCACCTTACAATTCTACCTGCTGGCAACATCTTGAAGATGCCGGAGCTGTTTTGCTTGGCAAATTGAATATGGATGAATTCGCTATGGGCAGCTCCACTGAAACCAGCTATTTTGGTGTTTGCCATAATCCATTTGACCTTGACTATGTTCCAGGAGGCAGTTCCGGAGGTTCTGCTGTAGCTGTTGCTGCAGATATGGCAGCTTATACCCTAGGCACAGATACTGGTGGCAGTATTCGCCAGCCAGCCCATTTTTGTGGTGTAGTGGGCATCAAACCTACTTATGGCCGAGTATCACGCTTTGGTGTCATTCCCTATGCTTCTTCACTGGATCAGGTGGGTGTTTTGGCTAAAACCTGTGCCGATGCAGGCACCGTCCTTGGTGCAATTTCTGGCAAAGACAAGATGGATTCTACCAGTGCCCCGGAACCAATCCCAGACTATGCCGCGGCTTGTACTAAAGGGGTTAAGGGATTACGTATCGGAATCGCCAAAGAATTTTGTGCGGCAGGTATTGAAGACGCTATTTTAGCAGAACTCAAGAGAGCAGTAGAAATACTTGAACGGGAAGGTGCAGTAGTTGAGGATATCTCGCTGCCGCACACTGAATATGCCCTTCCTGCCTATTATGTTTTAGCCTCTGCTGAGGCTAGCTCAAACTTAGCCCGATATGATGGCGTGCGTTATGGCCTGCGTATACCAGCTGATAATCTGCATGATATGATGATAGCCACTCGCTCTGCTGGTTTTGGACCAGAAGTGAAACGCCGCATCATGCTTGGGACCTACGCTTTATCCTCAGGCTATTATGATGCTTATTACAACAAAACTTTGCAAGTACGAACTTTGATTAAACAGGACTATGACCAGATCTTTGCTTCTGGCTTTGATTGCATTTTGACTCCTCCTGCACCTTCAGCAGCTTTCCGTATTGGTGAAAACACCGATGATCCGCTGACCATGTATATGCAGGATGTCTGCACCGTTCCGGTTAATCTGGCTGGTTTACCGGCAATGGTTGTTCCTATGGGGCTAAATGCAGAAGGCCTACCCATCGGCATACAGCTGATCGGGGCTCCTTTCGGGGAGGAAAAATTGTTTGCTGCTGGTGCGGCGATCGAAGGTCCGAGAATCATTCCGCCATTGGATATCTAAAATCAATTCTTCTATCCAGAACAGCTGCGTAATAAAATCTATGCTAAACCAAATGGAGAAAACATTATGAGTCAGTATTTAACAACAATCGGTCTAGAATTTCATGCTGAATTAAAAACTAAAACCAAAATTTTCTGCTCTTGCCCCACTGACTTTGCTGGTGATGCTAATACTCATATCTGTCCAGTTTGTCTTGGCCTGCCCGGAGTATTGCCTGTCTTAAACCGTCACGCTGTAGAGCTGGCAGCTAAAGCAGGAATGGCATTAAATTGCGAAGTTAGTAAATTCAGCAAGTTTGACCGTAAAAACTATTTCTACCCAGATCTGCCTAAGGGCTATCAGGTTACTCAGTATCCCCTGCCCATCTGCCGCAATGGCTGGCTGATGGTTAAAGATGAAGATGGCAATGATAAAAAAATTCGCATTAACCGCATTCATATGGAAGAAGATGCGGGTAAGTTAGTTCACTCAGGCAGTAATATATCGGATAGCTCTTATTCCCTGCCAGACTATAATAGGGCTGCAGTTCCGCTAATTGAGATTGTCACCGAACCTGATATGAGCAGCGCAGAGGAAGCCAAAAATTTTGGCGAAACACTGCGGCTGATGTTGGCTTATGCTGATATTTCCGATGTCAAAATGGAGCAAGGTTCGCTGCGTTGTGATGTCAATATCTCTATTCGCCCGCAAGGTCAAGACGAATTAGGCGTCAAAGTGGAAATCAAAAACTTGAATAGCTTCCGCGCGGTATACAGGGCTATTGTCTACGAGGAAATGCGGCAAAAAAGCCTTATTGATAATGGTATACCCATTGTACAGGAAACACGGTTATGGGATGATGCTGCCGGCGAGACTCGGCCGATGCGCAGCAAAGAAGATGCTCACGACTATCGTTACTTTCCTGAACCTGATCTGCCTCCAATCATTATTGACGATCAATGGATGGCGGAAATCGCCGCCTCGATGCCAGAGATGCCTGACGCTAAGCGTAAACGCCTAACAGAGGAACTAGGGCTCTCGGATTATGATGCAGGACAACTAATTGCTAATCCACCGTTGGCTCATTTCTTTGACGCCCTCTATGCTGAATACCCAGAAGCCAAAATTGCTGCTAACTGGATCTTGGGTGATATAGCCAAACTGATGAATTCCACAGAGAAGGAATATAATGTAGTGCCGCTATCCGCAAGCGAATTGGCTTTTCTGCTTAAAGAAATAAAAAAAGGGTCTATTAATAATAATAGCGCTAAAACAGTCCTAGAAGAAATGTTTGATAGCGATAAAAAAGCAGCAGATATTATTGCAGAGCACGGCTTCTCACAAATATCTGATACCTCAGTTTTGGATAGCGCTGTAGCCAAAATCATTGAAGCTAACCCCAAGCCAGTAGCCGATTATAAAGCTGGTAAACAAGCTGCGATTGGTTTCCTGGTTGGTCAAGTCATGAAAGAGACTAAAGGACAGGCCAATCCGGGAATGGTAAAAGAGCTTTTGGAAAAAGCCTTAAACTAAACTCTTAATTTTATCAGTATTAGAAGCAACGGCAAGTTCGCCGTTGCTTTTTTTATTTAAATTCTCTCACCTATGACTACCGAAGTGATAACTTGTCAAGAAAGAATTTGCCGCACCGTTTTTAGTTAACACCATATTATGATAAAAAACGGCGCGGAGGAGTATATGATTGATTGGTTCATCGGGCTTAGCCACCCTATTCAAGCCATGATTGCCACACTCTTTACCTGGAGTATCACTGCTATTGGCGCAGGACTGGTTTTCTGCTTCAAAAAGATGAATAAAAATGTCTTAGATGCTATGCTGGGTTTCGCCGCCGGGGTAATGATTGCCGCATCCTTTTGGTCATTACTGAGCCCATCTATTGAAATGGCTACCAATTTAGGGATGAATGCCTGGCTAGTAGCTTTTATCGGTCTCTTTGGTGGAGGGTTATTATTATTCTCTGGCGATAGATTTTTTTCCCGATTGGAAAAAAGAGCGACAAAAGCATCTAATAACAATACGCCCAAAGGTAATGTTAAAAGATGCTGGATGCTCATATTCTCTATAACTCTGCACAATATACCGGAAGGTCTTGCTGTCGGCGTGGCTTTCGGATCCATTGCCTATGGTATTGAAGGTGCTACGCTTACCTCTGCCTGTATGTTAGCATTAGGAATAGGATTGCAAAACTTCCCTGAAGGAACAGCAGTTAGCGTACCATTACGTAGGGAAGGATTTTCCCGCCGGAAATCCTTTTTCTATGGGCAATTAAGCGGAGTAGTGGAACCTATAGCTGGAGTAATAGGTGCGCTAATAGCATTGCAGGCTAGAATGTTACTGCCATTTTTATTAGCATTTGCAGCAGGTGCCATGATTTATGTAGTTGTTGCCGAGCTTATTCCAGAAAGCCAAACTAATGAAAAAAAAGATATCATGGCCTTATTTACCCTTGTTGGGTTTTCGATCATGATGATTTTAGATGTAGCTTTGGGATAACTCTAATTCAATCAAACAGCTAATCTTTGTTTTCCAGGAGGTTATTAAGGTTAGACGCATAATATCAGCGATTTTATCAATACTATTTCCAAACTAAAAATCGAGGTGATATTATGTTTAACCAAAAAGAAATGAGCTTGCTGCAGGATCTCAAAAAATCAGAGCAATTATGCATTGAAAAATATACCCAATATGCAGATAAAGCCTGCTCCACAGAGCTAAAAAATCTTTTTAATGAAATTAAGAGTAAAGAACAGCAGCATTTACAAACTATCGAGCAAATTATTAATGGTGCTGTCCCGGCAATGAATGCCAGTCAGGGGAATTCCTCACAGCCATGTACAGCAACAGTAAATTATAATAACGACCAGCAAGGTTATCAAAACGACAGCTATCTTTGTTCAGATGCCTTGGCTACGGAAAAACATGTTAGCTCAGACTACAATACTTCCATCTTTGAATTTAAAGATCCGGCGGTAAGAAATGCCCTTAATCATATCCAAAAAGAAGAGCAAGAACATGGGGAGCTAATTTACAACTATATGGCCAGCAATGGCATGTATAATTAATAATATCTGACTACCATAACAAGCTTAGGCGGCGTTTAAATACGCCGCCTATTTATTTATAAATAGTTTTTTGAAATTTTTAGTAGCTATGATTGCCGTATCTTTCTAATAAGGCTAATAAAGCAAAGCCATGATTGACTGGGTATTGACTGATTCGTGGCAACATAAAAGCTATCTGCTGTTCAGCAGCTTCTTGCCATAGCTTATCTCCAGTGCAGTGAGCGAGGCGAATCAATAATAAAGCAGCCGCTGAATTGCCAGATGGCATAGCGCCGTCATAGATCTCTTTAGGACGCATGATCAGCGGCTTGGTATCATCGGCGGATAAATAAAATCCGCCATTTTCATAGTCAATAAACCGCTCTAACATTATCTGAGCTAAGGATGTTGCCCTGAGTAAATATTTTTTATCATTAGTAGACTGGTACAAAGTCAATAGTGCCAAGCAGTATAAAGCATAATCATCTAAAAGGCCGCTATGGGCAGCCTGGTTGTCACGCCACCGGATAAATAACCGACCGTCAGGAGAACTCAAGTTATGCTCAATAAACTGTTGAGCGGCCTGAGCAGTATTAAGATAGCGGGAGTCATGAAGAATATCTCCTGCCTGAGACATAGTTGATATCATTAAAGCATTCCAGGATGTCAATATCTTATCATCTTTATGCAAAGCAGCTCTGGATAATCGGTAGGCATAAAGATGATCACGCATGGCAATAATCTCTGGTGATATTTTCTCGTACTCAGGATTATTAAGCAAATTAGCAATATTTGCCCCCTCAAAATTCCCTTCCGGAGTAATGCCATAAAAATCGCAAAAGACTTTACCTTGATCTTTGCCTAAAACAGACAAAACTTCTTCATAGGAAAAGGCATAAAATTTCCCCTCTATTCCTTCGCTGTCAGCATCCTGACTACAATAAAAGCCGCCAGCTGAATCTGTCATTTCGCGAAGGATATAATCCAGTACCCGCTTGGCAATCTCCCCATAGATGGTTTTCTTGGTATAGCGAAAGGCCGCTAAATATGCTTGTGCTAACAGTGCATTATCATAAAGCATTTTCTCAAAATGCGGTATCAACCATTTTCTATCAGTGGAATAACGTGCAAAACCACCGCCAATATGATCAAATATCCCGCCACGATACATACTGATTAAAGTGTGTTCAACGATATTTAGAATATCCTGGGCATGATAATCTTCAGCATATTGGAGTAAAAAAAGCAAGTTATGCGCTGCTGGAAATTTAGGAGCACGGCCAAAGCCTCCCCATGTTGTATCGAAGCTCTGCTTGAACTGATGCACAGCAAGACTAATAACTTCATGAGGCTCAATAGTCATTGCCGATGGTTTTGATTTTTCCTGTTTAAGCAAAAAATTAGTTATATCATCACTAGCAGCTAATAAAGCCTGCTGCTCATTCTGCCATTTATCAGCAATCTGGGCTAGGAGCTCTATCATGCCCATCATTCCATGAGAAGCGGACTTAGGTATATAAGTTGCTGCAAAAAAAGGTTTCTGCTCTGGAGTCATAATAATAGTAAGCGGCCAACCGCCTGATCCGGTTAATGCCTGACAAGCACGCATATATATCGCATCGATATCAGGTCGCTCTTCCCTATCAACTTTAATAGAGATGAACCATTGATTAAGCAAATCTGCCACTTGCTGGTCTGCAAAAGATTCTCGTGCCATCACATGGCACCAATGACAGGTGGAATAGCCAATGCTAAGAAAAATGGGCTTATTTTCGCGTTTAGCTTTAGCAAAGGCTTCTTCACACCATGGCCACCAATCAACTGGATTAGAGACATGTTGCAGCAAATACGGAGATTTTTCTTGATTTAATCTATTAGTATTAGACATTAGCGCATTCACCTTGTGTACTAAATTTGTAATATTAGTATTTGTTCTATTGGCTAATTATATTTATTAAGTATATGCTGACTATACAAGAAAACGGCGCTGATACGCCGTTTTCTTATGATGAAAATATTTTTAAAACCCTATGTTGCTAAGAAAGGAAACGCATCATCATTGTAGCAACCTCCGCACGAGTAGCAAAGCCCCGAGGATCAAGAGCACCGCTAGGACGTCCAGTGATGATTTCTTCTGATACAGCCCATTGCATTGCCGATAAAGCCCAATCATGAATTGAAGAGGTATCGGTATATGAGCTAAGATCAGCGGCAGCACTGATATCCTGGCCGGCAAAAGCAGCATAACGGTAGATGAAACAGGCAATCTCTTCTCTAGTCACATTTTGCAGTGGAGCAAAACGCCCATCACCAAATCCCTCAACAATACCATTAGCATCAGCCCATATAACTGCGGAGCTATACCATAATCCTGAGGCTACATCATTGAAAGCAACCTCGCCGGTTACAGCAGGCGAACCAGCCAAGCGATACAACACGGTAACGATCATAGCCCTATTCATATTACCATCCGGAGTAAAGCTGGTAGAACTAGTGCCGTTGAAAAGACCTTCACTAGCCACAAATTCTACAGCATCAAAATACCATGAAGTAGGCAGAACATCATCAAACGTATAGTTCCGTTTGACTGTTACAGGCAAACTAAAGCTGGTATCGCCGGCAGTAATGATGATTTGTCCTGAACCCTGAGCAACAGAGGCAGTAAAGACCCCATTATTATCGATAGTACCGATATCTCCACTCACCTGCCATTGAAAACAACTATCGTCTGCCACCAACTCCAAGTGATTATATAGTGCAGTAGCATCTAAATCAATGCTCTGGCCAGTTTGAATTTCTAAAGTAGTCAATGATGCACCCGTAGCCGCGTTTTTAACGCCAATAGTATCTGGATCAGCAATTACCCGCACTGTAACTTCAGCAGATTCAACACCTGGGGCAGAAACATCTAAAGTGCCAGTGGTATTATTGCTACTAGAAGCTATAAAAAGCCCATTAGCATCGACACTGCCTAGAGAAGAATCAACGCTATAATCCAAGTTACTTGGCACAGCAGCAGCTAACCCATATTCATCCATAGCCAAAGCATAAAACTGCGTTTGGGCACCAGAGAGAATATTTAGGCTTAATGGATAAAGAGTGAGTTGAGCAGCATCGCCACTGCCCCTAGCAGTACTGACTAACATAATATAATTAGTTACTGAGCGTTGGCTGCCATCTGAAGGATTGTTAATCTGAGAAATAGAGCTTTCACCACCATAGACGGCATTGAGCGTAGTAGACCCACCGCCGTCAAGCAAGGTAGCTTCAGTGCATCCTAATTCTATTAAGCGGTTGGCCACCTGGTACATATTTGCACCAACGCTATGACCACTCTGACGGCCATCGATTGTATAAAGGATCACTTCCCCATTGGGTTTTAAGCCAACTGCAGTACGAGGTGCAGAGCTATTATCAAGACCAGATTCTACTACACCATTAGTTACCAATTTGTAGAGAGAGCCAATGGCGTATTCTACGTCTTCCCAGCCATCAGCACAACTAATATCGATAGTAATAGTATCGCCTTCCTCTAGAGCATCCATACCCGACTGACTCCAAGCTGGAGCATCATCAGCTAAGGTAAGTATTAATTCTCCTTCTTGTAAAGATATCGGTTCGCTGGTATGGATAATCTCCTGTACCTCTAAAGTAAGCGTACAATTAGTTGTAAGCTCTCCTCCATCAACTATAGTAAGAATAGCATTACGTCCAGGAGTAGTGGTGCGGGTTGTATAAGAGTAATCTTCTGTCAATAAGACAAAATACTGGGATCCACGTGTTTTATTTACAGCGCCAAGAGTGTACTCATTCCCATCGATGAAGATGCTCATCCGCATTGCGGGTTTACCCATAATCGCACTACCATCATCATAAAAACCAATAGCATAGTGCCCGCCATCTGATGAACGGAGTATCCCATCAGTTACTACAATGCCTAGCGGCTGATAATCAGCAGTATTGTAATAATCGCCATTGATACCACCCAGCACAGTATAGCCTTGATTTTCTAGCAGTGCAGCCATACTAGAAAAATTGCCATAATTAAGTACTTTAGAGCCATAGACAACTACAGGAAAGACCTGCGACTCTCCATCATAAACTAAATAATTCTCAGTGCGGTAATCACTGCCAGTCCAAAAAATATTGCGCGTCAATTGCACTCCGCCGGCTGAGACAGCCTCATAACCATCTATTTGCTCTCCCATTACAGAAGCTTGGGCAGGCAGTGCTGGCAACAAGCAAAACAACATCACCAATATTATCAGTATTAAGGGCATTTTAAGTCGTTGGCATCTATCCATATTGTCCTCCTCTATTTAGTAGCAAATCAGCCAAATTCTTTTCTTATCATACCAGATTTGACAATAAATTACCAGACAAGGTCAGCAGGGAAATTATTATCGTATCCTAAACTATTATCAAACTGCTGATAATAGGATAACTGTTTTCCTCTTAATTATTTTATGCTAAACACATAAAGGGCAGGCATAATAATATGCCTGCCACATAAATTCCATTAACAATATATTGCGCTAGTTATTTTCAGATATATTATTGCTAATTTTTTCTTTTTTACCTATCAGATCATCTTGATGTTCAAACAACAAATTATACTTTTGATTATACCATTGAATTTTGGGGAAATTCTCCTTCATCTTAATCACCTCAAGAGTAGTTTACGTATTAATAGCTAAAAATAAACGACATTAGCGAATTTCATTAAATTGTAAGATGTCAATTTTTGATATATGGCAACAAGCGTTTGCTAATAAAAATTGCCAGGAGCATCTTTAAGATATCTGGGAGAATAAAGGGAAAAACGCAAAGACTAAGTGCTGTCAACCACCCTACAGGTTCTGTAGTTTGCGCATAGACAAGCAAATACCAAATGGTGCCAAAAGCATAACAGGCTATAGTTCCCAACAGCATCGCAATAAATAAAATCATCTTGCCATTGCCAAAGCGGTGAATAAAAGCACCCATTATTAACGATAAAAAAATGAAGCCAATAATATACCCGCCAGTCGGTCCAGCTAAAACTCCCAGCCCGGCCCTAAACCCACTAAACACAGGAACTCCCACCAGGCCTAAAAGAATATAAACACAAATAGCAGCTAAACCCCTCTTCCAACCTAATAGGGTAACGGTTAAATAAACAGCAAAAGTCTGCAAAGTAAATGGGACTACGGTGGGGATAGCTATCCAAGAGCAAATAGCGATAAGCACGGCAAAGAGAGCAATATAAACTAAATTCAAAGTTTTTATTCTGACAGCCATGGCAAACTCCTCTCAACAGATGATGAGAGTATATCATGGGCCGCAACAATTGTCAACTTATGAAGTTGTAATTGGTGACAATTGCAACTTATTCAAAACACTAAATAACGGCTTATGGGTTAGTTTACTATATGAGATAAGCAAACATATATCATAATAGGTTCATAAAATATCTGTTATTATCAAAATCACTTGTCCATATAATTACTGACTAAATATTTTAGGGCCTCACTATACCCGGCAAAGCCAAGTCCACAATATGTTTTCTCACAAGCCATGCCTGCATAAGAGATATGGCGAAATTCCTCGCGCTGATGAATGTCGCTTAGGTGAACCTCTACCGTAGGAAGTGAAACTGCTTTCAAGGCATCAAGGATAGCAACACTAGTATGAGTATAGGCAGCAGGATTAATGATAATGGCATCTACCCTATTATAGGCACCCTGAATAGCATCTACCAAATCACCCTCATGATTAGACTGGTAAAATTCCACATCTACTCCTAATTTTTTAGCAGTCTTTTCTATATAAGATAATAACGCCTCGTAACTTTCATCTCCATAAATGTGTTTTTCTCTCAGGCCCAACAAATTGATATTAGGGCCGTTAATTACCAAAATTTTCATTTCTACCTCCACAAATAAGCGCTAAAATAGTCTGGACTGCTACTGCCAAAGATTCGTTATTATCAATAATTGCGTCAGCATAATGCCGATAAAGAGGATAACGCTGCTGATAAAGCTGTTCCAAAGCTTTACCATCATCCGATAAAGGCCTTCCTGCTGTAGCCAGCGAAGATAACTCTCTTTCGATAAAATAGATTCGGCCATTTTGTTGCAAAGCAAGCATATTGACATCCCTTGTAACAGTGCCTCCGCCAGTGGCTATTACCAGCCCCTGGCGTTTACCAATCTCAGCGGCGACCTCGCTTTCTATGCTACGGAAGGTCGCCTCACCTTGGTTTAAAATGATTTCCTCTGGAGTTAAACCAATTTTTTGGCTAATATATTGGTCAAAGTCAATGAATTCCCGTTGCATCAGTTGTGCTATCTGAGCCCCGATAGAACTTTTGCCACAACCGGGCATGCCAATCAAAACAATATTTTCTAACTCCAGCTCCAGCTGATGCAAAAGCTCTGCAGTTCGTTGCTCGGGTATCTTATTTCCCAAAAACATCTCAGCAGAACATCTGGCCTGTTCAACAAGCATAGTCAATCCACCGCAAGCAGGGATATGCAGCTTTTGTGCTGTCAAAACCAGTTTAGTGCGCAAAGGATTATAGATCATATCCAAAACCCCCTGACAGTCAGGCAAAGAAGTTATATCTAGAGGAATATCATTATTATGGGGATACATCCCACAGGGGGTAGCGTTAATAATAATCTCTGCATCTCCATGCAGTCGGTAAACATTATTATAATCAACTGAGCCATGCCTTGAGACAGTGATGATTTCTTTGGCGCCTAGATCTGCAGCAACTGCACCTGCCGTCAAGCTCGCGCCTCCGCTCCCTAATATAAGCACCTTTTTCCTTTGCATATCGATGCCGGCGCTTTGTACCATCAGTTTAAAACCATCATAATCAGTATTATGCCCTACCATTTTACCATCACCACTGATAATAAGGGTATTAACACTGCCGATGCGCTTAGCCTGAGAAGTGAGCATATCACAATAAGGCATCACCGCTTTTTTATAGGGGATAGTTACATTTAGTCCGCGGAAATCACGTCGACGCAAAAAAGTGTCCAAGTCAGCTGGAGGTATCTCGAGCAACCGATAATCATAATCTCCTAGCAGCCGATGAATATGTGGAGAGAAACTATGCGGCAAATGCTCCCCAAGCAGACCATAGTTAATGGTCATGCTTAGACCACCTCCGCATAATTGCCTAAGAAAACGAATAGCTCTGGAGAAGCCTCTAACTCACCCAACATAGTCACCACTTCTGGGAAAAGGACCGAGGCGTCAAGGTCGAAATAGAAGATGAATTCAAAATCACTGCCCGGGATCGGACGGCTTTCCAATTTAGTTAAATTGATACCCAAAACCGCAAATTTAGCGATCAATCCATATAGCGCACCAGGACGGTGGGAGGTTGAAAGCATCAAACTGATCTTATTGGCGCCAGGATAGATCTCCAAATTTTTACTGATGCAAATGAAACGAGTATAATTATTATCATTATTTTGAACTTTATCTTCAATTACTTCCAAGCCATATAAATGAGCACAAGGCACAGAAGAAATAGCCGCTATATCCCGGCGGTCAGATTCTGCTACCATTTTAGCAGCAGCAGCGGTATTCTCACATATATTGATTTTAACATTTTTTAATCCCTTCAAAAACTGACTGCATTGGCCAATGGCCTGCTCATGAGAATAGATTTCAGTAATATCCTTCAGCGCAACGCCTTTTTTGGCTAATAGGCTATGACGGACACAGAGCTTGATACTTCTCACAATGTGGAACTTATAATTGCGCATCAAGTCATATACCTCGCCAACTGTACCGTTGGAGCTGTTTTCTATAGGAAGAATACCATACTGGCATAAGCCGCTGCTAACGGCTTGGAATACTCCCTCAAAATGACGGAAATACATGATATTAGGCATGGCAAACAGTTTATCACAAGCCTGCTGGGAATAAGCGCCTTCTACTCCTTGGCAGGCGACCGTACCTCTGGTAGGAAATAGTGATGGAGTATTTTCGATAGCCTGTTGGATCTGACGAGCAAACTCACCATCACCTGCCAACAAATGAGTCTGGTAAGAGCGGCTTGCTTCAAAAATAGTCTGATACAGTACGCGAACATAGCTTTCCATTTCAGCACCGGCTCTGGCTGTTACTCTTGAAATAACCTCCCGCTCACGGCTAACATTCATCACACCTAGTCCACTATCTTTTTTGCACCCGGCGATTTGTTTGGATAAATCCATTCTCTCAGTAAATAAATCCGTTAGTTGATCATCAATAGTGTCTATTTGCGATCTTAATTTTTCTAAATCCATAGTACTTTCGCTCCTTATCATGAAAATTTAGTTTATACTTTGATATTCGCTATCCAGTAACAAATCCAATAAAACAAATCCAGTAACCGCCTCCAAACAAGGCAAGGCCCGCTGTACAATGCAAGGGTCATGCCTGCCTTTGATAGCCAACTGTGTTTGAGCCATCGTTTTAGTATTTAGTGTTGCTTGCGGTTGGCTGATTGATGGAGTAGGCTTTATTGCTGCTCTAAATATTAACGGCATTCCACTAGTAATGCCCCCTAAGATGCCACCATGATGGTTGCTCATAGTAGTAATTCTGCCATCAACAAAGTAAAAAGCATCATTATGTTCACTACCATGCATGCTTGCCGCAGCAAAACCGCTGCCGAATTCTATGCCCTTTACTGCCGGAATAGCAAACATCGCAGCAGAAATTCTGTTTTCCACACCATCAAACATTGGGCTCCCTAGACCAGCAGGAACCCCTATGGCAAAAACTTCAATCACTCCGCCAACTGAGTCTCCTGCCTCTTTAGCGCTACGAATTTCTTGCTGCATTCTTTCACCGGCGGCATTATCAAAAACGGGAAAATCTTTTACGCTAAAGTCCATTAATAATTGCGGATTCAGGCAATTATCAGCAATAGGAGCATCTTTTTCACCGCCAATTGACCAAAGATGAGCCCCCACAGTAATGCCGCGCCTGGCAAGTATCTGCAAACAAATCCCTCCTGCCGCAGTCAAAGGAGCAGTTAAACGCCCAGAAAAATGGCCTCCTCCGCGAGGATCATTGTATTCATGATAGCGTACTTTAGCAGAATAATCCGCATGGCCTGGGCGGGGAATATCACGTAACTGCTCATAATCATGGGAACGGGTATCGCTATTTGCAATAAGCAGGCATAACGGGGCGCCGCAAGTTTTCCCCTGGTACAATCCAGAGACAATCTCTACCCTATCCCTTTCCTGGCGTGCAGTAGAATACTCATCTCTACCAGGAGAGCGCCGGTCTACAAATTTCTGTAGCGCTGACAAGTCTATCTCTTCACCAACAGGCAGACCATCGATCACAGCGCCAATCATTTGTCCATGAGACTGGCCAAAAATTGATATCCGCAAATTTTTACCATAACTAGAGGACATCAAAATTACCTCCTAATTGTTGATAATCTTGCCAAAAATCAGGGTATGATTTGGCTACTGCCTCTGCTCCATGGATCACGATCGGCTTTTGAGCAACAAGTGCAGCGATCGCCCAAGACATAACCAAACGATGATCATTATAACCATCGACATCGCCACCTTGGATAGTGCCACTATGAACAGTCAAGCCATCCGGCTGTTCGGCAACAGCAATGCCTAAATCAGTCAACCCCTGTGCAACAGCGGAGATGCGGTCGCTCTCCTTTAATCTCAGTCTTGCGGCATTAATGAAATGTGTCTCACCAGGAGCATAAGTAGCTAAAACAGCCAAAATCGGCATCAGATCAGGACAATTAGCAACATCAATATTCGTCCCATTTCCCAGCTTGGATATTAACGATTCAATAACCCGGTCTGGTTGAGCGGAAAGGTCATTCAAGCCAGTGATCTTTATACTGCTGCCCATTTTTTGAGCTACCAGCCAAAAAGCAGCATTAGACCAATCTCCTTCAATAGGATATGTCCCCGGAGAATGATACCCCAATGTCTCCACAGAATAGCTATTTGACTCTTTGCCTGTCTCAATGCCAAAACTATGCATTACATCACGAGTTAGCTCTACATAGCCAGCAGATTCTAACGGAGTGCTAAGCGTAATCTGGCTCTTAGTATCAAGAACAGCTGCTGCCAATAACAGACCGGAAACATATTGGGAGCTAATTTTCCCGGGTAATACAAACTCTCCGGCATGTAAATGACCGCTTACCCCCAAGGGGATCGAATGGCTGGAGCAAATACATCCATGAGATTCTAGCGCCATGCATAAATCTTCTAACGGGCGATCTGCTAATCTTCCTCTACCGGTAACAGAAAAATTATCGCTCAAAGCAGCAGCAATCGGCAAAATAAACCGCAAGGTGGTACCACTTTCTCCACAATCAAGTACCGTTCTATTTTGCACCTTAGTAATAGGTTTTACGGTTATTTCACCATCGTTTGCTAATATTTCTCCACCTAATGCTTTAACGCAGTTGATAGTAGCTGCAATATCCTGAGAAATACTTGGCCGTGAGACTAATAATCTAGTGGGCTTATCAGACAAAGCTGCTGCCAAAATCGCCCGGTGCGCTGCTGATTTGGAAGGGATAGCGCCAATTTGACCGTTCAATTTTCCCGGATACACTTTGATATCCATATTTACCTCCCTATTTTAGACCTGGCTCAATAAAAGACGCCATCTCTGCTACGTTGATTTTATGTAAACGGCAATGGCCAATCCTTTCTGGTACTACCAGGCTAATAATATCGCCACGCCTCTTTTTATCTGTTTGAATAACATCTACCAATCTAGCCAGCGAATAATCGCAACGGGTTGGCAAATGATTATTGGCCAATGCGGTCTCGATCATCTGCGGCACAGCAGAATCACAAATTCCAGTAGCAGCGGCTGCTTTAGCAATAATAACCATACCAATGGAAACCGCATGGCCATGCGCAACAGTATAGCTACTGCATTGTTCTATGGCATGACCAATAGTATGTCCTAAATTCAACAATTGCCGGCTACCTGTATCACGTTCATCATCATGCACAAAATCGCCTTTTATCGCTACCGAACGGCGGATAATCTGGCCAAGATGTTCCCGAAAATCAGCACCAGATAATAGTTCGAACATTTGTGGATCCGCCAAAACACCATATTTGATAGCCTCGGCAGTACCATCAATAAATACATTCTCTGGCAAAGTAGCAAATGTTGCGGTATCGCATATCACTGCCATAGGCTGCCAAAAAGCGCCTACTAAGTTTTTCCCCTCTGGCAGATCAACAGCGGTTTTTCCTCCTACCGAAGAATCGATAGCTGCCAAGAAAGTAGTCGGTATCTGAACATATTCTATACCACGGAGATAAATTGCAGCGGCAAGGCCTGCCAAGTCTCCGGTAACACCACCACCTAAAGCTACAATAAGGTCTGAGCGGCTAAGATGCGATTCCGCTAAAAAGCTGAGCAACGAGGATAGCTGTTCCATATTTTTATTTTCTTCCCCATGGGGGAAAACGAAATGATATACAGTATAACCATAATCTTGGAGAGCAGCTGTAACTTCATTGCCATATAAATGATCAACGATATCATCAGACACTAGAGCAGCTATACAGGGACTGCGCTGCGGCAATAATTCGCCAATATGGGATAAAATACCGCTGCCAATAGTAACTTCATAAGGGTGACCCGTCATAATCTTGACAGTATCTGTTCCATACATTATTGATTTTCCTCCGCTGAATACTGTAGATGATTAATTTGTTCTCTGATAGCGCGTCCTTCATGCAACAAATGCCATAGAGCATCCTTATCCTCATCGCTGATAGCTGTGGCAAAAAGTTGCAGTCTAGTGATCAGACCAGTCAATTCTTCCAATAGATATTGTTTGTTAGTAACAAAAAGCTCAACCCACATCGCTTCATTGAGCTTAGCTACTCTAGTCATATCCTGAAAACTGCCAGCAGAAAAGCCTAAATGCTTCATTGCCGCCGGACTCTGGACATAAGCACTGGATACTACATGTGCTAATTGCGAAGTATAAGCAATCATTCGATCATGTTCCTGAGGTGTACAACGGCAAATACGGTTAAATCCAATGCTCAAAAACAATTGCTCCGCTTGCGCTTCCACTACATGGTCTAAATCAGACTCAGGGGTTAATATCATCGATGCCCCTTGAAAAAGTTCCGGGATAGCAGCAGAATAACCAAAATTTTCTACACCCGCCATCGGATGTCCTCCGATGAAAGTAAAACCATACTGCTTGGCCAGCGGCCATAGAGCAGTACAAATAGATTGTTTGACTCCACAGCAGTCAACCACCAAAGTTCCTTTAGCTATATCCTCTACATGACTGCTAATAACATCTATGGCTAAGTGAGGGTATAAGGCAACTAAGATAACCTGACATTTGTGGTATGTTGCTGGGGTCAAAATTTCATCTATGCTATCTTCATCTATTGCTTGCTGGCAGACATCAGACAGAATATCTTGACCATAAACATAATGATTGGTATATTTTTTCAAAGCCTTTGCCAGGGAACCGCCAATTAATCCCAGGCCAATGATTCCAATATTCATCTTTAACACTCCAATGCAGCATTCATAGCATTACGTAAACTTTTTACTTGATGAGCCAGCTTATCAAATGTTTCCGGCGTAATTGACTGTGGGCCATCGCATAGAGCATGGGCAGGATCATTATGCACTTCTACCATCAATCCATCAGCACCGGCAGCAGTGGCAGCTAACGCCATAGGAGGAACCATTCTTGACATACCGGTGGCGTGGCTAGGATCGACTACTACCGGCAAATGAGATAATTCCTTGAGTACAGGAACAGCAGAAATATCCAAAGTATTGCGGGTATAGGTTTCAAAGGTTCTAATCCCGCGTTCACAGAGAATGACCCTTTCATTACCGCCGCTCATCACATACTCAGCACTCATCAGCAATTCCTGGAAGGTACTGGACATACCACGTTTAATTAAAATTGGTTTATCACAATGGCCCAATTCTTTGAGCATCTCAAAGTTCTGCATATTACGTGCGCCCACCTGAATGACATCTACTTCATCAAAAAGGGACAGCTGCGATAGATCCATCAGCTCAGTTATAATCGGTAATCCTGTTTCCTTTTTTGCCAAAAGCAGCAATCTAATTCCTTCCTGACGCAATCCCTGGAAAGAGTATGGCGAAGTACGCGGTTTGAAAGCACCACCACGTAAAATAGTAGCGCCAGATTTTTTGACATCTTTGGCTATGGTGCAGATTTGTTCCTCATTCTCTACTGAACAAGGGCCAGCAATGATTTGGAAATGCCCGCCACCAATCAGATTATCCTTACCTACCTCAAAAATGCTATCGTCTGGATGAAATTTACGGTTAGCATTTTTATAAGGCTCCTGAATCCGCTTTACGCTTTCTACAATATCAAGAGCCTGAATCAGATCCGTATCAATACGCGAGGTATCGCCAATTAAGCCCAATAAGGTTTGCTCTGCCCCTTCGCTAATATGGACATCTAGGCCCATATTTTTTAACCACTCGATCAGGCTTTGCAATTCATCATTTTTGGTATTGTTTTTTAAGAGAATGATCATGGTAATTCCTCCATTAATAAAATTTTCAGTAGTGATATAAAAAAACAACTTCGCAGTGGTTCACTGCGAAGTTGTTGGCTCATCTACAACACTTTTGATCCTAGGAAAATCAAGCTAACATCTTATCAGCGAAACCACAAATAACCTTGCAGGAAAAATAACCCGCAAAGCTAAAGTAGATATAATCGCTGGTAAACAGATGATTAAGCATTTGTTCTCCTCAAAATCAGCATTTCCAAAAACTTGGTTGTATTATACACCATGAATTTGTATCTGTAAATAGTTATTTTAAAATTTTTCTCAAAAGCTCCGTTAACTAGAGCATAAATAAAAACGAGCCTAGAACGTTAAACAACGTCCAGGCTCTCTTGGTCGGAGCGACACGACTTGAACGTGCGGCCTCTACCACCCCAAGGTAGCGCTCTAGCCAAACTGAGCTACGCCCCGAAGATG
>CALYAP010000048.1 GCA_944393575.1 uncultured Clostridia bacterium
TTCTCCTCCGGGGTACCGGTCTTGATCTCATCCAAGGTGCAGCGTTTAAGGCCAAAATCCTCCGGACAGATCTGATAGGTGGTCACTATCCCATCCTTCAATTGATTGATCTTGGTTGCGCCCAACAGCGAAATTTCGTCAAGACCGTCAAGCCCATGCACGAACATCGCATTAGTATAGCCCAGTTCTTTGGCCACATAGGTAACGGTATCGAGCAGCTCGGGTTTATAGACGCCCAGCAGATGCCGCGGGGCAAAAGCAGGGTTGATCAGCGGGCCAATGATGGTATAAAAAATGGTCTTAATGCCTAACTCAGTCTCTGGCGGCAAGACCTTGCACATCACCGGATGGAAAAGCGGAGCATAGATAAAGGCGATGCCGATATCTTCGATCAGCTTCTCTACCTGAGCTGCAGTCAGGTTAATATTGACGCCTAACGCCTCTAAAACATCAGCGCTGCCGGACAGGCTGGAGATAGAGCGGCTGCCGTGCTTGGCGATAGGGATACCAGCTGCAGCTGCTACCAGTGCAGTAGCGGTAGAAATGTTGAAGGTGCTCAATCCGCCGCCAGTGCCGCAGGTATCCATCAACTCAGCCGAAACATTCGGCCGCAGCGGTACGCAGTTTTCCCGCATGGCTTTAGCGATAGCGGCAATCTCCTGCAAGGAGGCACCTTTCATCAACAGCGCTACCTGGAAGCCAGCAATCTGCACATCAGAGATTTCATCATGATTGATGGCGCTGATCAGTTCAAAAATTTCTTGTTCGGTCAATTCTTGTTTATTAGTAACTTTAGCAATTATATCTTTATACATGGTTATTCTCCTTATTAGTCAATCTTTTTCACTTTTTATATCAATCTATTTCAGGGTATTATTTAATTTCACTAATAGCTGTTTTCATCGAATGGACATATTCAGCGGCATGCGGTACTGCCTGCCGGCCATATTGAGCGACCAATTTAACAATGGCAGAACCAACGATGACGCCATCTGCCAGCATCGCCATATCAGACGCCTGCTGCGGGGTGGAAATACCAAAACCGATAGCAGTCGGCACTGAGGTGAAATGGCGGACCAAAGAGACCACCTCGCCTATATGGTTGCTGAACTTACTCCGCTCGCCAGTAACCCCAAGCGAAGATACGCAATAGACGAACCCCTCCGCTTCTCTGGCTATCATCGCAATGCGGTCATCGGAAGTCGGCGCGACCAGCGAGATCAATTCCAGCCCATTTTGCTGGCAAGCAGGGAGAAAGTCTCCCTTTTCCTCATAGGGCACATCAGGCAGGATCAGTCCATCAATACCCACTTCGGCTGCTTTATGGATAAACCGTTCAGTGCCATAGCCAAAGACCACATTAGCATAGGTCATAAAGACCATCGGTATTTTAATTTGCGGGCGGATACGCTCCACCATAGCAAAGATCTTATCAGTAGTAGCACCACCGTTGATAGCGCGGAGATTAGCGGCCTGGATCACCGGACCTTCTGCAGTGGGATCCGAAAAGGGTATCCCCAGCTCGATCAGGTCAGCGCCGGATTCGGCAATGGTTTTGATCAACTGCTCAGTGGTCTCGATATCTGGATCACCGCAGGTCAGAAAGGCGATAAATGCCTTGCCATTAGCAAATGCTTGCGCGATTCTACTCATTCCGAAATCTCCTCCCCTCTATAGCGGGCCACAGAGACGCAGTCCTTATCCCCGCGTCCGGAAATATTGATCACGATGACCTGCTCTTTGCTCATCTGCGGAGCCAGTTTCATCGCATAAGCTACAGCATGAGCGCTCTCGATTGCAGGAATAATCCCTTCGGTACGAGAGAGATATTCAAAAGCTTCTACCGCCTCATCATCTGTCACCGGCACATATTGCGCCCGGCCAATATCATGCAAGTAAGCATGTTCCGGGCCAATGCCGGGATAATCCAAACCAGCTGAGATCGAATAGACAGGAGCGATCTGTCCATACTGATCTTGACAGAAATAAGACTTCATACCATGAAAGATACCTAGCCTGCCGGTAGCAATAGTTGCAGCTGTCTCAAAGGTATCGACGCCGCGCCCGGCTGCCTCACAGCCGATCAGTTGCACATCAGGATCATTGAGAAAATGATAAAAAGCACCGATCGCATTGGAGCCACCGCCTACACAAGCGATTACTGCATCAGGCAGGCGTCCCTCTTTCTCCAGGAGCTGACTTTTAATCTCGCGAGAGATCACTGACTGAAAATCACGCACAATGATCGGAAAAGGATGCGGTCCCATCACTGAACCTAAGATATAGTGCGTATCAGCTATTCTAGAGGTCCATTCGCGCATCGTCTCGGAAACAGCATCTTTTAAAGTTGCTGTCCCGCTGGTCACAGGATGCACCTTGGCACCCAGCAAACGCATCTTATAGACATTGAGCGCCTGTCTGCGGGTGTCTTCCTCGCCCATGAAGACTTCACATTCCAATCCCATCAGCGTAGCAGCAGTAGCAGCCGCTACTCCGTGTTGGCCAGCGCCAGTCTCAGCAATAACTCTGGTTTTACCCATCTTTTTAGCCAATAGAGCCTGGCCGAGGACATTATTAATTTTATGAGCACCGGTATGATTAAGATCTTCCCGTTTGAGATAAATCTTAGCCCCACCAAGATCGCGGGTCATATTTTTGGCTAAATAAAGACGGGAAGGACGCCCAGCATATTCATTGAAGAGCTCGGTTAACTCTTCATTGAACTGAGGATCATCTTTAAAATAATTATATGCTTCTTCTAATTCTATGACAGCATTCATCAGCGTCTCGGGGATATATTGGCCGCCATGAATGCCAAATCGTCCTTTAGACATTTTTCTTTCACCTCGCTATTATTTTGGCTGCTGTTTTTACCTGCTACGCCATCGATAATCAGCGGGACGAAAACTATGTTTAGTGGTAAATCTAGTGAAATATAGCATCTGCTTGACTCCTTAATTCAAACCAAAGCAAATAAAAAGCCCGTCCTTAACATTACTGTCAAGGACGAGCTATCTGCTCGCGGTGCCACCTTGATTCATGGTCTGTGAAACCATGCGCTTAGCGGGATACCAACATATCCCCGGCAACTAACGTATGCCCACACGTCGCAGAATACTCAGCAATCAGCCTTTTACCTGCGCCCTCAGCGGTCCATTTGATGGTTTGTTTTCTACCCGACTCTCAGCAACACGGGCTCTCTGTGAGAGCATCGCCACCGTTATCTCCGCGTCAACGGTTTATTTATGAAATTTGGTTAAGATAATAACACACGCCCCAATGATTGTCAAATATTTTTTGCAAAATTTTCGTAAATTTTAACTTATTAAAATTTCCATAGCAGCAATAAGGTTCCGGCAGTCAAAATAATTAAACCAAGAAGCGCTTTTTTATTTAGTTTTTCCCTAAGCAAAAGATAAGAAAACCCCACAGTAAAGAGGATACTCAGCTTATCGATCGGTGCTACAATGCTAGCTGGCCCCTCCTGCAACGCCCGATAATAAAAAAGCCAGGAGCAGCCGGTAGCAACTCCGGAGAGGAGCAAAAACAACCAGCTTTTCTTGTCTATCCGGCAGATTTCTTTCTGCGTGCCCTGCGCAAAGACGATGGCCCAGGCCAGCAATAAGACGACCATTGTGCGAATCGCAGTCCCCAGATTAGACTCTACACCAGTTATGCCTATTTTGCCCCAAATAGCAGTCAGGCTGGCAAAAATCGCCGAGAGAACCGCCCAAAACAGCCAGTTCTTATTTTTTGGCGTAGCGTCTTCTCCACTCTGCCGCTCGATCATCAAATAGGTACCGCCTAAGATAAGTATTATACCCAGAACCATATTGCTAGAAAGAGGTTCGCCAAGCAGGATAAAAGCCAGCAGCATGGTCAGCACTGTACTTGATTTATCAATTGGTGTTACCTGGTTGACATTGCCTAGCTGAAGCGCGCGAAAATAACAGATCCAGCTGGCACCTGTGGCAAGGCCAGAGAGAATCAAAAACAACCAGCTATGCCCATCAATAGTGCTAATCGTTTCGCCTGAGCCAACAATCAAAACTATTAGCCAGGCAAAAACCACTACGACAATGGTACGCAGTGCAGTAGCCAGATGTGAATTAATATCTTTAATACCTATTTTAGCCAATACAGCAGTGAGACCAGCAAATAACGCTGAACAAAAGGCATAGAGTACCCACATTTTGTTTCACCCTTTCCTTATCATCATACATGCTCCGCTAAAGAATGTCCAGAGCGAACATGGTCTTACCCCCCATGACAACTGACCAAGATACGGATAAAGCTGAATATTATTTCTCCCGCACACTCCCAAGCTACCACTCATAGCATACAAAAAAAGAGTTTTTGGCTAAATGGGGTGGACATTTGAATACACTTCTGGTCATTTTAGAGGCCGGATTCCTGGCTTCTGCACTATCTATAGATGCTTTTGCTGCTAGTTTTGCTTACGGCAGCAATAAGATTAAAATACCTTTTTTATCAGCGCAAATCATCAATCTCATTTGCACTGCTATTCTGGGTTTATCACTGTTTATCGGTACTTTGGTCAAGCAATTGATCCCTAGCTGGTTGACCACTGCTATTTGTTTTACCCTGCTACTAGTTTTAGGACTCATCAAGCTGCTAGACAGTCTCACCAAAACGATTATCCGTAAATATAACGCACCGCATAAAGAACTGCATTTCAGCCTCTGCAATTTTCGCTTTGTCCTCAGCATCTACGCAGACCCAGAAAAAGCTGACCGCGATTGCTCTAAAACGATCTCCCCTGCTGAGGCAGCTTCTCTGGCGGTCGCACTCTCCCTGGATGGGCTGGCAGTCGGTTTTGGCGCCGCCCTGGGAAATATCAATGCCTGGGCGGTGATCTTGTGGTCATTATTGACCAATACCGCAGCTATTCTACTTGGTGCTCTGCTGGGCAATAAGCTTGCCCAAAAGCTTTCATTCAATCTTTCTTGGATTAGCGGCGCGATCCTCATTCTCTTAGCAGTTAACAAACTTTTTTAAAAGATCTTGTCCAACAGCTCCGGCCATCGCTATTGAGGTGCCCGGAGTTTGTCACTATAGCCAAAAATATTTGCTGAAAAAAGCAAAATCGTGTAACCTTTTCGCCCTCCCGCACATCTATAGGATGAAAGGAAAAGGGCCGGTGCTATGACGTTCAGTGATGTAACATTTCTCTTTCGTTTTTTGCCTCTATTTCTAATCATCTATTACCTCACTCCACCTAATTACCGCAATTGGCCACTATTGTTGGGCAGCTTGCTTTTCTATTATATAGGGGTGCAAGAACATCCCTGGATGCTGGCTTTACTACTATTTACAGCACTATTTACCTGGGGAATGGGCATCCTGATCAACGCTTTGGCCCGAGGCAGAAAGATCGCTCTAGGCATAACCTTAGTGCTGCTCTTTGGCTGTTTGCTAGCCTTTAAATATGGCGGAGTTTTTAGCGGGAGCTCGCTATTATTACCCTTAGGAATCAGCTTCTACACCTTTCAAACAGCAGCATATATCATCGATGTCTACCGGCAACGCATAACTGCTGAACGATCCTTGCCATGCTATTTGACTGCAGTCTTAATGTTTCCCAAACTGATCTCCGGTCCCTTGGTGTCTTATGGAGAATTAGCTCATCAATTAAGGTATCGTAACTATAACCTGCGCAATTTTGATCGTGGATTGCGTGATTTTATCCTTGGGTTAGGGCTAAAAGTACTCCTGGCCAACCAAATAGGCGGCTTATGGAAAGATATCCAGGTCATTGGCTTTGACAGCATTTCTGCCCCTTTGGCCTGGATGGGTCTGATTGCTTACTCGCTGCAACTATATTTCGATTTCTGTGGCTATTCGATTATGGCGGTAGGATTAGGACGAATGCTGGGATTTCACCTCCCGGACAACTTCGACCATCCCTATGCAGCACGGTCAATGAGCGATTTCTGGCGGCGCTGGCATATCACCCTAGGACGTTGGTTCCGTGATTATCTTTATATACCATTGGGGGGTAGTCGCCAGGGACAAAGCAAACATATCCGCAATCTTTTGATTGTCTGGCTCGCTACGGGGATCTGGCATGGTTCTACTGGTAATTTTCTGCTCTGGGGTTTATTTCTTTTCGCTCTCATTGCCAGTGAAAAACTATGGATAGGAGAGAAGCTGGCGCGGCACCGTTTGCTTTCTCATCTTTATATGTTTTTTGCTATCACTTTAAGCTGGCTATTCTTTGCTATTACTAATCTGGGGAATATCGGCATCTATTTAGGTCAACTGTTTACGGGCTTTGATTTTGGCAATTCTGCTACACTCGATTTTATCCATTATGGCAAAGAATACGGATTATTACTGCTCACCGGGATTATCTTGGCGATGCCAGGACCGGCCAAACTATGGCAGAGAATGCGTCACTCACTTTTTGGCACCATCATCCTGCTACTAATTTTCTGGCTGTCTATCTATTGCCTATCAGCCGGACTCAATGATCCATTCATGTACTTTAGTTTTTAAGAGGTTCCCATGAAGATTAAGCCACCCCTACAACTATTAGCGTTGATACTGTTATCTTGCGCTGTCATCAGCATCGCCGGTATGATAGCTAAGCATACTGTCTGTCAAGCAGCCGGACAATTTCAAGATCAACCGGCCATCACTATTCCTTTTCTGCTATTGCAGGATAATACTGTCTTATATGCCGCCCATGATGAAGAAACATCTGATCAGGAAACTAACCTTACCGTGCAGTTACCAGTATATCTGCTGGCCTCTCTAACAACAGTTATGGAAAACGAACAGCCAGAAACCATCACACCTCATCCAGTGGAGGAAAGCTATTTTGATGACGCTTTATTCATCGGCGATTCCCGTACTGAAGGCATGGCTATCTATGGACGATTAGGTAAGGCTGATTATTTTGCCAGCTCTGGTATGACTGTATTCAACGTATTAACCAAGGAAACGCAAGATATCAATTTTTCGACAACCGATCTGCCTTCATTGCTCGATAGCAAGCAATATGGTAAAATCTATATCATGTTAGGGATCAATGAACTAGGCTATGCGATGGAGAGTATCATGCAGAAATATGAAAATATCTTGAAAGACATCGTCTCAGCACAGCCTAACGCCAAGATCATTCTCTGCGCCAATATCTACGTTACTAAGGAAAAATCGGCTGCTGTTTCCTGGCTATCATGGGAAAATATTAACCGGCTGAATAATAATATCGCTGCCTTGGCCGATAATAAGACCATCTTTTATCTTGATGCTAATGAACTGTTTTGTGATGACAGCGGATATATGGACCCAGCCAAGACTGGTGATGGAGTTCATCCCTATGCCACAGGTTATCAGGAGTGGGCCGGCTGGCTACAAGGACATGGAATATAATGAGAAGAGGTAGAAAAGATTGGATCAACAAATATGGTTCACTGAACAAGTGAAAAAATATGAAGACAGCATCTACCGCCTCTCTATGAGTATTCTGCGTAATCCAGATGATGCGGCCGATGCAGCACAAGAGGCTATCTGTACCGCCTACCGTAAACTGTATTCACTAAGGGATAAAAGTAAATTTCGCCCATGGCTGATGCGTATACTGGCGAATGAATGCTATGGAATGTTGCGGGAAAGGCAAAGGTATGTAGATATTGATAGCCTACCTGAACAAGAAGCACCCGCGGAAACCGCTGTCAGCGAACCTCTATGGCAAGCTGTCTGTGATTTAAATGAAGATATGCGCGCAGTAGTAGTTCTCTTCTATTATGAAGGATTCAGCATTCAGGAAATAGCGACAATCCTCAAGATATCAATAGCCAATACTAAAACCAGGCTCTATCGGGCGAGGATCCGCTTAAGAATGATGCTGGGGGAGGAAATGAAATGAATCTTGATCAACGCTTCAAAGATCTCGCACAAAAGGAAAACAAAAAAGCAACGCCAGCTTTTTCCCGACGGATCGACGATACTCTGGCAAGCTTGCCGCGCAAACCACGGCAGCACCGTCCGATCTGGCAAAAGCTAGGCGGTGCGGTAGCAGCGCTACTGGCCATTGCCATTTTGCTGCCCAATCTTAGCCCCACCATCTCATATGCGATGGCAGAATTACCGGTGATAGGCTCCTTTTTTGAGGCGGTTACCTTCCGTACTTATGAGGCGCAAACTGGCAAAAACCATGTTTCCATTGAAGTACCAGAGATCTTACCTAATGATGGGCAATCCAGCGGTGCAGATGCTATCAATCAGGAAGTAACTGAATATACCAATGAGTTAATCAATCAATTTGAAGCAGAAATGCATGCTGACGGCTATTTCAATCTTGACGTTAAATGGGATGTAGTAACAGATACCGAGAATTGGTTTACGCTTAAAGTTCATACTACATTAGTAATGGCTAGTTCTACTGATGAAGTACGTTATTATCACATCGATGTGCCGACTGGTGAGATCAAAACACTGGCGGATATCTTCCCTGATGATTTCGACTATGTGACTGTTATCAGCGAAGAACTCAAGACGCAGATGCAGGAAAGGATGGCTGAGGATCCTCAGGAAGTCTATTGGCTGGATAACACAAAGGTTGAAGAGTGGCGCTTTGATCAGATTGCCCCTGACCATAATTTCTATTTCAACGAAGAGGGACAGATTGTTATTCCTTTCAATAAATACGAGGTTGGGCCAGGTTCGACCGGTGCTCCAGAATTTGTTTTAGAAACACCGGCATTATATCAAAACCTTCTCTACCACCCATAAAAGGCCAACTCCTTTTAACCAAAAGCCTACCGCTTAAGCGGTAGGCTTTTTATATAGGTTAAAAAAATAAGCAATAAATTATCCATATTGCGAATGCACTTTACTACCAGTGCGATCACCACAATGCAGTCCGTCCTTAACCCAAGCCCAGCACTTCACCTGGACCATAAAGAATAAACCGTTCCGATAAAGCACCCATCTCTTCTGGCGACTCACGCATTCCCTTTTGAATCCATGATTGCAGCATCGTCACGCAGCCAGCAACCACAAAATCCAGATAATAATCCCACTGGATAGAATCCTGAAAGCCATAGATCCGCTGCCATTCGCTGAGTCCACGGCGAAAGATCTCCGAACGAACCCAGGCAAAAAAGAGGCTATCCGTTTTATAAGCACTGATAATCGTCCCAAATTCTTTATTGTGTTGCAAAAAACGAAAAACATCTGTCATCACTGAGCGCAATTCACGGCGAAGGTTATCCACCCCATAGCCATCAATAACGGCAACAAATTCATCAAAAAGCTCCCGTTCAATCTGATCCTTCAAATCATAGATATCTTTATAGTGGCAATAAAAAGTGCCTCTGTTGATATCCGCTCGTTCAGTCAGTTCCTTAACAGTAATATCCTCCAAAGGCTTCTCAGCCAATAAGCTGGCAAAGCTCTGTCGTAACACTTGCCTGGTTTTGCGGATACGGCGATCCTTATCGGTCATTAGTAATAAAACCTCCTAACTATTTTGAAATATCCGTCTAATATTCAACACTCTGTGTATTTTTGTGCGTTATCCACCCAAAATTCAGATTTTGGTCATTGTTTTTACTGGCTTTTTAATTATAATAAAATATATCATCAATTTCAACACACTGTTGAATATCTTCTAAAAAGGAGGCAATGAGA
>CALYAP010000049.1 GCA_944393575.1 uncultured Clostridia bacterium
TTATCTCCGCTGCTCTTAAAGCAGGCAAGAGCGTTGTTACTGCTAACAAAGACCTGCTGGCTCTTTACGGTGGCGAGCTTTTGGCTATCGCTGCTGAAAAACAAACAGATCTCTTCTTTGAGGCTGCGGTTGCTGGGGGTATCCCTGTAGTGCAGGCTGTTAAAGAGGGTTTAGCTGGCAATAGGTTTAAGAGTATTATGGGTATTGTTAACGGTACCACCAATTTTATTCTTACTAAGATGAGTGAAACCGGTGAAGATTTCGCCGATGCTTTGGCTGAAGCGCAGCGTCTTGGTTATGCTGAAGCGGATCCAACCTCGGATATCGAGGGATACGATGCTGCACGTAAAGTTGCTATTTTGTCTTCAATGGCTTTCAATAGCAGAGTAACCTTTGATATGGTTGCCTGTGAAGGTATCACCCGCATTAGTAAATGGGATATGCGTTATGCTGATGAATTTGGCTACACCATCAAAATGTTGGGTATTGCTCGTCATCATGGCGAAGAGGACGGTGGTTATATTGACGCTAGAGTGCATCCGGTGATGATACCTAAGAATCACCCACTAGCCACAGTACGCGATTCCTATAACGCTGTTTATGTTGAAGGTAACGCCGTTGAAAAAACAATGTTCTATGGACGCGGGGCAGGGGCTCTGCCTACTGGCTCAGCAATAGTTGGTGATATCATTCAGGCTGCGCGTAATATTGTGCATAATTGTAAGGCACGTTGGGGTTGCACCTGTTATCTGAATCTGCCGGTATTGCCGATAGATGAAGTGGAGAGCAAGTATTATGTTCGTATTTGCGTTTATGATACGGTTGGTGTTTTAGCTGCTCTTGCTACTGCACTCACTGAGAATAATATCAGTGTGGACGCAGTTATCCAAAAGAGAAAAATTAGTGATGACAAAGCTGAAATTGTTATCATCACTTATAAGGTCCGTCATGCCGATATGATGGCTGCTCTTAAAGCTATTGGCGATCTTGATTGCACTTATGAGGTAAGTGATTATATCCGCGTGGAGGAAGATGAGGACTAATGGTACGCATAAAAATTCCCGCTACTACGGCCAATCTAGGCTGCGGGTATGACACCTTTGGCATGGCTTTGGGATATTATAATTATGTGAGTGTTGAAAGAGCGTCTACTTTTTCGGTCGAAATCATTGGTGAAGGCCAAAAGTTTTTGCAGAGCTCTAGCTCTAATTTAGTTGTCCGCTCAGCTGCTGCGGCTTTTGAATTGGCTGGGCAAACTATGCCTAATCTGGCTTTTGTTTGTGAAAATAATATTCCGCTTTCCCGTGGCATGGGCAGCAGCTCATCGGCGATTATTGGCGGTATTTATGCTGCTAACGAGATTATGGGGCGTGTTCTTTCACCAGAACAGATGCTTAATTTGGCGATAAGTATTGAAGGCCACCCTGATAATGTTGCTCCAGCTCTCTATGGGGGCTTTACTGTTTGCGCAAGCGAAGCTGGTGTGCAGTATACTAAAAGAATAGACGTACCAAATTCCCTACAAGCAGTATTGGCTATCCCTAATTTTCCGGTATCCACCAAAAAGGCGCGGGCGATTATGCCTAAGCAGGTGGCATTAGAAGATGCGGTATACAATATGAGCCATGCTGCATATTTAGCTTTAGCTTTGGTTCAGGGAGATATCAGCGGCTTTGGTGCTATGCTTACCGACCGTTTGCACCAGCCATACCGTTTTTCTTTGATAAAAGGTGCAGAGGCTGTTGTTGAAGCTGCTATCGCCGCCGGGGCTATTGGTTGTGTGATTTCTGGATCTGGTCCATCGATGATTAGCTTTACGGAAAATGATGATATTTTAAAAAATAATATTGCCGCTGCAATGAGCGAGGCATTTGCTGATAACGGTGTAGAGACTAAAATTATTGTGGTTGGTATGGATAATACGGGCACGATAGTTGATGAAAACCAAAATTAGTTAACTACACCGATAAATATCTGGAGGTTCATGAAATGATTGTTGTAAAGAAGTTTGGAGGGAGCTCTGTTGGCGATGCGGAGCGTATGAAGAGAGTCGCTAGAAGAATCGCTGAGACTTATGATAAAGGCAATCAGGTGGCAGTAGTTGTTTCTGCTATGGGAGATACTACTGATGACTTGATCGCCTTATCAAAACAGGTTACTTCTAACCCCAGTGCCCGTGAAATGGATATGCTTCTTTCTACTGGCGAGCAAGTGTCGATCGCTATGTTGGCAATGACTTTAGCCGAGATGGGATATAAAGCGATTTCTTTAACCGGTGCTCAGGCGGGATACCATACTGATGGCACATATTCAAAATCCAAAATCGTCAGCATTGATAATAGCCGAGTTAAGCAAGAGTTGGATAATGGTAATATTGTGATCGTTGCTGGATTTCAAGGGATAGATGAATCTGGTGAGATTAATACCCTTGGCCGAGGTGGTTCAGATACTTCTGCTGTGGCCTTAGCGATCGCTTTAAATGCAGACGTATGTGAGATCTATACAGACGTAGACGGTGTATATACCGCTGATCCTCGTGTAGTAGAAAAAGCCTGGAAAATGCCAGAAGTATCTTATGATGAGATGTTAGAGATGGCAGCTATGGGTGCTTTGGTATTGCAGCCCCGCTCAGTTGAATTAGCTAAAATGTATGGCTTGAAACTACATGTACGCTCCAGCTTTAACCATAATGAAGGCACTATTGTCAAGGAGGAAGCATTAATGAATAATGATTTGGAAAAAGATTTAATGGTATGCGGCGTTGCCCATGATATGAACGTATTGAAAGCGACTATTTTTGGTGTTCCGGATAAACCAGGCGTTGCCAGCTCCATTTTTGGTAAATTAGCAGATGAAAAGGTTAATGTGGATATGATTATCCAAAGCGGCAGCCGTGATGCCAAACAGGATATTTCTTTCACCTGCGGCCGTGACGAGCTAAATAAAGTTGACCGTATTCTTAAAGAGGTTGTTGCTGATTTGCCAGCTGATAATTATACATTAGTTGATAATTTTGCTAAGGTCTCTGTTGTTGGCGCTGGTATGATTTCTCATCCTGGTGTGGCTGCTACTATGTTTAAGACCTTATCTGATATCAATGCTAATATCGGTATGATTGCTACTTCGGAGATCAAAATCTCTTGCATCGTTGATGAAGCTAAGGTCAAAGAAGCTGTGGTGGCGCTGCATACTGCATTTGGTTTGGATAGATAAATTCCTTGACAAAAAGCCATAGGCCTAATATAATTAGTAATGCTCCGTGTTGACCACGGAGCATCTTCGGGGCGTAGCTCAGTTTGGCTAGAGCGCTACCTTGGGGTGGTAGAGGCCGCACGTTCAAGTCGTGTCGCTCCGACCAAGAGAGCCTGGACGTTGTTTAACGTTCTAGGCTCGTTTTTATT
>CALYAP010000050.1 GCA_944393575.1 uncultured Clostridia bacterium
TACCACGTCCATTTATTTCTTCAATAGTACCTAAATCGTCATCATAAAAAAGTCCGCCGTATGCAGAAGCTATTAAGTCGGCTTCAGCATCAACTACAACTTCTTTGCTAGGCCATAATTCAGCTAAAACAGGCAATGAGTTGCGGGTTTCTTGGTATTCTTCAGGTAATTCACTGGGGTCATCGGTACGGCTAATGCCGATAATACGGTCTTCTAAGCCAAAGTACACCATCAGATCAGCTATGGTGCCACCACAGGTGATAACCCTTTCTGGTGCCTGTTCATACGTTTGGGTTACTTCTCTGCCTAACCAGAAATAAGTATTCAGGGTAAGCGGATATTCTGTTGCTCCTGTAGTAGGTTGATAGTTTTCCCATTCTCCCAAGGTTGTTTGCTCGGTATTTTGCTGCTCTGTTTGGTCATTGTCTTGATTGGTGGCAGGCTCATTGGCGCAACCAAATAAAGCCAATGCCAAAAGGCAAACGAGCAATAAGGTAAATAGTTTTTTCATAGTCGTTTCATCCCTTCCATAGTCCAGTTTCATCAGTCGCATAATTATACTTTAATAAAAATTATTTCTATTAAAGAATAATTGCTGAATAATTTTAGCAATATTGATATCATTTATCAATATTTCTGGAGTGAACTTTTTATATAATGGAGTGCTAAAATTAATTGGACATTTAATACCGGTTAAAGCTATAATAATTTTCGACATAAATATTGAACTTACAGGCTCTTAAACGATGATTGGAAAGAAATTTGGACGACTAACAGTACTTGAACGTGCCAATACAAGAAAAGGACGGGAGTATTGGTGGAAGTGTCTTTGTAATTGTGGCCGGCAAATAGAAGTGCGGGGTACTAGCCTTAGAAATGGTACTACGCGTAGCTGCGGCTGTCTGAGAAATGAGCTAACCCGTCAAAGAAATAGCACCCGGGCTGATATTACTAATAATTTAATAGGGCAAAAGTACGGCCTTTTGACTGCTACTGAGTTATTACCTGATAGGGTGAATGGCCAGAGGGTATGGCGCTGTCAATGTGAGTGTGGCAAACAAAAGGATGTCTTAGCACGTGACCTAAAAACAGGCCGGGTCAAAAGCTGTGGATGTTTGCCCACTAATACTCCCCGTGATCTTACGGGTAATAAGTATGGGCGACTGACGGTGATTAAGCTTTTACCAGAACGCAAATCTAATGGCGGTGCTGTATGGTTATGCCGTTGCGATTGCGGCCAGGAGTTGCCGGTGGCAGCTGGTAATTTGCTTCGGGGTACCACTCGTAGTTGTGGCTGTTTACGGCGAGATGATTTATCGGGGCAACAGTTTGGCCGTCTTACAGTGGAGTCACTTGGATCCAAATCTGGAGCAGGCAATGGAGCCTACTGGTTATGCCGTTGTGTTTGCGGTAATTATTGTGAAGTACAGGCTTCTAAGCTTAAGAGCGGCTATACGAAAAGCTGCGGTTGTATCAAGAGTGATAATATCAATAATCTAGTAGGTAAAAAATTTGGCAAACTGACAGTTGTACGTGATAGTGGTAAAAGAAGAGGAGGAAGCGGTGGAATCATTTGGGAATGTCTTTGCGAATGTGGGGAAAGTAAACTGATGCGCCAAGATGCCTTGGTGTCTGGAAGGACCATTAGCTGTGGCTGTATTCGATCAAAGGGAAATGAAAAGGTGGCTTCATTGCTCAAAAAGCATAAAATAAAATATATTAAAGAATATTCTCCTGATGATTTAAAGCGAAAAGGCAGTCTACGTTTTGATTTCGCTATACTAGACGAAAAACATTTTGTGGTGTATTTTATAGAATATGATGGTGAGCTGCATTACGGTTATAGCAATTCTGGTTGGGATAATGCGGAACGTTTTCAGCGGACTGTGGAAAGTGATAATTTGAAAAACATCTATTGCCAACAGCATCACATTCCGCTTATCCGTATTCCTTATACTAGATATGATAAGCTTGATATCGCTGATCTGGTATTAGCGACGAGTGAATTCATCATCTCTTAGCAAGTGGCTTCTACTTTATTGGGTAGCCTGATAGTAATGAGGTGTTTTTATGTCAGATATTATGCAATTAGATATCATTGCCCGCATTCATAATGATTTTCCCACTAAATTTGGTATACCAAGACAAAGTGGGTTGGTAAATGATCTCCAATCGATTATTGTTTTTGAGCCTAAATACCGTAATCCCGACGCTGTACGTGGCTTAGAGCAGTTTTCCCATATTTGGTTATTGTGGCAGTTTTCCGAGGCCATTCGTGAACAGTGGTCGCCGACTGTCCGTCCTCCGCGGCTTGGCGGTAATACCAGAATGGGTGTGTTTGCGACCCGTTCCCCCTTTAGGCCTAATCCAATCGGCCTATCTTCGGTGCAGTTAAGTAGGATTGAGATCAATGATGAATTAGGTCCAATCTTATATGTGACTGGAGCGGATTTAATGGATGGTAGCCCGATTTATGATATTAAGCCCTATCTACCTTATACTGATGCCCATCCTGATGCTAGCGGCGGATTCGCCTGCTCTAATAAAGATGGTTTTTTACAGGTATATTTCCCTGAGCAATGGTTAGCTATGGTACCGGAAAAGAAGCGGGATAGTCTGATTGGGGTTTTGGCGCAGGATCCCAGACCAGCATATCAAAATTCACCGGAGCGAATCTATGGGTTCCAATTTGCCGGGTTAGAGATTAGGTTTATGGTTCAAGATAGCCTATTAACGGTCTGCGAAGTTAAAGAGGTAGTTGGTAACTAAAATAGCTTAATGCTGCACAAGCATTTAGATGCTATTTATTTTATCTTTGTTGTTTATAATACCTAAGTTTGGACATTTGCTATTTTATGCTTGCTTTTTGTCAAGCTATATGTTAGAATACACACGTTAGAGATGTTGCTGTAGGAAAGTGGGGAATTATTCCCACTTTTTCTTTTGAATTAGGAAGGCTAAGCAGATGGTCAAAAAGAAAGGCTTTGTTGTTGATTATAATAAAATAGAACAGGAAATTTGGTCATTGGTAGAGCCGCTTTGTTCTGAGTGTGGCGCCGAGCTTATTGATGTTGAATATGTGTACGAAGCTGGTAGTTGGTATTTGCGGATTTTTATCGACCGTGAACCGCCGGTAGATCATGCTTTGTGTGAATTAGTTAGCGGTAAAATCAGTGATGCGCTGGATATCGCTGACCCAATTAGCCAAAGCTATTATCTGGAAGTAAGCTCTCCGGGATTAGAACGCCCGCTTAAACGGCAGCAGGATTTTCAGCGCTATGCAGGAAGAGAGATTTTAGTCAAGCTGTATGCACCATATGATGGGGTAAAAGAATTTCAAGGTATACTCAAAACTATGGAGGATGCTGTTCTAACTATAGAGACTGTTGACGGTGAACGTTCTTTTCCTCTAGATAGCATCGCAAAGGCCCATTTGGTAGCAGATATATAAAACCGATTTTAAGAATTAATCTATGTAAGGAGTAAAAAAGATGAATATCGAATTCATTGAAGCCCTCAAAGATTTAGAAAAAGAACGCGGTATTGAAATGGATGTGCTTATAGAAGCCATTGAAGCTGCTTTAATCTCTGCCTATAAGAAAAATTACGGTTCTTCACAAAATGTGCGAGTGGAAATCAACCGTAATAATGGCGAGATCCATGTCATTTATCGTAAAGATGTAGTTGAAGAGGTTGATGACCCAGCCACCCAAATGTCTTTAGAAGAAGCGCAAAGATATGATCCTGAATTTGAGGTTGGCGATGTTTTCGAATCTGAGGTAACTCCACGTAGTTTTGGCCGTATCGCTGCTCAGACTGCTAAGCATGTTGTCATGCAGCGAATCAGAGAAGCCGAACGCAATATGGTATATGACCAGTATGCTACACGCAAAGATGATATTATCACTGCAACTGTGTTGCGTGTTGAAGGCAAAAATGTCTTTATGGATCTAGGCAAAACAGAAGCTCTTCTGGCACCTTCTGAACAAATTCCTCGAGAGAATTACCGTCAGGGTAATAGGTTGAAAGTTTATATTTTAGAAGTCCGCAAAACCAATAAAGGACCGCAGATTTTAGTCTCCAGGACCCATCCAGGACTATTGAAACGTCTTTTTGAACGTGAAGTACCAGAAATCCAAGATGGCACAGTAGAGATCAAGTCAGTGGTGCGTGAGCCTGGTTGGCGTTCTAAAATTGCTGTTTATAGCAAAAATACTAGTGTAGACCCGGTAGGAGCCTGTGTTGGTTCTAAAGGTATGCGTGTTCAGGCTATAGTGAATGAACTAGACGGCGAGAAAATTGAGATCATCCGCTGGGATGAAGACCCGGCTATTTATGTCAGCAATGCTCTTTCGCCGGCTAAGGCTATTTCTGTAGAAATAGATGAAGAAGAGAAGTTCACCAGGGTAGTTGTCCCTGATTTCCAGCTTTCTTTAGCTATTGGCAAGGAAGGACAGAATGCCCGTTTGGCTGCCCGTTTGACTGGCTGGAAGATTGATATCAAGAGCGAAAGTCAAATGGCTGAATTAGAAGAAAACGGTGAAGCCATTGAACAAGATGAGTATTGGGATGAATCTGGTGCACAGGAGTACCAGGACGCCTTGGAGACGGAGAAATAATCAGTGATTAGAAAACAGCCTCAACGCATATGTGCAGTTTGCCGTGAAAGTAAGCTTAAAAGAGAGCTTATCAGACTAGTACGTGATCCAGAGGGGAATATTAGTTTGGATCCTACTGGTAAAAAATCAGGCCGGGGTGCGTATTTGTGTAATAATCCTGAATGTCTTAAAAAGGCGCGCAAGCAACGTTGTTTGGAACGTTCATTGAAGACGCCAATTCCTGAGGAACTCTGGGAGCAAATTGCAGTAGCAATAGAGGGTTTGCCTAAAAATGAATCAGATGAGTGAACAAGAAAAGAAAAAAATTTCTGGTTATTTGGGTATTGCTCAGCGCGCAGGAAAAATAGTTGCTGGTAATAATATGGTCAAAGAGGCTTTAGAAAAAAAACGCGTTAAATTATTGGTATTAGCGGATAATGCCTCGAATGAAGTAAAGTCTAGTTTGAGTTTGTTGGCCCAAAAAAATGGGATTTGTGTTATTAGTTGGCCAACTAAGGATGAACTAGGATTGATCGTTGGAAAAAGCCGTCGAGGCGCCTTAGGTGTGCTGGATGATGGTTTTGCGCAAGCAATAAAAAAGGTTAAAGGCATTATCAATGCTTAGATTTTATCCGATGTGATAAGGGGTGGTAGGTTTGGCAAAAATAAAAATTTACGAATTGGCAAAAGAGCTCTCTATAGAGAGCAAGGAAATTATTCGCCGGCTCAATAAAATGGGTATCGAAGTAAAGACCCATATGAGCTCGATTAGTGAAAAAGATGCCAATGCGGTGAGAAATAGTTTCGCCAAAGAAGGAAAGGCTAAGCCTGTAGCGGATGCGGAAGGCTTTGTTCCGCGTGTTAAGCGTATCCCTAAAGCTGTAATTGAAAAGGAACAGATTGCGGCAAAACCAGAAGAAGAGAAGCCTGATACAGATGCTCCAGCTAATGTCAATACTGGAGCACAACAGCAATCATCAGAGCAGGCTGACTCTTCTCAGCCCTTATCAGTAGAAACCAAACTGAATGATGATGTAAAAGCCGAACCCGATCTTCAAGACCAGAAGATAGCGGCAGATAAGGATATAGCTAAACCGAAAGAAACTCCTGCGGCGCAGGAAAAGACAACCAAAGAGCAGGATGCGCCTTCTGAACCTGTAGATAGGGAAGAAAACAAATCTGAGCCTGTAGTTGAGAAGCAAGAACAAAAAGAAACCAAACATGATGCTAAACCTGCACCAGCTGCTACAGAAAAGTCACAGTCATCATCAGATGTCACATTAAAAACTAAACCAGTCGATGAGACCGATAAACAGACTCAGCCATCAAAACCTAAGGAGAATAAACCCCAATCTAATAATAGAGCTCAGGAAAATTCTCAGCAGGGTAATAGACAGAACCAGTCAAGGCCACATGAAGACAAAGCAAAATCAGAGCGTTCACAAAATGAGCGTTCTCGTAACAACAGAACTCAGGGAGATAAATTCCATGGCAACCGGCCAACATTAGATGAGCCATATATGCCAGAAAATAAGCCGAATAATCATAAGGCAAACCGGAAGAAAGTATTTGTGAAGGATAATGCTTTTGACCGTAGAGGCGATGATGAATTTAACAACGGCCGCGGTTATGGCAAAGGATTTAAAGGAAAAGGCCGCAAAGGTGGTAAGAATAATAAGAAGGAAACAAAAGTAGTTATGCCTCCTGTAACGCCAAAAAAAATTACTATCGGCGAAACCGTTGTTTTAGGCGAATTAGCCAAAACTATGGGTAAGACTGCTGGTGAAATTATCAAAAAGCTCTTTGAAATGGGGATTATGGCCACTATTAATCAGGAGCTGGATTCAGAAACCGCTATTTTGGTAGCGGACGAATTTGGTGTAACCGTAGAAGTAAAGGCTGACCGGGCCGCAGAAATCTTAGAAGATATTGCCGATGATGAGGGAGAAATGAAAGAAAGACCCCCAGTGGTCACTATCATGGGCCATGTCGACCATGGTAAAACTTCGCTCCTTGATGCGATTCGCCATACCAATGTGGTCTCCGGTGAGGCTGGTGGCATCACTCAGCATATTGGTGCCTATCAGGTAGAAATCAAGGGTAAGAAAATCACCTTCCTGGATACCCCTGGCCATGAGGCATTTACTGCCATGCGTGCCCGTGGGGCTAACATGACGGATATCGCGATTATTGTAGTTGCTGCTGATGATGGGGTTATGCCTCAGACTATTGAAGCGATTAACCACTCCAAGGCAGCTGGAGTGCCGATAATTATTGCTATTAATAAAATAGATAAGCCAGGTGCTGATCCCAACAGGGTCAAACAGGAGTTAACGGAATATGGTTTGGTGCCTGAAGAATGGGGCGGCGATACCATTATGGTTGAAGTTTCTGCTAAGGCGGGCATCAACCTTGAAGGTTTGCTGGAAATGATCTTATTGGTGGCTGAGGTGGAAGAACTCAAAGCCAATTATGACCGGCAAGCGAGGGGTGCTGTCATTGAGGCCAAGCTGGATAAAAACCGTGGCTCTGTGGCAACCTTATTGGTACAAAAAGGGACCCTTCATGCTGGTGATAACATTTTGGCTGGTGCTGTCTTTGGTAAAGTTAGAGCCATGCATGATGATAAAGGGCGTAAGGTTAAATCCGCTGGCCCATCCATGCCCGTTGAGGTATTAGGATTTTCTGATGTGCCTACTGCTGGGGAAATATTTGTTGTTGTTAAAGATGAGAAAGACGCCCGTTTGGTTGCAGCTAAACAAAGTGCCAAGAAACGTGAGGAAGAGCTGCATCGTGCTACCAAAATTAGTCTGGATAATCTTTTCCAACAAATCGCTGAGGGCGAGATCAAAGAGCTTAACCTGGTAGTCAAGGCCGATGTTCAGGGATCAGTAGAGGCATTGATCCAGAGTCTGGTCAAGTTGAATACCGATGAAGTTAAAGTTAATGTCATTCATTCTGGTGTTGGCGCCGTCTCTGAGAGCGATGTAATGCTGGCATCAGCTTCCAATGCGATTATTTTGGGCTTCAATATTATTGCACCTCCTGCTGCCCGTGCCGCAGCTGAGGCCGCTGATGTGGATATTAGGCTCTACCGTGTTATTTATGATGCTCTCGAAGATATTAAGCTGGCTATGAGCGGCTTACTGGCACCAGAATACAAAGAAAATATCATTGGCCATGTGGAAATTAGGCAAGTTATCAGAGTGCCTAAAGTAGGTGTTGTTGCTGGCTCTTATGTGACCAATGGTAAAGTAGTCCGTAATGCTTTAGTGCGTGTTATTCGTGATAATGCCGTAATCGCTGATGATAAGATTATCAGCCTGAGGCGGTTCAAAGATGATGCTAAAGAGGTTTTAGAAGGCTTTGAATGCGGCATTGGCTTAGAAAACTTCCATGATATTAAAGAAGGCGATCAATTAGAGGTTTATGAGATGGAAGAAATCGCCAGACAACTCTAATCGCCTTTACCCGTTTTGAGTTAGAGGAGATATATATGTCTAGTCATAGAGTAGAACGATTAGCTGGTGAGATAAAAAAAGAGATTGCCTCTATCCTTGACAGAGAGATCAAAGATCCCCGTATTGGTATGGTTTCAGTAGTGGCGATTGATATTGCCCCGGATGGTTGTTCCGCCCATGTTTTTGTCAGTCCAATGATGAGCAATGTTGATAAAAAACAGATGGCAGCTGCTCTGGAAAGCGCTAAGGGATATATTCGTAGAGAGCTTGGTAAACGGTTAAAAACCAGGATTATTCCTGAGTTGTATTTTCAGGTGGATGAATCTATTGCTTATGGGGTGCAGATGATCAAAAAGGTGGAGCAACAAATAGCTGCTGATGAACAAGCAGCAGCAGGGCGTCCTCCTATTGATGAAGGCGTCTATAAGGAATAAAATTTGGAGAGAACACTATGGCCAGTAAATATAAGAAAATGATTGATTTTCTGACTAGCCAGCGGAATATGATTATCTGCGGGCATGAGCAGCCGGATGGCGATTGCTTAGGCTCTATGTTGGCAGTGTTCCATGCTTTTGCTGGCCAAGAAAAAAATTGGCGCTTGGTTTCTCCGGATGCTATTCCTTCGTATCTATCATATCTTCCAGGGATTGATAAAATAATCAAGCCAGAGGATATTGATATCGATGTAGAGGCAGTGTTGATCTTGGACTGTCGTAGTGCTCACCGGACCGGATTATGGATTGAACCTTATCTATCTGGTAGGCCCGTTTATTGTGCTGACCATCATGAAGGGAAGCGTTTTGACGGCAATTATTTGATTTTAGAACCCGAGGCTGCTGCCACTGCAGAAATAATAGCTGCTATTGTCGATGATGCAGGTATTGAGTTGAATTCTGCTATTGCTACCAATCTTTATAGCGGCATTGTCTCTGATAGTGGAGGATTCAGATATCCCAGCACTACCCAACGTTCGCTGATGCAAGCAGCCAAACTATTGCCATTTATCGATATTGAACAAATTACCGTGCATATTTTTGAAGATTGTTCCCTAACCAATATGCGCTTAAAGGGATATTGCTGCAGTTCAATGCAGCTTTCTTGTGGCGGACAGCTTTGTTATGCTGTTTTGGACAAGCAAACTATTGAAAAATTTGGCGCTAGCCCTACGGATCTTTCTAATATTGTCAATTACACTTTGATGACTCATGGAGTACGCTTGGGGATACTCTTTGAAGAACATGATGATTTTATCAAAGTAAGTTTCCGTTCCCGCAAGGGGATTAATGTTTGCGACCTGGCCCATTCACTTGGTGGCGGAGGTCATGAGTTGGCAGCGGGGGTGCGTATCCGCGAACCTTTAGCGATTGCCCAAAGACAGGTACTTGATGCTGCAAAGGAAATGATTGCTCAATGAATTATGATGGCTTTATTAACCTTAATAAAGATAAAGGGTATAGTTCCCAATATGCCGTAGCCGCTGTGAAGCGGCTTTTGCATGTCAAAGCCGGTCATTGCGGCACCCTTGACCCTCAGGCGGAAGGTGTTTTGCCTATTTGCTTGGGAAAGGCGACTCGCTTAAGTGGTTTGGTAATGGGTAGGCCCAAAACATATATTGGTGAGATTTGTTTTGGCGAGGCTACTAGTAGCTATGATGCTGCCGGAGATATTACTGATATTGCTGACGCATCGCATCTTACAGCAGCTATGGTTGAAGATGTATTGCCTAAGTTTATAGGTGCTATTGCCCAGATTCCCCCAGCTATTTCGGCATTAAAGCAAGGTGGTGTGCCACTTTATAAGCGGGCCAGGAGAGGGGAAAAGCTTGATCTCAAAGCACGTCCAGTGATGATTTATGATATCCGTCTTTTATCATTCACTCCTGGTGTTAAGGCCTATGCTAAGATCGAAGTTGAATGTGGACAGGGGGCCTATATCCGTTCATTGGCTTTTGATATCGGAAGAGCATTGCAATTACCAGCCCATCTATCAGCATTACAACGGACCCGTACGGGTGAATTTGTTTTGAGCAATACTTATACTATTCAGCAAATCCAGGATATGGCTGAGGCGGGAGATCTAAGCTTTATCTTGCCAATGAACGAAGTGGTAGATTTTATTCCTCAGCTAGTCGTAAATGAAAAGCAGAAAAATAAGATTAGCCATGGACATTCTATTATAGCACCTACGGAATTTAATGAAGGAGAGCAGGTTAGGTTAGTAAATAATAGTCATGATTTATTGGCCCTAGGGACAGTTGTTAAGGATAATGATAAAAAGATAATTAAAATGGATAAAGTTTTTATTGAACCTCAGGCCAATTTAGCTTGCGCTATTGGGAATTTTGATGGCTTGCATTTAGGCCATAAGGCTCTTTTTACTGTTTTAAAACAGCAAAAAAGAGCTATAGGCAGTAAAAGCGCAGTATTAACTTTTGAGCCACACCCATTAGCGATCATTAAGGGACAAGCCCCTCAAATGATAACTGGAGCTAAACTTAAAGATGAACTTTTAACAGAGTATTTTGCTATCGATAAAGTGATGACCTACGAATTCACTCATGAGGTGATGAATAGCACTCCTGAAGAGTTTGTGGATAAGATTATTGTTAATCAAGTTAAGCCCCAGCATGTCGTAGTAGGATATAATTTTACTTTTGGCATTGATGGAAGGGGAACCGCATCTGTGCTGCGCTCTCTATGTCAGGATAAGGGAATAGATGTCACTATCGTCGGAGAAATAGATAGTCAATATGGCCCGGTTAGTTCCAGTAATATCAGAAAATATTTAGCAGATGGCAATCTGGAAGCAGTTAATGAAATGCTTGGGTATTGGTTTGTTATCGAAGGTGAGGTTATCTATGGTAATCAGCTAGGTCGCAGCATCGGCTATCCAACCGCTAACTGTCATACTGAAATAAACCAAGCGGTACCACAAAATGGTGTTTATGCTACACGCATAGAGCATAATGGTGTTACCTATGATGGTGTTACTAATTTTGGCTTTAAACCAACTATTGGCGGGGAAACTAAACCTTTGATGGAAGCACACCTTTTTGACACTGATTTAGATTTATATGGTGAAACTATTAGGGTTTGGTTTGGCAAGTTTCTTCGCCCGGAACGTAAATTTGCTAGTATTAGTGAATTAACTGCTCAGATTAATACAGATTCGATAGCGGCAAGACAATTTTTATCAACTGTACCGCCTAATAAACACTTGCCAAGTATTGAATAATAGGCTATAATATAAAAGTTGTCACCCATACTTGGAACAGCGAATCTCCAACGCTTTCTCAGTTTTGGGCAGGTAGCGAAATGCTAAAAAAGGAGGGGTAAAAATGGATACTGCTACGAAAAAAGAAATCATCGAAAAGTATGCTATCCATGAAGGCGATACTGGTTCTCCGGAAGTTCAGATTGCAGTACTCAGTTATCAGATCAATCATCTGACCGAGCATTTAAAAGTGCATAAAAAAGACTTCCATAGCCGTCGTGGTTTGTTGAAGATGGTTGGTAGACGTCGTTCTCTTTTGAATTATCTGAAGAGCAAAGATATTGACCGTTACCGTAATATTATCAACAGCCTCGGTCTTCGTCGCTAAAATATTGCATCAAGACTTTTCAACTAGGAAGGAGAAAATTTCTCCTTCCTTTTTATTTTGGGTATTTATTATGGGAAGAAAAATGCTCTTTGGTTAACTTAGCCACTACTCCAGAGAGTGCTGCTAGGGCGATTAGGTTAGGAATAGCCATCATACCGTTTAAAGTATCTGAGATATCCCATACTAGCCCTAGTTCCATAGTGGCTCCGGCTATCACCATTAGGACAAAGATGATTTGATAAATACGTATCGCTTTTGTGCCAAAGAGAAATTCTGCGCAGCGTGCGCCATATAGCGACCAACCAATAACTGTTGATAAGGCAAAGCAGATGATAGCGATCGCCATAAAAATAGTAGAAAACGTACTGCCAAATACTGATGAAAACGCTGAGGTGGAAAGAGTCGCTCCAGCTTCTATTCCCCAGTTAATATCCACGCCGCTCATCATAATTGAAAGTGCGGTTAGAGTACAAATAACAAAACTTCCCAGGAAAACTTCAAAGATGCCGAAAAGACCTTGCTGTACTGGGCCTTTAGTATCGGCTGCCGCATGAGCAATCGGTGCTGAACCAAGCCCTGCCTCATTAGAAAAGATACCACGAGAGAAACCTCTCTGCATGGCAGTCATAATGCTAAAGCCGACAATACCTCCGCCAGCGGCTTCCCAATCGCCAAAGGCACCTTCAAAAATCATGGCAAAAGTAGGCCCAATATTTTGGATATTAGCTAACACTATAATCATAGTGCCAATTATATAAAAACCAGCCATAAACGGCACCAGTTTTTCTGTTACTCTACCAATGCGTTTAATACCGCCGATGATAATGATACCAATAATGATAGCCAAAATAATGCCAATGATAAGATTGAAATACTCTGTTTGGGCTAGAGCAAATTGCTCAAAAACACTGCTAATAGAACTAGCTACAGTATTGATTTGGGCAATATTACCAATGCCAAACGATGCCAATAGCCCCAACATACTAAATAGGCTTCCTAGCCAGAGCCATTTTTTACCCAGACCATTTTTGATATAGTACATTGGTCCGCCGACCCAATCCCCAGTGGAATTACGTTCCCGATAGCGGATGGCAAGGGTAATTTCAGCATATTTGGTTGCCATGCCGACCAAAGCGGCGATCCACATCCAAAAGATGGCCCCAGGACCACCAAGCGTAAGTGCCCCGGCAACACCAGCGATATTACCTGTACCAACTGTGGCAGAAAGAGCTGTCGTTAATGCCTGCAGGGGCGTTACCGCTCCGTTATCAGTAGTGGTGGTTTTATGAAAAATTTTGCCAACGGTATTTTTGAGCGCATAGCTAAATTTGTTGAATTGGATACCTCGACTACGGATAGTCAAAAGTATCCCAACACCTAACATCAAAGCCATGATTGGCCAACCCCAAATAAAACTATTTATTGAGTCATTAATATTGGTGATATGATCCCCCAAACTCATTGTTATGATCTACCTTTTTATAAATATCAAAGTTCTTGGATTTATTATTAGCTTGAATGCTAAAAACTATCTAACAAGATTATCTTTTAATAAATAACTGCAGTGATTAAATGAAATGTTGAGAATAAAAGTCTCTTGTATAAGTTTATTACATCTTGACAAATATAGTTCTATATTATATGATAAAGCTTAATTACATAGGGAAAAGCAATGATAAAGAGCAAGTACTCGCTGTGATAACGGACAGAGAGTTGCCGGAAGCTGAGAGGCGCACGGGAAACAGCTGAGGAATACGTCTTTGGAGCTGCGTACTGAACGAATTATCTTCTAGTAGGCTACGACGGGATGCGCCCGTTAAAGCGCAGGGCTTTAGCTAAAAGCTAGAGTTAAATGAGGCAAATAGCAAATGCTATTTGTAAACCTTGGGTGGTACCGCGAGACAGACCTCTCGCCCCTTGGATGGGGCGGGAGGTTTTTTAAGTTAATTTGGATACTGAAAGGAGTATGGTAGTAAATGCCTATCACTGAGCTTTTGGAGAAAAATGCTCTGTTGTACCCTGATGAGGTGGCGTTGATCGAGATCAATCCAGAGCATGAACGTAATAGGGCAATATGGCAGGATCAGAATTTAGTGGAGCCAGATCAGGAAGAAATAACTCCTTATCGGCGGGAGATCAGTTGGGCTGATTTTGATTGTCGTGCTAATCGCTTTGCCAATCTGCTATTGACGCATGGAATTAAGAGGGGAGAGAAAGTTGCTATCCTCTTGATGAATTGTTTGGAATGGTTGCCTATTTATTTTGGCATCTTGCGGGCAGGAGCAATAGCGGTACCCTTGAATTATCGCTATACGGCAGAGGAGATCAAATATTGCTTGGAGCTATCAGATTCCTCTATGTTGGTTTTTGGACCGGAGTTTGAAGAGAGGATCGAGAAAATTAAAGATGAGATACCTGCAATCAAAAATCTCTTTTTTGTTGGTGACAGTTGTCCTGAATATGCCTTGAGTTATTTTAAATTTATCTCTTATTGCCGAAGAAGAAAACCGGAAATAGAGATTACTGATGACGATGATGCTGCAATTTATTTTTCTTCAGGGACCACGGGCTTTCCTAAAGCCATTTTACATAACCATCAGAGCCTGATGCATGCAGCTATCAGCGAGCAAAAACATCATGGCCAAACAAAAGATGATTGCTTTTTATGCATTCCGCCGCTTTATCATACCGGCGCCAAAATGCATTGGTTTGGCAGTTTGCTTTCTGCTAGCCCTGCTGTTTTATTGCGTGGTGTCAGCCCTAGGTGGATCTTGGAGACGGTTTCTCGGGAACATGTGTCAATTGTATGGCTGTTGGTGCCTTGGGCACAGGATATCCTAGATGCCCTCGATCGTGGTGACCTGAATATTGCTGATTATGATCTTTCCCGTTGGCGTTTGATGCATATCGGTGCTCAGCCAGTGCCGCCTAGCCTTATCAAACGCTGGAAAGAGCGTTTTCCCAATCATCAATACGACACTAATTACGGTTTAAGTGAGTCAACAGGGCCTGGTTGCGTCCATTTAGGAGTAGAGAATATTGATAAGGTAGGAGCAATCGGCAAACCTGGATATGGATGGAAGGCAAAAATAGTTGATAATAATGGTCAAGAAGTAGGTCCTGAAGAAGTCGGAGAATTAATAGTATCTGGCCCAGGGGTTATGACTTGCTATTATCATGATCCTGTAGCCACTGCGGAAGTTTTGAAAGATGGCTGGTTGTTTACTGGTGATATGGCTAAAAAAGATGAGGATGGCTTTATCTTTTTGGTTGACCGCAAGAAAGATGTGATCATTACTGGTGGAGAAAATATTTATCCGGTGCAGATAGAGGATTTCCTGCGTAGCTGTGATTGGATCAAGGATGCTGCCGTGATTGGTCGAGCTCATAAACGTTTAGGGGAAATTGCTTCCGCTATTATTGAATTGAAAGATGGAGCCCAGTGTACCGAAGCGGATATTGCCGAATTTTGCAAAGCTCTGCCGCGTTATAAGCGCCCACGGGAGATTATTTTTGACAAAATTCCCCGTAACCCTACAGGTAAGATAGAAAAGGTCAAGCTGCGTGAAAAATATGGCGCATTGGAACTGGTGGCCCAGCAGATAATAAAATAAACATAAAAGTCCTTAGAAATCTCTAAGGACTTTTTGTTATTACTATCAAGGAAAGTACGCTATTTATGGCGAATCGGAATAGCGTACTTGACATTATTTAACTTAGATCAAAGGAGATTTTGCTAATATGCGTATTTGTGATTTATCTTGTACTGATTTCATTGATGCCTTGGCTTCTTCCCAGCCTTATCCAGGTGGCGGCGGTGCAGCAGCATTAGCCGGCGCTATCGGTGTGGCGCTTGGAGATATGGTTGGTAGCTTTACTGTAGGAAAAAAGAAATATCTTGATGTTGAAGCAGAGATGATCAGCCTAAAACAACAATCAGCCGAGCTAGAGAAGCAATTATTGCATTTGGTAGATGAGGACGCCAGAGTCTTTGCCCCATTGTCAAAAGCCTATGGTCTGCCTACCACCACTGATGAAGAAAAGGCTTATAAAGCAGAAGTTATGGAAAAATGTCTTAAGGATGCTGCCGAGGTTCCAATGGGCATTATGCGTTGCGCTTGTCAGGCTTTAGATATCTTAAAGCAGTTCGCTGAAAAAGGATCAAAGATGATGATTAGTGATGCTGGGTGCGGTGCTGTTTGTTGCCGAGCAGCATTGGAAGCGGCATCATTGAATGTCTTTATTAATACTAAGTCTATGAAAGATCGGCAGTATGCTGAAGAACTAAATGCTCAGGCTGACGCTATGTTGGCTAAGTATAGTTCTTTGGCTCAGGAGATATATCTTCAGGTTACTAATCAATGCCGGTAAGTATCATCTTATCCCTTAGAGGTAATACGCCCATCCCAGTCGCCATTAAACATCCGGTCTAAGGCACCAGTTAACCTATCCTTACCCATTGGTGCCAATTCCTCTAATTGAGCGATGATCTGTTTCATTTCCTGCCTTTTACCAAGACAGTTTTGTGGGCAATTGCTGCGACTGACTGGGAAATCTAATTTTTTAACGCAATAGCTAATTTGTTCCTCTGGCACGTAAATGAAGGGGCGGATAACAGTCAGTTGCATGCGGTCCAGATAAGTTACTGGCTTAAAACTGCCGATACGGCCTTCAAAAAAGAGGTTTAGCAGCATTGTTTCAGCTACATCATCCTGATGATGGGCTAGCGCTATTTTGGGATAACCATGCTCTTTGGCTAAGGTGTTTAGCGCACCGCGACGCATCTTAGCGCAAAGGGAGCAGGGGTTGCTTTCCTGCCGGTAGTCAAAAATCACTTCACCTATTTGCGTTTTTTCCCAAAAGAAGGGTACCTCTAATTGATCGCAAAAAGCTTTCATTTTATCAACACTATCTCCTGGAAAACCTAAGCAAACATGCCCCGCGGCTAAGGGATATTTGTATTTGGAGATAGTCAAGAATTTTTTTAGCGCCCATAATAAAGTAAGGCTATCCTTGCCTCCGGAGAGACCAACCATGATCGGTGTATCATCAGCTATCATCTGATGTCTGACAATGGCCTTTTTCATTCTTTTATATATTTCATCAAATCCATGTCTCATATTCTAACCTCATTTTTAGCAGGAAAATTTAAACAAACTGGCGAAACTAATATAGTTAAAAATAGCATAAGATAATTACTAGATAACATTTATATTGGGAGGCCCCATATCTATGAATAAAAACATCGTCAGCATCAAAGGTACGCCATATGGTCTGGTTTTTTATTTTGATACCACCCAGGCGGGCTTTGGTCAAGTATGTGCAGCTCTAGAAGAAAAATTGCTTCATAGTGGTGATTTTTTTATTAATGCTGAATATATTATCGATCAGCCATCGGTCTTTTCTGAGGAAGAGTTGGCGATCATTGAAGGTATTTTGAAAAAATACCATATTAATAAGGGCAAGTCTATTCCACGCGCTGTGGAAAGCGAAGATAAAGATGAAATGATCTATGAAACCATTGGTGGTAACAGCATGTTGGTTACCAAAAGTATACGCAGTGGGCAGAAGTTATCTGTTCGTGGTAATGCCATTGTGATGGGTGATGTTAACCCTGGCGGAGAAGTGGTCGCTACTGGCAATGTTGTTATTATGGGCTGTTGCCGTGGTATTGTCCATGCAGGAGCTGAAGGCGATGAGGATAGTTATATCCTGGTTTACAATATGCATGCGCAGCAGCTGCGTATTGCTGAACATGTAGCCACCGTACCGGATGATGCCGGTATGAGCCCGCTTAAACTAGCAATGATCCAAGACGGTAATATTATATTGACTGATTATGTCCCCGCACAGTTTGCTGATAGTTTTGTTGAGCAGGAGGCATAAGACTTGACTATTGTAACACCGCTGATGCGTCAATATCAAGCCATAAAAGAGCAATACAATGATTGTTTGCTCTTTTTCCGCTTGGGAGATTTTTATGAAATGTTTGCTGACGATGCCCTGCTTGCTTCCCGTGAGTTGGGCATTGTCCTTACTGCCCGGGATGGTGGTGGCGGAAAGAAAGTCCCTATGTGTGGAGTCCCGCATCATTCTGCAGATAATTATATTGCCAGATTGATCGAAAAGGGATATAAAGTTGCTATCTGTGAGCAGCTGGAAGATCCTAAAATGGTTAAGGGCATCGTTAAAAGAGATGTTATCAGGGTGATAACTCCTGGTACTGTCCTGGAAAGCAATATGCTGCAGGATAAATCTAATAATTATCTGGCAGCTTGCTGGTTAGAACGCAAAAATAAGGTGGAAACAGCTTTTGGTCTTGCCTATACTGATATTTCTACTGGCAAGTTTTTCGCGACACAGATTACTGGTGAAGATATCCGCGGCCGCTTGGCCGATGAACTGGTACGCATTTGTCCAGCAGAACTAATCTTACCTGATGAGCTTTGTCAAGACGAGATGTTTCAGCTGCGTCTTCTGAATAACTGTGTAGGCTGTTTGACTCCTTATCATGAACTTGGCTATATCCGCCGCAATTATGCTGAGATTATCACTACGCATTTTCAAATCGCAAATCTCTCTGGTTTAGGTCTAGATGAGAAGCCTTTTGCGGCAATGGCTTCTGCAATGGTGCTGGATTTTCTTCTCCAAACGCAGAAGAGATCCTTGCAGTACATAGATAAGATAGATTTATATTCCGATCATGAGTACCTTGTGCTTGATGCAGCCACGAGACGTAATCTTGAGCTAAGCGTCACCATGCGTACGAATAAGCGCAAGGGTTCCTTGCTATGGGTCATTGACGATACCATGACTTCAATGGGAGCCAGAACGCTACGTGATTGGCTGGAGAATCCTTTGCTTTCTGTTGCAGCGATCAACCGTCGCTTAGATGCGGTTGATGAATTAGTACAGAATCCATTGTTGCTTGCGGAATGCCGTGATATTCTAAAAAACCTTCATGATATGCAGAGACTAATTACTAAAGTCTCTTTTGGCAATGCTGGCCCAAGAGATATTTTGGCCATCAAAGCTTCTTTGGAATTTCAACCAAGGTTGTTAACTTTGCTCAGCAAGTTAAAGAGCACGCTTTTTGGTTCGATGATAGATCATCATGATTTGCTGGAGGATATTTATCAGCTAATTGATGTGTCGATAGCGGACGACGCTCCTCTTTCTGCTAAGGATAACGGCGTGATAAAAGGCGGTTATAATGAAGAGATCGACCAACTACGGCAACTATCTGGTTCAGCTAAACAGATGTTGCTGGATTTGGAAGCCCGGGAGCGGGAAAGAACCGGGATCAAGACGCTCAAGGTAGGCTATAATAAGGTCTTTGGCTATTATATTGAAATCAGTAAGAGTAGGGTGGATGAGGCGCCAGCTGATTATATCCGCAAACAGACTTTAGTTAATGGTGAGCGTTTTATTACAGAAGAGCTCAAAGAATTAGAGACCAAGATGCTGACCGCAGGCGAGCGCTTATCAGCCTTAGAATACCGTTTGTTCTGTGAAGTCAGGGAAAAAATATCTGAGTCAGCCGCCCGGATTAGCCGTACCGCTGAGGTTTGTGCCCATCTTGATGTGCTGCAATCTCTAGCGACTATTGCAGTCAATAATCATTATTGTAAGCCGCAAGTCGATGATGGCGATAAACTGATTATTCATGAAGGGCGCCATCCAGTGATCGAAAAGATAATTGGCATGGAAAACTATATCCCCAATGATACTTACTTGGACAAGCACAGCCAAAGAATGATGTTGATAACAGGGCCGAATATGGCTGGTAAAAGCACTTATATGCGTCAGGTAGCTTTGATCGCCCTCTTAGCCCATATTGGCAGCTTTGTCCCGGCAGAAAAAGCCCGTATTGGTTATATTGACCGTATTTTTACCCGGGTGGGTGCATCTGATGATTTAGGGGGAGGACAGAGTACCTTTATGGTGGAGATGACGGAAACTTCAAATATTCTTCGCCATGCCACTGAACATAGTTTAATTATCCTCGACGAAATTGGCCGCGGGACCTCCACTTATGATGGGCTTTCGATAGCATGGGCGGTTGCCGAATATATAATTGATGATAAATGTGCAGCTAAAACCCTCTTTGCTACGCATTATCATGAGTTAACACTATTGGAAACGGAATTTCCTTTAATCAAAAACTTTTCAATTGCCGTAAAAGAAAAAAGTAATAGCATTGTGTTTTTGCGTAAAATTATTGAGGGTGCAGCAGATAGAAGTTATGGTATTCAGGTGGCTCAGTTGGCTGGTTTGCCTAAACCGGTAATCCGTCGTGCCAAGGAAATTTTAGCTCAGTTAGAAGCGGAGAAGCATCTACAGGCTAAATTAGAACGCAGCGAACAGATAACTTTTAGAGATATCTTATTGGGAGATCAACCACAACCAGAGGAACATGAGATAGTTAAAGCAATCAGAGAGATGAATATTGATTCGATGTCTCCTCTAGATGCTCTGTTGCAGTTAAGCGAATGGAAGAAAGAGCTTAAAGATGAATAATACCCCCAAAAGCAGAATTCATATTTTAGATAGGCATACTGCTAATCAGATAGCCGCTGGCGAAGTGGTCGAGCGGCCTTTTTGCGTAATTAAAGAATTGGTAGAGAATTCTATTGACGCCGGCGCTACCGCTATAATGGTTAAAATTTTTGATTCTTCTTTAGAGAAGATGCAGGTTACAGACAACGGTTGTGGCATGACAGCAGAAGAGCTGCGTTTATCTCTTCTGCGTCATGCAACTAGCAAGATTAATAAGGTAACTGATCTCGACCGGCTATCAACACTGGGTTTTAGGGGAGAAGCGTTGCCTTCTATAGCCTCGGTTAGTCAAATGACGATAACCTCAAAACCGCAGGATGCTTTAAATGGTTATAGCATCACTATCAAGGATGGCAAGTCTACGATCCCGACTGAAACTGCCGCCAAGACCGGAACTACTGTTCTGGTGGATAGATTGTTTTATAATGCGCCTGCCAGAAAGAAATTTTTGAAAAGCCCACGCACAGAAATGGGTTTGATCAGCGACCTGATCGCTAAATATATCGTGGCTTATCCGCATATCTCCTTTCGGCTTGATAATGGCACCCATACTTTATTCAATAGCTCTGGCAAAGGCAATCAGTTGAACGCTCTTTTCGAAGCCTATGGGAAGAGTATTGCTGAGCAAATGATTTCATTTGAACTCGGTTTTGTCTCTCCTCCAAGCCTAAATAGGAATAACCGCAGTCAATATCATTTTTTTATTAACGGACGTCCGGTGCATAGCAGGGAATTAAGCCTAACTGTTGATGAGGCTTATTTTAGCTTTATGCCAGCGCATCGTTACCCGATCGTCTTCTTGTTCCTTGCCTTGCCGCCAGAAAGTGTTGATGTCAATGTTCATCCGGGCAAATTAGAAGTGAAATTCCGTAACTTTGCCCCACTCAAAGAAAAGATGCTTATTTTGATGCAGCAAGCTCTTGGCCGGAGTAATTCACTGGCTCCGGAAATAATAGATAAAGAAGCATCGGCAGAAGTGCTTCCGCAGCAATCCATACTGCCTGATGATGAGCAGGAGCCAGTTTTTATTGCCAGTGAAAGCAGCACTATTTCCAGTAATAACGATTTTTATCAGATTTTATACGGCAGCGCTAAAGATAACCAGCCGTCGTCTGTTAGCGTGCATAAACAATCCTCTATTGAAGAGGCGGCATCCGCACCTTCTGCGCCGCCCAAGGTGATCCAAGATAATATTTTTGCGGCTCAAGACCATAATATGGGATTCACTGAGTCCAAATTAATTTATTCTTCACTTACGCCACTTGGTCAATTTGCGGGTACTTTTATTATTTGTTCTGGCGGTGACTATCTTTATATTATTGACCAGCATGCTGTAGCTGAAAGAATCATGTATGAAAAAATCGCTGCCCAGGCAGAAAACGCTCCTGATGCCTGCAATCAATTAGCTGTTCCTATTGCTGTAGAACTTTCTCATCGTGATGCCCTTGCTCTTACTGATGCTATTTTAGAACTCCGCGACTATGGCTTTATTGTCGAAAGCTTTGGTGATAATAGCTTTGTGATTCGTGGTGTGCCCCTATGGTACACGGGTGATGATCCCGAGCAGTTATTGCGGCTCTTTTTGGATGAGATCAATGATAATTCACTTAATGTAGTTCGGATTCGTAAAGAGGAATTATTTATGGCGGCCTGCAAGCAGGCTATCAAGGCTAATCGGTATCTATCGCCTTCAGATATCAGTGTGCTGTTTGAGCAGCTTGATGCCTGCAAAAACTCATCCACCTGCCCTCACGGTAGACCTTTGGCTATTAGGATTAGCCGTGCAGAAATATATAAACGCTTTCTGCGCGGTAGCATATAATATAGCGAGGATAAGCTATGACCGATAGCGCCAAACAGCAGATTATCGTTATCTTGGGGCCAACTGCCTGTGGCAAAACAGCATTATCAGTTGCTGTTGCCCAGCGGTTCAACTGTGAAATCATCTCTGCTGATTCCATGCAAGTATACCAGGGAATGGACATCGGTTCTGCTAAGATCAAACCAGCAGAACAAAAAGGCATCCCCCATCATCTGTTAGATATCATGCCGCCTAATGAAGCTTTTAGCGTAGCGGATTTTCACCGTCTTGCTGATCAGGCGATTGCTGATATTAGTTCCCGTGGTAAACTGCCATTAATTTGCGGTGGAACAGGCTTATATATCAATTCTTTGGTGGCACCATATAATTTTTCTTCCAGTATTGATTCTGACCCACAGATTAGAGAAAAATTGCGTTTGGAGTTTGAAAAAAATGGCGGAGAGGATATGTATCAACGCTTGCAGCAAATAGATCCCCACTATGCAAGTAAAATACATCCCCATGACTCCAGGCGATTGATCCGTGCTTTAGAGATTTATGATGTAAGCGGAAAAGCCCCAAGTGAACTGCAGCAAGAAAATCAACCGGTGAAATACCGGCCGATAATGATTGGCCTTATTGCTGATAGAGCCAAAATATATCGGTTAATTGAACAACGGATTGAGCTGATGCTTGATGAAGGCTTAGTAGAAGAAGTAAAAAAGCTCTTAGACGTAGGCGTATCCCGTGATGCGGTATCGATGCAGGGACTGGGCTATAAGCAGATAGCTGCCTATTTAGCTGGTGAGATCACCTTAGATGAGGCGGTAGATATATTGAAACGTGATACCAGGCGTTTTGCTAAACGGCAAATCACTTGGTTTAAACGAGACCCGCGTATATGCTGGTTTAATATTGACCAATATCTTGAGGAGGGAGAGTTGGTAAATGCGGTTTCATTCCGAATCGCCCAAATGTTAGAGGAGGCATGAGCATGAAACAACCCGGGCTTCAAGAGTTGTACCTCAATGCGATTCGTAAGGAAAAGATACCCGCCACTTTTTATCTCGTCAATGGTTTTAGAATGAACGGAATTATAGAAGCTTTTGACAACTTTACTGTGATTATTAATTGTGGTAAAGATCAAGAAATGATTTTTAAACATGCCATAAGCACTATTATTCCATCTCAGCCTTTGAATCTTTGGGAATTAGAGGCATATGCAGAATGACTTGTTGTCATTTATGCAATTAGCTAAAAGCAGATTTCTTTATGGAATCTGCTTTTACTTTATTACAGGTGATGTTTCATCTATTTGCGATCTATAAATAAGTTTGGTAAAATAATAAAAAAGTCAGATATAAGTGGAGGAATCATGGACGAATTAATAAAAGCTGCTAGGAAGGATATGGAAGAATATGCTTCTTATGCAGAAAAAATAGCAGAAAAAAATCTAATAAAAATTTTGGAAGCTTTTCGTGCGGAAAATGTTTCTACGCAACATTTTTGTTCTACCACAGGATATGGCTATAATGACATGGGGAGGGATAAACTGGAGGCACTGTATGCAAGGGTCTTTGGTACAGAAGCAGCTTTGGTTAGACAGCAGATCGTCTCAGGAAGTCATGCTATCTCTTTGGCCTTGTTTGGTAATTTATTGCCAGGTGATGAGCTGTTGCTCCTTGGTATGCCTTATGATACTCTCCAAACAGTTATTGGTATCGGTAGGGATATTCCCTGTAGCTTAAGTGAATATGGAGTCAAATATCGTGTTTATGATCTTGATTTTGTTAATCCAAACCTATCTGCCATCAAGTCTGCTTTGCGCCCTGAAACTAAAATGGTCTCAATTCAGCGCTCGCGTGGATACAGCAGTCGTATGTCATTATCAGTAGCTAAAATAGCTGCATTGATCGATGCTGTGAAAAGTGTGCGTCCAGATATTATCGTTTTTGTTGATAACTGTTATGGTGAAATGGTTGAAGATCATGAGCCCAGCCAATGCGGTGCCGACTTGATGGCCGGGTCCTTGATCAAGAATCCAGGTGCTGGCATTGCACCCGGAGGTGGCTATATTGTTGGCAGGGAAGAGTATGTAGAACGTGCTGCCTGCCGGCTAACTGTCCCTGGAGCTGGACGTGAGTTGGGTAGTTCTCTAATCGACAATAGGTTATTTTACCAGGCTTTATTGCTGACTCCGCAGATTGTCCTTGAAGCTGTTTTGGGAGCGGTTTTTACGGCATCACTAGCATCACGTTTAGGATTTGCTGTAAGTCCTGCTGCAGATGAAGTGCGGGCAGATATTATCCAAACCATCGCTATGGAAAATAGCTCTCGTTTACAGGCTTTTGTCCAGGGTATACAAAAATATGCACCAATAGATAGCTTTGTTACTCCGGAACCATGGCCGATGCCAGGTTATGATAATGATATTATTATGGCTAGCGGCAGTTTTATCGCTGGCTCTTCTATTGAATTGTCTGCAGATGCTCCTTTAAGGGAGCCATATTTGGTCTTTATGCAAGGTGGCCTAAGCCGCTATCATGTTATCTATGCAGTAAGCCGTACTTTTGCTGACATGAAGGAACAAGGATTACTTTAACCCATTTTTATTTGCTTTAACACAGTAATAGGTGTAAATATCTTTATTGTATGTCCTATCTAGTATTTATTAAAGGAAAAAGGCCCTTAAGCAAGAACTATTAAAATATAAAAAGTTTAAAATTTTAACGTATTTTGGCAGTATGTTAAATATTGGAGATATTTTTTTGCCAAATTAGTTTTAATCTTTGAAAATATACACACTTTAAGATATAATCTATTTGTTGGACGGTTTCATCAGGAGGCAACATCCATGACTGTACGGGTTGCAATCAATGGTTTTGGGCGTATTGGACGGCCCTTTTTCAGGTTAGCCTTTGAAGACCCCTGTATCGATATTGTAGCAATAAATGATTTAATGGACAATAAAACTTTTGCCCATTTATTGCAATATGATTCTACATTTGGCAAGTATAAGCGCGAAGTCGCATATGATGCTGATAATTTAATAGTGGATGGTGAAAAAATTAAAATTTTTTCAATTAATGATCCCCAGCGTCTTCCCTGGAAAGAACTGGGTGTTGATATCGTACTTGAATCCACAGGCAAATTTACAACTATGGAAAAGGCGTCAGCCCATTTAGCTGCAGGAGCAAAAAAAGTTATTCTCAGCGCTCCGGCTAAAGGGGAGATGCCTACTTTTGTTTATGGCGTTAATCATATTGAGTATAACCCCGCCACTGATAATATTATCTCTAACGCTTCATGTACAACTAATGCATTGGCGCCGGTTGCAAAAATTATCGATGATGCTTTTGGCATTGTTAGCGCTATGATGACTACCGTTCATTCTTATACTAATGACCAAGCTATTTTAGATAAAGGTCATCGTGATTTGCGCAGAGCGCGTACCGCTGGCTCATCTATCATTCCCACTACTACCGGGGCCACCAAGGCAGTAGAATTGATTTTGCCACAGTTAAAAGGAAAATTAAGTGGTTGTTCGATCAGGGTTCCTACTCCTGATGTATCTTTAATTGACTTTACCTTGGAACTTGAAAATAAAGTTACCGTTAAAGATATTAATAATGTTTTACAGCAAGCCTCTTTGGGATCATTTAAAGGGCTGGTTGGTTATAGTGAAGAGCCTCTGGTGTCTGTTGATTATATCGGTGAAACTAATAGCTGTGTAGTTGATTCGCTTTCCACTATGGTAGTTGGTGAGAAAATGGCTAAAATTATCCTTTGGTATGATAATGAATACGGCTATTCTTGTCGGCTAAAGGACTTAATTAAGTATATGGAGGGTCGTTCCTGATGTCTTATCTTGAGAAAAAAAGTATTGAGGATGTTGATGTTGCAGGCAAAAAAGTGTTGGTGCGTGTTGATTTCAACGTACCGATCAAGAGTGGCAAAATTACTGATGATACCCGCATTGTATCAGTATTGCCTACGATAAATTATTTGCTTGATCATGGCGCTGCTGTAATATTAATGTCTCATTGGGCCAAACATAAGGGTAAAAAAACCTTGATATATACTCTTGCCCCAATAGCGGAAAGGCTTTCCGAATTATTAGGCCGTCCGGTTGCTTTTACATATGATTGTACTAATGAAAAGGCTCATCAGGCTGCTGCTGAGCTCAAAAGCGGGGAAGTGTTGCTATTAGAAAACCTGCGTTTTTATGATGAAGAAGAAGAAAATGATCCTGAGTTCGCTAAAGAATTAGCATCTCTAGCTGATATCTATGTCAATGATGCTTTTGGAACAGCTCATCGTGCCCATGCCTCTACCGAGGGGATCACGCACTTTCTGCCAGCTGTTAGCGGTCTTTTGATGAATAAAGAAATTAAAGGTATGGGGCCGGCTGTTGGTGAACCCAATCGTCCATATGTGGCGATCATTGGTGGCGCTAAGGTTTCCGATAAAATATTTGTCATTAAGCACTTAATTACTAAAGTCGATAAATTATTGATCGGTGGTGGCATGGCTAATACGTTTCTAGCTGCAGCAGGCTATGATATGCAGAAATCCCTGGTGGAAGAAGATCGTCTTGATTGGGCAAGAGATTTTCTTAGCACAGATATCGCCAAAGAAAAACTGATGCTGCCAATTGATTTAGTCGCTGCTATTTCCTTTTCAGAAGACGCTTTGCATCAAGTGTGTTCTGTTGATAGCGTGCCAGCTGGTTGGATGGCTCTTGATATCGGACCACAGACAATAAATTCTTTTGTTTCTGTAATTCAAGCTGCGGCGACAATTTTCTGGAATGGTCCTTTAGGAGTTTTTGAAATGGAGCCTTTTGCTGGCGGTACTTTCGCCATCGCTCGTGCGGTTGCGGCATCACCAGCATATTCGATTATCGGTGGGGGAGATTCAGTAGCTGCAGTACATAAGGCTGGGGTAGCCGAGCAAATTAGTCATATTAGCACTGGCGGCGGTGCATCGCTTGGTTTTTTAGGAGGGAAAATACTGCCAGGTATAGCTGCATTGGATGATAAATAAGATAGATAAAGTATAGTTTAATTTAGATAAAATTAGGAAAGAGGGTTGTTTTATGGAAAGCGGCAGTAGAAGAAAAATCTTTGCTGCTAATTGGAAAATGAATCTTTCTGCTGCTAAAGCAGAACAGTTTATCCAGGAGATGTTATCGTTAGATCTTCCCTCGGATATTCAAGTATTGGTTTTTCCGCCAGCGCTTTATTTACAGCGTTTGTCGGAATTGACAGCTAATAGTCAAATAGAAATTGGGGCGCAAAATATTTACTGGGAGCGTTCTGGCGCTTATACTGGTGAGATTTCGGCACCAATGATCGATGAAGCAGGGGCTAAATTTGTTATTTGTGGCCATTCTGAGCGCAGGCATATCTTTGGAGAAAGCTCAGAGATGGTAACTAGAAAAGCAGGCGCTGCTCAGGATGAGGGGATTGTGCCATTGATTTGTATCGGTGAAACTTTAGAGGAACGTAATGCTGGAGAAACATTGGAGGTATTACAAAGCGATACGCTCAGTTCTTTGGCTGCGGTAGATCCTGATCCAGAGTTAATTATTGCTTATGAGCCAGTATGGGCGATTGGTACCGGATTGACTGCCACTCCTGAAGATGCTGAAAAATCCATCTCTTACATAAGAGAGCAAGTAAGAAGTATTTGGGGAGATCTAGCAGACAAAATTAGAATTCTTTATGGCGGTAGTGTTAATGCAGATAATATCGCTGAATTGATTGCCTGCCCAAATGTTGATGGTGCTTTGATTGGTGGAGCTTCTTTGAATCCAGATAGCTTCATGGAGATAATTAGAAACGGGACAAAATGATGATAAAAGCTGGTAAACCTTTAGTATTAATGATCTTAGACGGATGGGGGATGAAACAAGGCGGCGATAACGATGCGTTGTCTTTAGCGCAGCTACCTAATTTTGACCACTTGTGGAATACATATCCGCACACTCAATTAGATGCCTCAGGTATGGATGTTGGCCTGCCAGAAGGACAGATGGGTAATAGTGAGGTCGGGCATATGAATATCGGTGCCGGCCGGGTTGTTTATCAAGACTACACCAGAATAAACATGGCAGTAGACGATGGCAGCTTCTTTAAAAATCCAGCCTTTTTGAAAGCCTGTTCTTTAGCAAATGAGCATAATGGAGCTATTCATTTGGTAGGTTTGGCTTCTGATGGTGGTGTGCATAGCCATTTAAACCACTTGCTGGCATTGATTAAACTTGCCAAGGAGCAAAATGTTGGCCAAATTTATATTCATTGTCTAACTGATGGTAGGGATACTGCTCCGGAAATTGCCCAACGCTTTACTGATGAAATAGAGACTGCTTGCCTCCAGATTGGTGCTGGCTCTATTGCCACTGTTATGGGGCGCTTTTATGCCATGGATCGAGATAAACGCTGGGATCGTGTGGAGCGTGCTTACAAGGCGATGGTTTATGGGGAGGGGCATCATGTAAAATCTGCCGCTGAGGCAGTACAAAAATCATATGCTAATGGTGCTACTGATGAATTCATTGAACCATCGGTTATTGTTGATGCATCGGACCAGCCGATAGGGCGGATAAAGACAGGCGATAGTGTTATCTTTTTTAATTTCCGCTCTGATCGTGCCAGGGAAATATGCCATGCCCTTAGTGATGATGATTTTTCTTCCTTTGACCGCGGAAGCAATCCGCCTCAGATTTTTTTGGCGACGATGACGGCATATGATGATACTTTGACCAATGCGGCAGTTGCTTTTCCTCCCAACCATCCGGATAAAACTTTAGGCAGGTTGCTGTCTCTTCAGGGTATGAGGCAGCTGCGCCTGGCTGAAACAGAAAAATATGCCCACGTGACATTTTTCTTCAATGGCGGGGTGGAGAAGGTGGAGGATGGAGAAGACCGTATTCTTATTCCATCCCCAAAGGTTCGCACCTATGATCTTCAGCCAGAAATGAGTGCTAAATTGGTAACTGATGCATTAGTGGATAGCATCAATAGCGATAAATATGATGTAATAGTTATCAATTTTGCTAATCCTGATATGGTTGGCCATACTGGTGTTAGAGACGCGATAATCAAGGCCGTTTCCTTTATTGATTCATGTCTTGGCCGGGCCGTTGCAGCGCTCCAAGCAAAAGGGGGAACGCTTTTATTGACAGCTGATCACGGCAATGCCGAACAAATGCTGGAAAACGGTGAGCCGATGACTGCCCATACTACTAATCCGGTGCCATTTATTCTGGTGATGGATAATGCTAAAGGTATATCCTTGCGAAATGGTAGATTGGAAGATATCGCTCCAACAATTTTGCAGCTATTAAATATTGAACAGCCACCTGAAATGACTGGCCATAGCTTAATAATCCAATAAAATAGCTCAATAAACTAGCATATGCTATTGAGAATAAAATAACTTGAATTAAAGTCAATTTATTAGCAAGGGGGATTTATTGAATGAGCATTATTGCTGATGTCCATGCAAGGGAAATTTTGGATTCCAGGGGCAATCCTACGGTAGAGGTTGAGGTGGTATTAGAATCTGGGGCTTTTGGACGAGCTGCTGTTCCGTCAGGTGCCTCTACCGGTGCTCATGAAGCCGTTGAATTGCGTGATGGGGATAAAAATCGTTATTTGGGTAAAGGGGTTTTGACTGCGTGTGCTAATGTGGAAAGCATTATTGCCCCAGCCCTAATCGGCATGGATGCACTTGACCAAAATGCTATTGACCAGACGATGATCCGTCTTGATGGCACGCCTAATAAAGGCAATTTGGGTGCCAATGCCATTCTTGGTGTTTCTATGGCTTGTGCTCGTGCGGCTGCCGATTATCTGGAGATTCCTCTCTATCGTTATTTAGGCGGCAGTAATGCTAAAACTTTGCCGGTACCGATGATGAACATCCTTAATGGTGGTAAGCATGCGGATAATAATGTTGATATCCAAGAATTTATGATTATGCCAGTAGGTGCTCAAAGCTGGAGTGAAGCTTTACGGATGTGTGCTGAAATTTTCCATAGCTTGCGTGCAGTATTGAAATCTCGTGGTTATAATACTGCTGTTGGTGATGAGGGCGGTTTCGCTCCGGATCTGAAGTCTAATGAAGAGGCTTTAGAGTGCATTGTTATGGCAATTGAAAAGGCTGGTTATAAACCAGGCGATGAGGTGCGTATTGCCATGGATCCGGCATCCACAGAGTTTTTTATCGATGGCAAATACAATTTAGCCAGCGAGGGGAGAAAACTTACCTCTGCCGAGATGATCGATTTTTATGCTGATTTGTGCGACCGCTATCCAATCATTTCTATCGAGGATGCTTTAGCTGAAGATGATTGGGAAGGTTGGGTGGAATTAAATAAGCGGCTTGGCGATAAGATTCAGTTGGTAGGAGATGATCTCTATGTTACTAATACTGAACGTTTGGCTAAAGGGATAGAACTTCATGCCAGCAATGCTATTTTAATTAAGCTTAATCAGATTGGCACCATTACCGAGACTTTAGACGCTATTGAAATGGCTAAAAGAGCTGGTTTCACTGCTGTCGTATCCCACCGCAGCGGAGAAACAGAAGATACTTTTATTGCTGATATGGTGGTGGCAGTTAATGCGGGCCAAATTAAAACTGGTGCCCCATCACGGACAGACCGAGTAGCTAAATATAATCAACTGTTAAGAATAGAAGAAGAATTGGATGAAACCGCAATATATAATGGCTTAGCAGCGTTTTATAATATAAAATAGAGGTAAATAAGCCTTAAAATAATAAAGATATTGTTATTTGCCGTCATTTATGGTAAAATATTATGGTGTTTTTTTAAGTGTTCGGTTTTAGGGAGGTGACTTTGTGTTTATCGCGTTAACTATACTTGATGTTTTGATTGCCTGTGGTCTCATTGCTACAGTATTGCTGCAATCTGGTAAAAGTGCAGGTTTGTCTGGATCTATCGCTGGCGGTGCTGATGCGTTGTTTGGTGGTAAGAAAAAAGGTTTAGACGAATTGCTGGGCAAAATTACCAAGGTTTTGGCTGCTGCTTTTATGGTTGTTTCTTTGGTCTTAGCATTTTTCCAATAATTTTGGAGGAAAAATTAATTAAATATGGAGGTTATTTAATGTGAATTGGATTACAATTCTAGCTCCGATTGCCGGAATCTGTGCTCTATTATTTGCTTATTTTTTAATTATAAAAATTAAGCGCATGGATCCTGGTACTAGCAGAATGAAGGAAATAGCAGCCAATATTCATTCTGGCGCGATGGCCTTTTTGAAAAGGCAGTACAAAACCTTAGTCATTTTTATTATCGTTATCATTGCGGTGATATCTATAGTTGGTTTAGTGACTCAAGGCGAGGACAGTCTTAAGCCTGAAACGGCGATTGCTTTTGCTATTGGTGCCTTATGCTCCATTTTGGCTGGATTCATTGGCATGTCAATTGCAACTAAAGCTAATGTACGTACGGCAAATGCAGCCTACACCAGTGGCTTGAATAGAGCATTAAACTGTGCTTTTTCTGGCGGCACTGTCATGGGCATGTGCGTTGTTGGTTTGGGCCTTTTGGGTTTAGGTATTGTTGTACTTATCTTTGATAATGATTCATCGATTATCAATGGTTTTTCCTTTGGTGCTTCTTCCGTAGCTCTCTTTGGACGTGTCGGTGGCGGTATTTATACCAAGGCTGCTGACGTCGGTGCTGACCTGGTCGGTAAAGTTGAAGCTGGTATTCCGGAAGATGATCCGCGTAACCCTGCAACTATTGCTGATAATGTTGGCGATAATGTCGGCGATGTTGCCGGCATGGGATCAGATCTTTTCGAATCTTATGTTGGATCTATTATTGCCGCTATAGCTCTTGGTGGATCTCTATCCATCAACAATGGTATGCTCGCTCCTTTGCTGATAGCTGCTGTTGGCATCGTGGCTTCTATTATTGGTACCTTTTTTGTTAATGCCAAGGAAGGCGGCGATCCTCAAAAATCTCTCAATAAGGGTAATATTATCGCCACTATTCTTGCTATCATTGGCATCTTTCTTGTTGCTAGATTCACTCTTGCCGACGGCTATGTTGGTACTACTCTTAGCGGAGCTACTGTTTCTTATACATGGCTTGGCGTATTTGGTGCTGCTGTGGCCGGACTTATCGTAGGGTTTTTCATTGGCAATGTGACAGAGTATTATACCTCTGCCAAATATAACCCAGTGAAACGAATCGCTAAATCCTGTGAGACCGGTACTGCTACTAATATTATTTCCGGTATCTCTACTGGAATGATGTCTACTGCTATTCCGATCATTCTGGTAGTGGTTGGCATTTTATGTTCGTATCAATTTGCCGGATTGTATGGTATTGCTATGGCCGCCGTTGGCATGCTATCTACCACTGGTATGGTTGTTTCGGTTGATGCATACGGGCCTATTTCTGATAATGCTGGTGGTATTGCGGAAATGGCTGAATTACCACATGAAGTGCGTGAGATTACTGATAAACTTGACTCTGTAGGCAATACTACTGCTGCTATTGGTAAGGGGTTCGCTATTGGTTCAGCTGCTTTGACTGCTTTAGCGTTATTTACCGCTTATACTCAGGCAGTTGGTATTAGTATTATCAATATCATGGATCCGATGGTTGTTGTTGGACTCTTTATCGGTGGTATGTTGCCTTTCCTTTTCTGCGCCATGACAATGAGTTCGGTTGGCCGTGCGGCCCAGGCAATGATTGCTGAGGTCCGCCGTCAGTTTAAGGAGATCCCCGGACTGCTTGAAGGAAAAGAAGGAGTAAAGGCTGATTATGCTAGCTGCGTAGATATTAGCTGCCGCTCCGCTTTAAGGGAAATGGTTCTCCCATCTGTTATGGCTGTTATCGTACCATTGTTTGTTGGTCTGGTCCTTGGCCCAGAATGTCTCGGCGGTGTGTTATGTGGAACTTTGGTAACTGGTTTCTTGCTTGCTATTTTCTTGGCTAATTCCGGTGGCGCTTGGGATAATGCTAAGAAATATATTGAAGAGGGACATTATGGAGGAAAAGGATCCCCAGCACATGAAGCTGCTGTTAATGGTGATACCGTAGGTGATCCGTTTAAAGATACTTCAGGCCCATCGCTTAACATTTTGATTAAATTAATGACCATCATTGCTTTGGTCTTTGCGCCACTTTTCATGTAAGTTATTATGGTTTTTGAGCCGGATAGGGCCTCCTGTCCGGCTCATTTTCCGTAAAGATGATTATGATGATAATATTGCTAGGATATGGTGACGATGGAGATTTATTTTGACAACAGTGCTACTACTTGTGTGTCAGCTAAAGCTGCAGATGCTGCACTGCGGGCGATGCGTGAGGACTTTGGTAATCCTTCTTCGGTGCATGGCAAAGGTGCAGCTGCTTTTCATGCGCTTAATGAAGCACGATCTACTTTTGCTAAATATTTGAATGTGGCATCGCAGGAAATTTATTTTACTTCTTGTGGCACAGAGAGCAATAATATTGTTCTTCAGGGAGTAGCTAAAGCACGCGGAAAAGGGGCTAAAATATTAGTATCTGCTATAGAGCATCCATCTGTCTATGAACCGACACGCTATTTATTGTCCTCCGGATATGATGTTTCTTATATCCCAGTTAATCAAGAGGGAATTATTCAATTAGATGCTTTGGAAAAAATGGCAGACCATGATACTGCCTTGGTCAGTATTATGCATGTCAATAATGAAACCGGTGCCATCCAACCTTTGAGATCTGCAGGGGATATTATCAAATCAGTGGCTCCTCAGGCTATTTTTCATATTGATGCTGTGCAAAGTTTTGGCAGATTGCCATTGGATTTTGCAGGGTGGAAAGCTGATGCAGCGTCGATGAGCGGACATAAAATTCATGCGCCAAAGGGTGTTGGCCTCTTATGGCTAAAAAAAGGTGTTAATATCCCCGCATTGATCCTTGGAGGTGGACAAGAATACGGCTTCCGTTCTGGTACCGAGAATATGAGCAGTATTTTGGCCTTTACTGCTGCTGTGGAAGAATGTTATAGTGATATGGACAGCAATTATGCTGCGATGCAGAAAGTCAAAGATACGCTTTGGGAAAATTTACAAAGATTGATCCCCTCTTGTACTATTAATGGCCCATTGGATGATCGTGCGGCAGCCCATATTGTCAATATTTCTTTCCCTGGCATTCGTAGTGAAGTTATGCTGCATAGCTTGGAAGCAAAAGGCATTTTTGTTTCTGCAGGCAGTGCCTGTACTGCTAAAAGCAGCAAAGGCAGCCGTATCTTAACTGCTATGGGATTAGATGACGCACGTATTGATTCTGCATTACGCTTTTCTTTTTCCCGCTATAATACTGTTGAAGAGGCAGTATATGTAGCATCAGCTGCTGCTGATGTAGTGAATGAAATAAGTGGTTTTATGAATTTTACCAAACGCAAACAGAGGAGGTAACTCTCTGGAGGAAAATTATGAGTGTTTATTTGATCGATTTTGAAAATGTTCATTATGATGGACTAAGAGGTATTTTAAATCTTACTCCTGATGACCAAGTATATATTTTTTATAGTGATAATGGTAAACGATTGACCTTTGAACTGCATGAGCAGATCAATAATTCGCCAGCACAGTTCTACTATTATAAAGCTGTTGTTGGCAGCAAGAATGCGCTTGATCATCAATTATCGTCATATTTAGGTTTTCTTATTGGTAAAACTGGAGAAAAAGATTATTATATCGTAAGTAAGGACCGCGGATATCGCCATTTGGTAGCGTTTTGGGAGTCTGCTGATATGGGGTTGAAGCTTCATCTTGTTGATAGTATCAGAATTTCCCGTCTAAGCGATGCTGATAAAGCAAAAGAAGATCAACCTAAAGATGAAAAGGGAACTGAAGGCGAGGCTAAAGAAGAAAAGGCCATAGAATCATCTTCGGCAAAAATATCCTCTTCAAGAAGAAGGGGACGTGTGGTAAAAGCTAAGCCGCAAGCTGAAACAGATACTACTGCTGCGGCAACAGAAGAGAAGGCTCTGGAAAATGATAATAATAATGACAAACCCCAAACATCTAAGACAAAACAGCGCCGAGCTCCAATGAAGCATAAAGTAGAAACCACGAAAGAAGAGAATGAGGAACAAGTGTATGCAGATGAAACTGTTAAGAAACCACCTAAAATAGTGGAATTTGTGCTTCCTGATGATATTGTTTCTTCTAAGCGTTATAATACTTCGTCTGCTAAGCCTGAAATGACTTCTACTCATAATAAGACAGCTGATCAAGCAAGTAGTAAAGGAAAAACTGTTAAACCCAAAACAAATAGAAATAGAAAAGCAGAAAACATAAAAAAGGTGCAGGCAGAGACTGGGTCTCAACAGCATGAAGATCAGATTATAAAAGAGGATGATATTCTAAAACTTATTCCTGAGGCCAAAGATCAGCCGTGGTTAGCGGATATTACCAGATATCTCAATACCTCTAGAGGAAAAGCACAATTGTATAATGCTATTAGGAGACGGTTAGGTCAGGATGAAGGAAGAAAAATTTATAATATTATTAAAAAATTAGTTTAAGTGGAGTATATATGACCAAGCAATTGATATTGATTCGTTATGGAGAACTGGGGCTAAAGGGGAAAAACCGCCATCTCTTTATTGGCAGGCTCGCTAATAATATACGGGCTGCGCTTAAAGGACTAACTGATTGGCAAGTAAAGGTGACCTGGGGGAGATTATGGCTGGAAGTGAGTAAGGAGCAGATGGCTACTGCTATTGCCAGATTACAGCATGTCTTTGGCATTTATTCACTTTCTCCAGTACTGGAAGCAGACAAAGAAATAACTAGTATTGCTGAATGTGCTTATGCAGTGCTTTTGCAGGCGCTGCCACTGGGTGGAACCTTTAAAGTTGAGACTCGCCGCACTGATAAAACTTTTCCCCTTACTTCTCCTGATACTAGCCGGGCTGTTGCCAATATTATTTTTGATAAATTAGAAGCAGAGCATAAAGCAGAGTATGATGCTGATATGCATCACCCACAGGTAATGATAAATATTGAAATACGTGCAGAAGGCGCTTTTGTTTATGGAGAAACTATTCCCTGCGCAGGGGGATTGCCCGTAGGCTGTGGCGGCAAGGCCTTATTATTGCTTTCTGGGGGTATTGATAGCCCAGTAGCTGGTTGGATGGCGATGAAAAGGGGAGTCGCTATTGAAGCTATTCATTTTCATAGCTTTCCATTTACTGGCGAGAAGGCTAAGGAAAAGGTTTATGAATTATGCAAGATCCTTTCTGGTTGGCAAGGGGCGCCTATTCGTTTGCATATGATTCATTTTACTGAGATTCAAAAAGCTATTTATGCTAACTGTGATGCTGAATATGGGATTACTATCATGCGCCGTTTCATGTATCGCATTGCAGAAAAAATTGCTAGTCAACGTCACTGTTTAGCACTATATACTGGTGAAAGTGTAGGGCAGGTGGCATCGCAGACTTTAGAGAGCCTGTCTGTTATTAATGATGCTATTCATATTCCAGTACTGCGTCCTTTAATTGGCATGGATAAGGAAGAGATTATGGACCGGGCTAAACAGATAGGTAGTTTTGAAACCTCTATTTTGCCCTATGAAGACTGTTGCACGTTGTTTTTGCCCCAATATCCTAAAATTCGGCCAGTTTTAGCAGAAGCAGAAGAAATGGAGAAGAAATTGGATATTGAAGCTTTGATCGCAGATGCTCTAAGCAAAAGCGAAATGAAGACTATTGGCTAGTATTTTATAAAAATAAGGGGTGGCAACCAAGTATGGTTACCACCCCTTATTTTTATATTGTGTTGCTTAGATGATTATTTGCTAATCTCTTCCGTTGTTATTGCTTCTGCTTTAGGTGCTTTTTTAAATTTTATTTCTCCATCTTCCATATAAACATCAATGGTATCACCATCAGTATACTCACCCTTTAAGATGGATTCAGAAATAGGATCCTCTAACATATTGAGGATAGCACGTCTCAACGGACGAGCACCATAGACACTATCAAAGCCTTTTTCTGCCAGATGAGCATAAACTTCATCCGTAAGATTCATGCTAAGATTTTGCAGTGCCAAGCGTTTTTGCAGTTCATTGACCATTAATTTAGCAATGCTGCAAATCTCATCTTGATTGAGGGGTCTGAAAACGATAATATCATCAATTCTATTGAGGAATTCTGGACGGAAAACTTTTTTCAACTCAGAAAGCATTTTATCTTTCATCGTGTTATAATCGTTTTCTTCTTTATCATCATTGACGCTGCCGAAGCCCATAGCCTTAGCACGGTTAATGGTATTAGCACCAACATTAGAAGTCATGATGATGATGGTATTACGGAAGTCAACCGTATGGCCAGTGCTATCAGTCAAACGTCCATCTTCCAAAACCTGGAGCAGCAGATTGAAGACATCTGGATGCGCCTTTTCGATCTCATCAAGCAGTACTACAGAGTATGGTCTGCGACGTACTGCCTCGGTTAACTGACCACCTTCTTCATAGCCAACATATCCGGGAGGAGCACCAACGAGACGGGATACGGAGAATTTTTCCATATACTCGCTCATATCAATCCGAACCATTGCCTCATCGCTGCCAAACATAATATTAGCTAGTGCACGAGCGAGCTCTGTTTTACCGACACCTGTTGGTCCCAAGAAAATGAAACTACCTATAGGTCGTTTAGCATCTTTCAGGCCTGCTCTTGCTCTACGGACAGCTTTGGCAATACTTACCACTGCCTCGTCCTGGCCGATAACCCTTTCATGCAGCAATTCTTCCAGGTGGAGCAATTTATCGCTTTCTTCTTCATTGAGGCGTGATACTGGAATACCAGTCCAATTAGAAAGAACTTCAGCGATTTGTTCAGCATCTACTACTTGAGTTTGGGTAGTTGTCTCTTTCTGCCACCCTTTACGGTCAGATTCTATTTTGTCTACCAAATCTTTCTCTTCATCACGCAGTTGGGCTGCTTTCTCAAATTCCTGGGCATTGATAGCGGCATCTTTTTCCTTACGTACTGCTTCCAATTTAGTTTCCAGGTCTTTAATATCTTTTGGTGCGGTATAAGCCTGCAGGCGGATTTTGCTGGCTGCCTCATCCATCAGGTCGATCGCCTTATCTGGCAAGAATCTATCTGGCAGATAGCGGGCGGATAGTCTTACTGCAGCTTCCAGCGCTGCATCGGTGATCCTTACCCGGTGATGAGCCTCATATTTATCGCGCAATCCGTGCAGGATCTGCAAGGCATCCTCTTCTGAAGGTTCATCAACCATTACTGGCTGGAATCTTCTTTCCAGAGCAGTGTCCTTTTCGATATATTTACGATATTCATTAATAGTGGTTGCACCGACACATTGCAGCTCACCTCTAGAGAGGGCTGGTTTGAGGATATTGGCACCATCGATACTACCCTCTGCAGCACCGGAGCCGACTAAGGTATGCAGCTCATCGATGAAGAGGATGATATTCTTGTTCTCGCGGATCTCATCCACCATTTTTTTCATTCTTTCCTCAAATTCGCCACGATATTTACTGCCGGCAACCATGGACCCCATATCCAAAGTGACTACACGTTTATTAGAAAGGGTTTCTGGAACACGCCCATCGACGATCATTTGAGCTAAACCTTCGACAATAGCGGTTTTACCAACACCTGGTTCGCCGATCAATACCGGGTTGTTTTTAGTTCTACGGGAGAGAATCTGGATGACGCGCTCGATTTCTTTGTCTCTGCCGATAACAGGATCCAGTTGCTCTTTGCGGGCCATTTCGGTTAAATCTCTGCCAAATTTATCGAGGGTAGGGGTTTTGCTCTTTCTTTTACCATCTGGGACATCATTATCTCCATAAGGGGTTCCCTCGTTGTCATAATTGTATTCATCGGAGGAATTATCCCCGCGTCCAGACTGGAGCATGGAGTAAACCATTTGACGGATTCTGCGAACATCAGCATCAGCCATATCCAGTAGCCAATGGGAGGCCATGCCTTCATCTTCAGCAGCCAATCCTAACAGCAGATGCTCAGTATCAACAAAATTAACTCCAGAACGGACGGCTTCTTCTACTGCTAGCTGCAAAGCTCTTTTAGCCCGTGGGGATAGACCGCGGAAACTATTACCATAATTGGCTTCATCATCAATATTTTCTGCTAAGACGTCTGCATTAAGATGCAATTCATCTAGTACTTTAGCTGCTATACCATCTTCTACTTCAAACAGCCCAAGCAGCATATGCTCGGTATTAATATAGGCACTATGTCTATCCTTAGCTTCCTGCTCTGCGATAGCCAAAGCTTTTTGAGCCCTTTCGGTGAGCCGTCTGCTAACGCGATTCATTTGCTCAGCTGGGATAAAATTGGCTCCCATACCACCAAACAGATTGAGCGCACCAGTTTCGGCGGCACATTTTTCACATAGATAATTTGTTTCTCTAATTCCATTATTTACTTTAGTAACTCTTACTGTTGCTGTTCTTTGTTGGCATCTTTGACACAACATATAAAACACCACCTTTCAAAAATAGGGGGAAAGTCATCTTTAGCTAAAATATTTGTTAAACTAGCTATACGAAATCATCTCTTAATAGTAATAATAATACTGCGTTTAGCATATCACCTCTCAAAGCATCAGCTTTTTCGTCAGAGCCTAAAAGCTTATCATTAATCATAGATTTGATGATCATTCCTTCTCTGCTAGTAAGGAAATCTTCTTCTAGAAGGCGGTCTACTAACTTTTCTCCTACCTGACGGCTGACTTTTCTTTGGCCTGCAGTTTCTAACATGGCTGTAAGATTAGTCTCGTTATCCATTGAAAGTTTAATGATGCGGACAAAACCACCGCCACCTCTGCGGCTTTCTACCATATATCCCTGATTAGGTGAAAAACGGGTAGAGAGAACATAGTTGATTTGCGAAGGAACACACATAAAAATTTCCGCTAAATCACTACGCTTTATTTCTAGAATACCGTCCTTACTATTTGATAACAATTTTTTAAGATATTCTTCAATTTGATTGGAAAGCGTACTCATCAAACTCAGCCTCTGTTATCTATGAAAGTTAATTTAGAAAATGACTCTGACCTTCTCTGACTTTAATTATAGCAGAAGGTCAAAGAATGTCAAGGTTTTTTAAAAAATTTTTTAAATTTTTTTGTTAATATAAGTTTTAACTAAAAAGCCTGGTTAAATGTGGCTTGAAAAGAAAATAATATGGGGTATAATGATAATAGTTGCTAAAATTGATCGGAGATAGCTTTTTTATAAGTGCCTCTGAATGTAAAGGAGTAAGAGAAATGGCCGAGAACTGTAATCATAATTGTAGCGAATGTCATCAAACCTGTACCGATAGGGCACAGGCTTTAGCATCTATGAAAGTGGCACCTAAAGAAGGCAGCCATATTAAGCATGTTATAGGTATTGTCAGTGGTAAAGGTGGGGTTGGCAAATCCCTTGTCACTTCATTGCTGGCTTGTGCCATGAATAAAAAAGGGTATAAGACAGCTATCCTGGATGCTGATATCACTGGTCCGTCGATCCCTCAGGCCTTTGGTATCAAAGAAAAAGCTAAATCGGATGAATTAGGTATTTGGCCTGTTACTACTGATCAGGGCATTAAAGTAATGTCTATTAACCTTTTATTGGATAATATTACTGACGCTGTTATCTGGCGTGGCCCGATGATTGCTGGTGCTGTACGCCAGTTTTGGACTGATGTTAATTGGGGCGATATTGACTATATGTTCGTTGATATGCCTCCTGGTACTGGCGATGTCCCTCTGACAGTCTATCAATCACTACCTCTGGATGGGATTATCCTTGTCACCTCGCCACAGCAGTTAGTAGCAATGATTGTGGAAAAGGCAGCCAATATGTCTACCGAGATGTTAGTGCCGATTTTGGCCATGGTGGAAAATATGAGCTATTTTGTTTGCCCTGATTGTAACAAAAAATATCATATCTTTGGTGATAGTAATATGAAACAGATTGCTGATCAATATGGAATTAGCTATACTGCTGAACTGCCTATTAATCCTGAGTTGGCTACCGCTTGTGATGAAGGAGCTATAGAAACAATTGATGCCCCTTGGTTGGAGAAGATAGTGGATATGCTAGAAAAAGAATAACCGTTGACCTGTTTAAAAAAGAGAAGAGCAGCACTATGAGTTCATCATAATGCTGCTCTTTTATTTTGCTAAAGAATGGTAGTTAACTATGCAGGTTTCTACTATAGTTAAGGAGAATAGTTATTAATAACTAATTGCTTTTGCCGATACAGTTATTGATGAATGTGATATTTTCCGGAACTTTATGGGTGCAGAAATATGAATGTGTTATAATTCAACTTATTATGGTGAAAGCAATTTTATCGGGCACATTGTTTTACAAGATGTTAGGAGGAGAAAATGATGAAAAAGTTTATCCTTGCTTTATTTGCTTTAGCTAGTATGATTTTTATGGTTGCCTGTGCAGCAGACCAGCAGGACTCCGCTCCTCCTGAGGATACAACTAATGAATCTCAGCAGCCAGTTGAACAATCTACATATGAATTAGCTTTGATTACTGATTCTGGTACTATTGATGATAACGCATACAATCAAAAGGCCTGGGAGGGTATGAAAAAATATGCTGATGAAAATGAAATAAGCTATACATATTATCAACCTATAGAAGCTTCTGATACGGCTTATCTTAATTCAATCGCTGAGGCTGTGAACAATGGAGCTAAATTGATAGTTTGTCCTGGATATCTTTTTGACTCTGCCGTTTATACAGCTCAGTATCAGTATCCTGATACGATGTTCATCATTCTTGATGGCGAGCCCCATACCGCCGATTATAAAACATATACTATTGAAGATAATGTGTATTCCATCTATTTCGCAGAACAAGAGGCTGGTTTTCTGGCCGGGTATGCTGCAGTGAAGAATGGTTTCACTAAACTTGGTTTTATTGGCGGTATGGCATTGCCCGCTATGACTCGTTTTGGTTATGGTTATGTTTATGGTGCTGAATATGCTGCTCAGGAAATGGGAATTACGGGAATAGAAATATCTTATCATTATACTGGTGGAGCAATGGCTACTTCTGATATCCAGACCTTAGCCAGTTTATGGTATAATGCAGGTACAGAGATAATCTTCTGCTGTGATCCTATTGCTAGTGAAGGAGTTTTCGCAGCGGCGGAACCGCTAGGCGCCTATGTTATTGGCGTTGATATTGATCAGAGTAGCGAGTCTAATACCGTAGTGATATCTGCTGTAAAAAATCTTACTGCTGCTACTTATAGTGCTATTGAAGCATATTACAATGATGAATTCCCTGCAGGAGAAATTGTCCGGCTGCAAGTAGCGAATGATGGAGTGGCGTTAACTATGGAGAGTTCAAAGTTAAATTCATTTACACAAGAGGATTATAATTCTATTTATAATCGATTAGCTTCTGGCGAGATTACTGTACCTGTTGATACTGATTATGCGTCAGCAGCCGAGATGAGTAACAGTGCAGTTACTGTAACAGTTGTTCAATAACAAGATTATTGAAAAATCTTTGTTGTTTAAATAATAGCCATAACTAAGAACGGCTTTAAGATAATTGCTATTTTGTTAAGTAAAAGAGTGGTAAGAGTTCTCTTGCTACTCTTTTTAATTTAACGGAAACTTAATTTTAACTTTAGATATTCGATTATAAGTTGATGTTACAATAAAAATTAATAATAGTGTCTCTTGTTATAAAATAGTATATTATAGGTTATAAATTAGAAATCACATTTTTTCTCTATTTGTGTGGTAAGTACTGGAGAGCTCGTGCATAACCTTTAAGAGAAGTGCTGTTTTAAATAGTAGTGAAAATTACTGATGGTATATTATTTTTAATACAGGAACTAAGTGCCCCTTTGTGGAAAATCCCAAGAAACACCTATATATGTACATTGAATACATACCAATATAAAAATAAGAAAGCGCATGAAGTAATAAAGCCACCTGGAAGCCAGTAAAAGGAGTTTTGTGTGATGCAGGAATGGATGCTTGCATTTGTCGATAATTTTGGATATTTAGCTATTTTTCTAATGATTTTTATTGAGAGCATCTTTCCGCCGATCCCTTCAGAAGTGATCCTTTTATTTGGAGGGGCGCTGACGATTACTACTGCAATGAATATCCCGGGGACAATTATTGCGGCAACCATCGGTTCGCTATTGGGTGCGATTATCTTATATGCCATAGGAAGGGCATTGCAGGCAGAAAGAATTAAAAGGTTGCTCAAGGGAAAACTAGGGAAAATTACGCATTTGCGTCCAGAACATGTACAAAAAGCAGAACAGTGGTTTGCCCGTTATCAGGATAAAGCAGTATTGATTTGCCGTTGCATTCCCTTAGTCAGAAGTTTGATCTCGATTCCGGCGGGTTTTGCTAAAATGCCTTTGCCACGATTTTTACTTTTGACTGCGCTGGGCAGTGCTGTATGGAATGCTGTACTGGTTTGTGTTGGTTCGAAACTTGGAGCTGCTTGGGAAAGTGCCTTGCCATACTTGCAACGCTATACTGATGTTGTGCTAATAATCTTAATCATTTTGCTGTTGGCAGGTATTATTTATTATTTATATCGCAGACATAAAAATACAGATAGGAATAAAAACAATAAAGGCAAGTGGATAAAAACTAAAAGGTAATCAATTATCTTTAGTTTATCGTAGTTTTTAGCATGGAAAATCATATAAAAATACTCAAGGCCTTGTGTTTCATCACAAGGCCTTTGCTTATTGTAGGTGTTATATTATATGAGTAAAGCTTGTTTTCTTAATTTAAACAAGGTTACCGATAATATTGGCGCCAGCTACGAAAGTACCAATAGCGCTGCCAAGGTTAGACATTACTACCACTAATAATGCCTTTAATAATTTATTTCTAAAGAAGCCCTTAAAACTTAGAATATCCGTCTGAAGGTTTTGCGCATCTTGAACGGTTGGCTTTTGAATACTGGCTTGGACTAGTCCAGCAAACCAGCCACACGCCAGAAGGGGATTGGCAGAGGTAATCGGGGCTAGAACAAAGGATGTTAGGATACTCAGAGGATGTCCCAAAACCAAGAGGGTAAATAGGGCCGATAAGCCACTGTTCCATAGTACCCAAACTGAAAGTTGTTGCAAGCCAGTCTCAATGTTTATGCAGAAAGCATAAATCAATAGTCCGATAATAATCAATGAGATAGCCCAACCAATAATCTTGGCTGAGGATTTTTTGGGTGGAACAGTTGAGATGGCATCTAAATCTATATCCTGATATATTTGCTGACTTACGCCAGGAACATGCGCTGCCCCAAGAATAGCAACCACCTTATCTCCGGGAGCATTTTTGATTTTTTCTGCTAAGTATTGATCGCGTTCTGTGATTAAAACATCGCCGATCGTGGGGAATTTTTTATGGATATCAGCAAGCATAGATTCTAAAAGATCTCCTTCAAAGATCTCCTGAAGATTATCTTCGTCAATGCTATCGTCTTCATCAAAAGTAAAAATTAGGCTGAAAATCAGCTTGCATTTGCCCATAAAGTTTAATTGCCGCCAAATCCGCATAAATGTTGTTTGAATATCACGGTCTGCCAGGACTAAAGTAGCACCAGTTTCCTCAGCGCTATGTATTCCTTGCAGCATTTCTCCACCAACATTTACCCCTAGCTTTGAAGCGATTTTTTTTTGATATGAACTCAAAAGAAGATTAGCTAGCAAAAAGCCAACCCGCTTACTTTTAATTACCTTAATAATATCGGTGTTTTCCCAGGCTTTAGGATTTTGAATATTTTCGAATCTTTTCTCATCTAATTCAATGCAGATACTGTCTGGTTGTTCTTCGTCAATAACTCTTTTTACTAGATCTACACTTTCCTGAGAAACATGAGCTGTAGCAATGAGAATAATTTCTTTGCCGTTATAATTTAATCTTGTTACATCATTGACCATTTGGGGCATCCTTCCTTATATCAACAATGATCTAGCAGATCAGCAAAAATCAGATCTTAACCTTTTCACTATACTGCCTGCTAGTTATCTTGTCAAGTTTGATATACTTCACTGATATCGGTTAAAAACAAAACTTGACTAATTTAAATCAATCATTGGTAAAGAAACGCGTTCCTTCGGTAATGATCTTTTCCGCACTAGCCGCTAGGGTCGAGAAGGGGATTTGATCATTATGTAGCCAATATTTCAGCAGTCCAAGAAAGCCATTGGCAATAAAAATGAAAAATATATCTACTTGTTCGCTTGTGGCATCAGGATATAGCTCCATATATTCGCGAACACTTTTTTCGCGGCTAATCTCGATAACTTTAGAGATAAAATTAGGGTCACCATATTCGCCCAACAAAATTGAGCATAGTTCCTTATTTTTTTCAAAAAATACTACTAATGAAGAAATAAAGGCGTTGGGGACTGATGCTGAGATATCATGGCTCAGCACTGTATTTTCTTGCAATAGTTTTTCTAAATAAATCAAGATTTCATTTTCTATTTGTTCGAGGAGATCATAAATATCATGATAATGCAAATAAAAGGTGCCTCTGTTGATTTCCGCTCGTTCACATAATTCTTTAACAGTAATATTCTGAATAGGTTTTTCTTTTAATAGGCCTGTCATCGCGTTCATGATCATCATTTTGGTCAGGCGTGTCCGGTGGTCCTCTTTTTTTACTAATTTTTGAGTAGCCGCTGGCTTATTGGGCATATTATCACTCCAATCACTTATTAAGCAATACATTCCTTGGCAATTTTGCTGGAAATGAATGCTTATCAACAGAGATAAGTGTTGATGTCTACCAACTCGCAGCAGCCAAGATGTTGTTTATTGATTTTTTCTATATATGGTGATTATAATACAATTAGAGAAAATTATCAACTTCATGTTGATTAACTATTCAGGTGCAGATAAATAGAAAGGAGCGATCTGCATGAGTAGAGTATATATTGTAACCGGTGCTAATGGCCATTTAGGGAGAAATCTTATAGAGTGCCTGTTAAAGGCTGAACAAGAGGTGCATGCTTTAATTTTACCCGGGGAACAAATGCCCCATTTTCCTAATGAATATCTAATGGATGTAGTAGAGGGCAATGTTTGCGATATTAAGAGTATGATCCCTCTTTTTGCGGATACAGAAGGTAAAGAAATAGTATTAATCCATGCAGCTGCTATCATCGATATCCGTTCTAATGTTTCACCTTTAACTTATCAGGTCAATGTTGTAGGAACTAAAAATGTGGTTCAGTTGGCTTTGCAATATCGGGTTTACCGATATCTCCATGTGAGTTCAGTGCATGCGATACCAGAACCTAAAGTTAATAAGCTTATCCGTGAGACAAAATTTTTCTCTCCCCAAAAAGTGCATGGTGGTTATGCCAAAACCAAGGCCGAGGCTACTCAATTAGTTATGGATGCGATTCAAAATCAAGGTCTCCCTGGGATAATAGTGCACCCTTCAGGCATTATTGGTCCTGATGAAGCGGGGCATAATAATATCGTTGCGGCGATTAAGAATTTTGTCCAAGGGAAACTGCATATTTGTCCTGAGGGCGGCTACAATTTTGTTGATGTCCGCGATATTGCTCATGCCTGCATTAAAGCAGTGGATAGTGGCAGAATAGGAGAACCGTATATATTATCTGGACGCTATTATCGGATGAGAGATCTTTTTGATATGGCGAATACCATCACTCATGAAAAACATCGATTTATTTCTATGCCTATTTGGCTATTGAAGATGTTTGCCCCCTGGATGGAAAGATGGGCTGAGCATAAACACCAAGCTCCGCTGATTACCCCGTATTCTTTGTTCGCTTTAGCGAGCAGAGCCAATTTTTCTCATCAAAAGGCCAGCTGCGAGCTTGGATTTTGGCCAAGGGATATGTATGATACTCTAAAGGATACTATCCGCAGTTTCACTAAGCCGAAAAAAAGAGTATACGCTTGGCGCAGAAAAGTATCCTTCAGCCAATAAATTAATTGTTGTATTTTTTGGATTAAGGATAGTTGAGTATAATAAAAAAGCTGGGAGAATTAACTCTCAGCTTTTTCATTATTTGCCAATTGGTAGGGATTATTTTATGCGGGTTCCGGGATATTAAATGGTATCCCGAAATATTCGGTTAGCGCCCTCACCAGTGTCTGGGCGATGAGATCAATATTATTGATGATCCAGTTGGCGTCTTCCCAATTATCATGATAAGCTAATTCTACCAATACTGCTGGGGCGCGGGTATTATTGAGCTCATATAATTGATTGCTGGCAACAGTGCCAACTAATTCTGGATAAGGATAGATCGTCTCTATATTTTCGGCAATAATCTCTGCTGCTCGCTGCCCCCGGGTACTAGTTGGATAATAATAGACATCAGTTCCTTGAACTCTCCCGGATAAAGCCGGCGGTGAGGCATTGCTATGGATAGCTAAGTGTAAATCATAGTTACCAGCATTAGAAGCACTAACTGAACCGCCTACCGTTAATGCAGGATCATTGCGCGTGAAGGTGATTCCAGAAGCGCGTAGATATGGCTCCATCGCATCAGCGATTAGATTAGTATAATATTCTTCATTGCCGCCAGTGATATATTCATTATATTCCTGGGTGGATGGGCTTAAAAATATGTTTGGCATAATCGTACCCCTCTCTTTTTTTTACATATTATGCGGCTACAGCGGAAAGTATCCACCTCGGTAGAGGGAAAATTTTTTGAGCGACGAATTATATACAAGTTGGCCATAAATAGTTATAGTGAGGATTCAATGGACATTTTTGAAGGGTTAAATTCACAGCAGAAAGAAGCTGTTTGTTCTGAAAACCAGCACATATTAGTTATTGCCGGAGCGGGAAGCGGTAAAACCAGAGTTTTGGTCAGACGCTTAGCCTGGTTGATGGAAGAAAAAAATATTAGTCCGCATAATATCATGGCGGTCACTTTTACCAACAAAGCAGCTAATGAAATGAAAGATCGCGTAGAAGATTTGACCGGGATTAATACAAGATGGATGTGGATAGGCACTTTTCATTCTATTTGCAGCCGGCTGTTGCGGATGGAAGCGGATAATCTTGGTATTGCCAGGGATTTTGTTATTTATGATGATGCTGATAGTAGGGCATTAATTAAGCGCTGCCTGATAGAATTGGGACTGGGTAACAAGGAAAAAGAATATCATCCATCTGCGGTATTGGGACAGATTAGTGCAGCAAAAAATATGTTGATCCGTCCTGATTCATTTGCCATAGGTAAAGATGATGAGTGGACAAGAAATATTGGACGCGTCTATGCCAGATATCAAGAAATGTTGCGGCAGGCCAATGCCTTTGATTTTGATGATCTATTGACTCAGAGCGTATGGTTGCTGGAAAAGCACCCGTTGGTGCTAGAAAAATATCGGGAGCGTTTTAAACATATCCTAGTGGATGAATATCAGGACACTAATCATTGTCAATACCGTTTTATTCGTCTTTTAGCTGGGACAACTGGCAATATTTTTGCGGTAGGAGATCCTGATCAATCTATTTATAAATGGCGTGGCGCCGATATTTCCAATATTCTCGATTTTCCTAAGGATTATCCTGACTGTGTTGAATTGCCCTTAACACGAAACTACCGCTCAACGCAAAATATTCTTGATGCTGCTAATGCTGTCATTGCCAATAATCGTGCACGTAAGGATAAAAATCTTTTTACTGAGTCCGGATGCGGAGAAAAGCTTATTTATTACCGTGCCGGCGATGATCGTGAAGAAGCCAATTATGTTATCAGAAGTATTGTCGGCTTGCTTGATTCAGGCTATTCTTTAAGCGATTGTGCCGTGCTATTCCGTACCCATGGGCAGAGCCGTCTTTTTGAAGATGAATGTATCCGCTACAATATCAACTACCGTGTATATGGTGGTATCAAGTTTTATGAGCGCAAAGAGGTCAAAGATTCATTAGCTTATCTACGGCTTTTGAGTAATCCTTATGACACTGAGGCGCTGCGTCGTATTTATAATGAGCCTAAACGCGGCATTGGTAAAGCTACTTGGGATAAACTTGAAGCTATTGCCAGACAAAAAGATATTCCCTTATGGGATGTTTTAAATACTATAGACAAGGATGATTCTCTTGGTAGCGCTGCCAGAAAGAAATTAATTGAACTAGCTTCTCTATTGAATACTTTGCGAAAATTTGCTGCTGAGGAATCATCTATCGCCACTATTATCGACGAGGTATGGAGGTGTTCGGGGTATAGTAGTATGATCGCTGCTGATGAGCAAAAGGAAGCTAAAAGTGAAATCATGGAGCAGTTTTATGATACTGCTATTGATTTTGACCGTTATTATGCAGAGAATTACAGCTCGATACCTGATGATGAAAATGAGCCGCCCCTGGTAGCTTTCCTGGGACAATTAGCCCTAGCGACAGATATGGATAATGCAGAAGAAAATCCTGACTATCTAACCCTCATGACGCTTCATTCCGCCAAGGGGCTAGAATTCCCGGTTATTTTTTTAGTCGGAATGGAGGAGGGGGTATTCCCCCATAAAAAAACTCTGTTCAGTTTTGATGATTCTGAACTAGAGGAGGAGCGCCGCTTATGTTATGTGGGAATGACCCGTGCTAAGGAGCGTTTGATTTTAACCGGGGCTATGCGGCGGCAGCTATGGGGACATTATGAAAGCAATAAAACCTCGCGTTTTATCGCAGAAATACCACCAGAATTGATCCAAAGATATGGTGCCTTTAGTGATCAGAGCGAACCTTATCGACAGACTAAAAAAGAAGTCCCCATGACTCCTGCTACGGTTTTTGTGGCTGCCAAACCTATCGAACCGGAACCCAAAAAGAAAGAACTAATCAATGTTGGCGATAAATTACGTCATGCCAAATTTGGTGATGGTGTTGTAGTAAAAGTCAATGGTTCTGGTGATGATATGATATTAGAGATAGCTTTTCCCCATATTGGCATCAAAAAACTGATTTGGAAATATGCTCCAGTGAAAAAGATTTAGTGAGGATATATGAGCGAAGCAGAAGCAAAAACGAGAATAGATTATTTAAAACAAGAAATAGCCAAGCATAATAAAGCCTACTATGTTGAAGATGCGCCATTGATCAGTGATTTTGAGTATGATGCTCTAATGGAGGAATTGAAATCTTTGGAAAGAGCATTCCCCCAATTTTTAGATCCTGATTCGCCAACGCAGAAGGTGGGTGGTGAAGCTTTGCCTGCCTTTGCCACAGTGCATCATCCACAACCTCTCTTATCCTTAGAAAATGCTTTCTCACGGGATGATATTGAAGCCTTTATTACCAGATTGCAAAAAGCTGGCCTAACATCGCTAGCTTTTACTGTAGAGCCGAAGATGGATGGACTTACCTTGAGCATTAGCTATAAAAATGGTAAATTTAGCGCAGCCGCTACCCGTGGAGATGGTATTACTGGCGAAAATGTCACCGCTAATGCTAAAGCAATAAAAGCTATTCCCCGCAAACTAAAAGAGAATATTGCGGAGCTGACGGTTCGTGGTGAGGCGTATATGCCTAAGCATATTTTTGCTGAGCTTAATACAGAGCGGGAAGAAAATGGCGAATCGCTTTTTGCTAACCCCCGTAATGCTGCCGCGGGGAGCCTGCGCCAGCTTGATCCCAAGATTACTGCTAGCAGAAGGTTATCAATTTTTTGTTATGATATTATCTCTTCCCAAGGATTTGCCCCTATATCTCAGCAGCAATTATTGACAGGATTAAGCGATCTTGGATTGCCAGTTAATCCTGAGAGAAGGTTATGCTATACCGTAGACGACATCATGGAGTATATTGAAGAAATATCTACTAAAAGACATAAACTTCCTTACGATATCGATGGTATGGTAATTAAGCTGGATAATATTGCCAACCGGGCATCCTTAGGTGCTACTGGCAAATTTCCCCGCTGGGCAATAGCCTATAAATTTCCGCCAGAGCAGGCAGAGACAACGGTTGAGAATATTATTATTGGTGTAGGTCGTACAGGGGCTATGACCCCATCTGCAGTATTGACTCCGGTTTTCTTAGCCGGCAGTACGATCAGCAGGACTACTCTGCATAATGAAGATAACATTAAAGATAAGGATATCCGAATCGGCGATAGGGTTTTGATCCAGAAAGCTGGAGATGTTATTCCAGAAGTAGTTAAGGTTCTTAAAGATAAGCGTACTGGCACTGAACAGCAATTTGTTATGCCGATTAATTGTCCTGAATGCGGGACTCCCAGTATTCGTCCGGTAGGAGAGGCTGTCCGGCGTTGTCCCAATGTCTATTGTCCTGCGCGTCTTTATGAATCAATAGTGCATTTTGTCTCAAAAAACGCTATGGACATTGATGGTATGGGACCAAGTGTAGTTAAAACTTTATTGGACAATGGTCTCATTCATCATATTGATGACCTATACCATTTAGATAAATCAGCTATCATCGCTTTGCCAGGGTTTGGCGAGTTATCTGCTGATAATTTATTGCGTTCCATAGAAAAAAGTAAGCAGCAGCCTTTAAGCAGGATTTTGTTTGCTTTGGGCATCAGACATGTTGGAGAACGCGCCGGCAAAGTGCTATCCAGTCATTTTGCTGATATTGATGATCTCATTGCTGCTGATGAAGATAGTTTGAACTCTATACCGGAAATCGGGCCAGTTATTGCAAAAAGTATTGTTGATTTTTTCCATGAAGAACGAAATTTGCTTTTAATTGAACGGTTGAAAAATTCTGGTCTGAATTTTCATGGGGAGAAGAATACCGTTAGCGATGATTTGCCTTTATCTGGACAGGTATTTGTAATCAGCGGTACACTACCGGGCATGAGCAGAGATGAGGCTAAAGATCTTATTGAGAGAAATGGCGGCAAAACTAGCTCTTCAGTCAGTAAGAAGACCAGTTATTTGCTTTTGGGGGCTAACCCAGGTAGTAAATTTGACAAAGCTCAATCGTTAGGCATACCAACGATTACGATTGAGGAATTGCAGCAAAGGTTGAACAAATAAAATGCATGAAATGTCTTTGATGGAAGGAATTTTAAATCGAGCGGCTGATGCCTTGTCTGAATATAAGGTCGCGAAGGTCAACAGCCTGACTGTTAGAGTAGGTGTTTTAGCTAATGTGATGCCAGCTGCCTTTGAGTTCGCTTTTGAAGCATTGACGGACGATACTATCTTTTCAGGGGCTAGACTGATAACTGAGGTTTTACCTATAAAAACACGCTGTCCGCAATGTGGTAAAATTTTTGAACAGGAGCATATTCCTTTACAGTGTCCTGATTGTCATACGGCCGCTGAAGAAATTTTAGCTGGTACAGAGGTTTACTTTGCAAGCATTGATTTTGAGGAGGGCGATCGATAATGCAATTAGATATAAATGCTAATATCATGGATATTAACAATGCCTATGCGGCTAAAAACCGCACGCTTTTGGCTGATAAACATATCTTGACTCTCAATATTATGGGCTCACCTGGCGCAGGTAAAACTACCTTGCTGGAAAATTTACTCTCTTT